>CALUQL010000038.1 GCA_944322895.1 Candidatus Gastranaerophilales bacterium
CAAAAGAAGAAATTATAGAACTTTTAGAGTCTAAAGACAACTCAATATATAATGCGGCAGATGAAATAAGAAAAAAAACAAAAGGCGATAACATTCATTTGCGTGCATTGATTGAGTTTACAAATTTCTGTCGTTGTAATTGTTTTTACTGCGGATTAAGATATGACAACCATAGTATAAAAAGATACAGACTAACAGAAGATGAAATTCTGTTATCAGTTGATAATGCTATAAAATCTAATTATAAAACTATCGTTCTTCAAGGCGGAGAAGATATATTTTGGTCTAAAGAAAAACTTTGCAACTTAATAAAGAAGATAAAAAAATATGATGTTGCATTAACTTTAAGTATAGGTGAGCGTCCTAAAGATGAATATAAAGCATTTAAAGATGCAGGTGCAGACAGATTTTTACTTAGAATTGAAACTACAGATAAAACTTTGTATAGAAAACTGCATCCTAATATGAGCTTTGAAAACAGATTAAGATGCCTGAAAGACCTAAAAGAACTAGGTTTAGAAACAGGAACTGGATGCCTTGTAGGACTGCCAAACCAAACAATTGATTCTCTGGCAGATGATATATTATTTTTTAAAGAACTAAATGCCGATATGGTTGGAATTGGTCCATTTATACCTCACCCTAATACTCCGCTAGCAAATGAAACAAATGATAATTTTGAGTTGTCTTTAAGGGTTATGGCTATAACAAGATTATTACTACCGGATATAAATATCCCTGCAACTACCGCAATGGAAACACTAAGAGAAAACGGACAAATTATAGCACTACAATCAGGTGCAAATGTAATAATGCCTAACTTTACAATTTCTGAACATAAAAATAAATATGAAATATATCCAAATAAGAAATCTTCAGACAATTGCATAAATGATATTTCAGAACAAATTAAAAAAATCGGACGAAACATTTCTACATCAAAAGGATTTAGAAGTGATTATGCATAATACTCTTGCCATTTCAATTTCCCCATAAAACATTTAACAAAACGATAAAAATATCAAAATATTCTAAAAACTTTATTCGTGCAATAATATTTGTATGAATGATAAAATAATAATCAGAAAAGCTAATCAGCATAATTTAAAAAATGTAAGTTTAGAGTTGCCAAAGAATGAACTTATTGTTTTTACAGGCATATCCGGTTCGGGAAAAAGTTCATTGGCTTTTGATACTATATTTGCAGAAGGTCAAAGAAGATATGTCGAAAGTCTTTCTAATTATGCAAGACAATTTTTAGGACAACTGGATAAACCCGATGTTGAAAGTATAGATGGGTTATCTCCTGCTATTTCTATAGATCAAAAATCAACAAGCAACAATCCTCGTTCTACTGTCGGCACAGTAACAGAAATATATGACTATTTAAGATTATTATTTGCTAGAATAGGAACACCTCATTGTCCTGAATGCGGATGTGAAATAGCCCCTCAATCAATTGATGAAATTGTAGATAAAATTTATACGCTTGCAGAAGGAACAAAAATTCAATTAATAGCCCCAATTGTAAGAGGAAAAAAAGGAGAATTCATAAACCTAATTGAAGAATTGAAACAGGAAGGTTTTATAAGAGTTCGGATTGATGGCAAAATTTATAATTTAGATGAAGATGAAATAGAATTAAATAAAACCAAGAAACATACAATAGAAGTTGTTGTAGACAGACTTATTATAAAAGAAAGTGCAAAATCAAGATTAACAGACAGTGCACAAATTGCTTTAGAAAAATCAAACGGGCTTTTAATTGTCGATGTTATCGGCGATAAAGAAATGATTTTCTCAGAAAAACTTGCATGTCCAAATTGTAATCTAAGCTTTGAGGAACTGGCACCAAGAATATTCAGTTTTAACAGTCCTTATGGAGCCTGTCCTACATGTTCAGGACTGGGTGCACATTTTGAAATGGATGAAAATCTGTTAATTCCGGATAGAACAAAATCACTAGCACAAGGCGCAATATATCCTTGGGCAAAAACAGGAAACCAGTATTATCAGGATGTTTTATCTTCAGTAGCAGAACATTTCGGAATAGATATGAATATTCCGTTTAATGACTTAACTGAAGAACATCAAAAAATTATACTATACGGAAGTGGTAGAGAATGCGTAAAACTAAGGTTTAAAGAATTTGGCGGAACAAGATATGTAACACAAAAACGCCCATTTTCAGGTGTAATTCCATACTTTATGAATAAATATAATGAATCAAATTCTGAAGAAGTAAGAGATTACATACAAGAATATATGTCGCAAATTCCGTGTAGTGACTGTAAAGGAGCCAGATTAAAACCATTTTCGCTTGCAGTAACAATAATGGGGAAAAACATATATGATGTATGCTTAATGTCAATTAAAGATGCATATAAATTTTTCTCAGATTTATATTTGGAATTAGATGACTACAAGCTTACAATAGCAAAACAAATCTTGGAAGAAATAAGAGCACGTCTTAAATTTATGCTTGACGTAGGGCTAAGTTATTTGAATTTAGCAAGAATGGCAGGCACGCTATCAGGCGGAGAAGCACAAAGAATAAGACTTGCCACACAAATAGGGAGTGGACTGTCAGGTGTTTTATATGTACTTGATGAACCTTCAATAGGCTTACATCAATACAATAACGATATGTTAATAAAAACCCTTATAAGACTCCGTAATTTAGGTAACACATTAATTGTAGTTGAACATGACGAAGATACAATAAGAAGCGCAGACCATATTGTAGATATTGGTGTTTATGCCGGAGTAAACGGCGGAAAAGTTATAGCACAAGGCACCTTAGATGATATTATTGCCTCAAAAAAATCTTTAACAGGTCAATATCTAAGCGGGGAAAGAAAAATTCCAATTCCTAATAAAAGAAGAGAAGGAAATGGCAACTACTTAGAAGTAATCAATGCGCACAAGAACAATCTAAAGAATATAAACATAAAAATTCCGCTTGGAAAAGTTGTTGCATTAACAGGAGTTTCAGGCAGCGGAAAATCTACATTGATGAATGATTTAATATATCAATATGCAATACATAAACTAAATAAAAATAAACCCAAACCACAAGGAATAGATAAAATTGAAGGTTTTGAAAATATAGATAAAGTTATTTGTATTGACCAATCACCAATAGGAAGAACACCTCGTTCAAATCCAGCTACATATACAGACGTATTTACATATATAAGAGAATTATATGCTCAAACAACCGAAGCAAAAATGAGAGGTTATAAAGCAGGAAGATTCAGTTTTAATGTAAAAGGCGGACGTTGCGAAGCTTGTAAGGGCGATGGACTTACAAAAATTGAAATGAATTTTCTCTCAGATGTATATATAAAATGTAATGTTTGCAAAGGACAAAGATACAACAGAGAAACACTTGAAGTAAAATACAAAGGTAAAAATATATCAGAAGTCCTTGAAATGAGTATATCTGAAGCATTGGAATTTTTTGAAAATATTCCCAAAATAAAAACAAGACTCCAAACATTGAATGATGTCGGGTTAGGATATATGAAGCTTGGACAAAGTGCTACAACTCTATCTGGCGGTGAAGCTCAAAGAATAAAATTAGCCAGCGAATTAAACAAACGCTCCACAGGTAAAACGCTATACCTGCTTGATGAACCAACAGTTGGACTTCATTGGTATGATTTAGATAAGCTTATTAAAATAATAAATAAACTTGCAGATGCAGGAAATACAATACTAATAATAGAACATAATCTTGATTTAATAAAAACAGTTGATCATATAATAGATTTAGGACCACAAGGCGGAGATGAAGGCGGAATGATTATAGCTGAAGGAACGCCGGAAGAAATTGCAAAATGCAAAGACTCATATACAGGAATATATTTAAAAAATATGCTCAAATGAAGAAAGACAGGTTATATATAACCTGTCTTTCCTATATAGTAATTATACTATTTAGATTTTTTTAATATTTTTTCGATTTCTTCAACGGAAAAAGTCTTAACAGATCCTTTATCTATTTCTTTTTGAACAGCATCAGCAAGTATAGTTTTAATTTCCAATTCTTTTTCTTTCTTCTTATCTATAGCTTTACCGATTAAAGCACCTGTTATTCGACCAACAAGAGCAAGACCACCAACAACTGCAGCACAAACACCAACTGCAATAGCTTTAGCTTTCTTTACACTGACTGAATCAGCAGATTTTAAAGCATTTATTCCTGATTGAAAAATATCTTTTCCATTTTTAGCAACATACGCACCACCAACGCCAAAACCGGCGACAGTTCCTATTTTTTTACCTTTTTGAGTTGATGTTGTTGAATTAACTACAGATACATTCATATTTTTTTCCTTACACTGCTTTCATATTTCCTTGAAAACTTATCAACTTTCAAAATTGACATAAGGAAACGTTATATTAACTTTTATTAACAAAAAAAAGAGGAAGTTAAAAACTTCCTCTTTTAAAATTTTGCAAGATTACTTTTGAATATCTTTTACACTCAAAGCAATTCTGTGTTCTTGAGGTGTGAATTTTTTAATTAATACTTCAACTTCATCACCAACATTATACAAGTTAAAAGGATTTGCATTAGCAGGTTCCATTTCTGCAGAAGGCAACAATGCTTCTACACCAGGATAAATATTAATAAAAGCACCAAAAGAAGTTACTTTATTAACAGTTCCTTTTATTACTTGACCTTCTTGGAATTCATTTTCAATAGATTCCCAAGGATTATCCCCCATTCTCTTTAAGCTTAAGCTTATACGTTTCATATCCATATCTATTTTTAAGATTTTAACTTCTAGTTCTTGACCTAAAGAAATAACGTCTGATGGATGTTTAATTCTTTGCCAAGAAATTTCAGAGATTGGTAATAAACCATCAACACCGTTTATATCAATAAAACCACCGAAATCAGCAATTCTAACAACTTCACCTTTTACAACAGAACCGACTTCTAATTGAGAAATTATTTCATCAACAACTTGTTCTCTTTGTTCAGCAACTGCTTGTCTTTGAGATAAAATTAATTTATTTTTCTTTGCATCAGCTTCTAAAACTTTAACTTCGATATCTTGACCGATTAAACCATCAAAAGGAGCACCTGTTCTTAATTGAGAAGCAGGAACAAATCCTCTTAAATCAGATACTTCAACAATTACACCACCTCTAACAATAAGAACAACTTTTGCAAGAATTGTTTCATTGTTATATTTAGCATTTTGAAGTTCTTGCCAAGCTTTTGCACAAGATAATTTTTTCAAAGAAAGAATGATTCTATCATTTTCATCATCACCTTCTTCTTTTAGAATATAAAACTCTTTTACATCATTAATTGTTAAATATTCTGAATAATCTCTGTCATCAACCTGATTATTTGTAATTTCTCTATTTGGTAAGAATGCTTCAGTTTTAGCACCGATATCAACCAAGAAACCATCATTTTCTTGTTTAATTACTATACCTTTTACTACATCTGCTACTGAAAATTTATAATTGTAGCTTTCCTCTAATAATCTGACGAATTCGTCTTGTTGTTCAATTGTGTTTGTCATTTTCTTTTATCCTTTCTTATATTTCATTTAATTTATCAATTACACTTTTGATTATATTTTCAGGAGTGGAGGCTCCTGCGGTTACTCCTATATTTTTGGATTTTTCTATTATTGATTTATATTCATCTAAATCTTCTTGAGTTTCTATATGAATAGTTGTAGTAATTTCATTTAGAATTTCTGCCAAATGAGTTGTATTTGCACTGTTTTTTCCGCCCACTACAATCATCAAATCAGAAGTTTTAGCCAGTTCCTTTGCTTCTTGTTGACGTTTTGCTGTTGATTGACAAATAGTATTGAAAACTTTTAATTCATTTGCTATTGGTATCAAATAATTTACTACTTCTTGTAAGAACTCAAGCTTCTGTGTTGTTTGAATTACAACACCTATTCGTTTTATTGATTTAAGTTTAGTTGATAATTTTTCCAAAGAAGCCATATCCGGTATTACAAAAACATTTTCAGAAAACATATCTGCATTTGCTTTAATTGCAACAACTTCAGGATGTTCAGGCTTTCCCAATATCAAAACAAGAAAACCTTCTTGCGCCAACTGGATAGCTTTTTGCTGAACTTTTTTTACATCTAAACAAGTCAAATCAACAACTTCAAATCCTTTTTCTTCTACCTCTTTTATTTTTTGAGGTGCCATACCATGACTTCTTACGATACATATTCCACTTTCATTTTCAGGCAAATCATCAACAGTCATTATACCTAATCCTTCAAGTTCTTTTATAACATGCGAATTATGTATGAGTTCACCAAGTACCCATACTTTTTTAGATGCATTTTCTATCTTGACTTTTTTAGTTGTTTCGACTGCTCTTTTAACTCCGTAACAGAACCCGGCACATTGAGCTAATCTTATTTGTTTTTTCAGTGTTCTAAACTTCCATTCGTTGAACTAGTGAAAATATATTTTCACAGTACCTTTCTTATAACACAAAAAAAAATCTCATTCAAGCACTCTTCTTTGTTAAAATTTCTTAATTTTATCTCTTATTTGGCAATTATATAAGTTCCTTTGTTTTAAAAAGCTTAAAGTAAAGGAATAGTATGGAATTATATTCTATCAATAATAACAGTAGAATTCTAAAATCTACAGTAGCTTCAACTACTGCTTCTACTACTGCTTCAACCACAGCTTCTACTACTGCTATGGCATATGATTATCTTTTAGGTTCAATAAAAAAAGGCTTCAACAACCCAAATTCATATATACCAATTCCAAATTATCAAATTCCACAATTATACCAGCGAAAACAAAAACCTATTGAGATAGATAGAGATGAACTAAACAAAAAAGTAATCGACATTTTTGACGACCTATGCAATAAAAACAGTATTCAGAATGATATTAAACCAACCTTAGAAATTGTGTATGAAAATGAAACATATAATTATTATCCAGATGGAACACAGGATGTTTCTACAAATAATACAGATGAAAATACTACTCATTATAATTTGGGCGAATATGATTCAGATAAACATATAATTAGATTTTATGCAAATAGTTATATAAACAGAACTTGTGATAATATCGGGCAAGTAATAGCTCATGAACTATATCATTCTAAAGAAGCAATAGATAGAAATAGTATTCCACAAGAAGATAGAGATAAACTAGTAAAAGAAACCTTAATTGAAAATATAAAACAACACGAAGCTCCAACTATTATAATGTCTTATGACGGAATTTCATACAAGACAATGACATCACCTATCTTTGATGCTAAAACAGCACAAGATTTTGCAATCTTTGCCGAACAAAATTTATTTAGTGATGATACTCAGACTCTAAACAAATTAATGGAATACTATGATTTGAAATATAACTCTACTAAAAACAAGAATACAAATAGACTCAGAGAATTAGAAGCTGAACTATATCCTATTTTGCAAGAACTACAAACTATAAAAAGCAACAACAAAAGTTATAAATCACAAAATCATTCACTATTCCGTTTTAGAAAAAATGATATAGAAAAGGATAAAGAACTTTTAGCATATTCAATATCAATTGCATCAAAATACCATTTATTTAGAAAAAAAGAAATTGGTAAAAATCTTCCTTTAAATAAAAATTACGACAGAAATAAAATAAAAAGTTCTATAAAAGCAAATATTGACTCTGTAGAAGGGAACGCTGTTCTTGAAACATATAGAAATAATAAACAGAAAAATAAGAATTTCCGTTCCTACCTTCCTTCCGATGAGTATTACCAATATTTTTATAGTAAAGAAGAATATGAAGCAAGGAAAGAAACTTACAATATAGAAATTGCCAATATTTCTCATAATATGGCCGGCAAGAATAAACTTGCCCAATTAAAACAAAAATATAGAATTAAACAAATTAAAAGAGAAGCAAAACTTGATGATTATAATTACCAATTATATAATCTTACAAACGAACAAAGAAATAATCCGAATGATAAAAAAATAAAACTCAAAATTTTAACATTAAAAATCCAAGCAATTACATCAGAAAATCCTTTTATTTGCTTATTACTTGTTAACTCTTTAATTTCAAGTGCTATATCAATTAAAAAACTTATAAAATAAATTTAAAACAGTCTATACAAACCGTAAAACATTTGTATTAAGTTCAGATTTTCTCATTGGAAGTTCAATTACAAACTCATTATGATTTCCATAAGCATTTAGAGATATTCTGCCATTGTGCGCTTCAATAACTTTTTTACAAAAATATAGACCCAATCCAATTCTACTGATTCCATTACCGGCTACATATTTTTCAAATATACGTTTTCTCATACTTTCAGGAATTGGCTCACTGGTATTTTTTATTTTTATTAAAATCGTATCTTCTTCTTGAACAAAAGTAATAATAATCTTTGTGTTTTTATATGCATAATTTATTCCATTATTTAAAATATTTGAAAGAACTCTTCTTATTTGACCTTCATCTGCATTAACTATAGATATATCTGAGTCTCTTTTATATTCTATAACTATATTTTTTTCCTGTGCCAAGAATTGCGCTTCTTCAATACAAGTTTTAATTAACTCATCTATATTAAAATTAACTTTATTTAATTTAACCATACCATTTTCATATTTATATGTAGATAAAATTGAATAGATCATCTCTCTCATAAAAGATGAAGATTCATTTATCATATCCAATATTTCTTTTTGTTTTTCAGAGACTGTTCCGAATTTTCCTCTTGATAGTAATTGCAAACTACTAATTTGTGCTTGTAAAAGATTTTTTAAATCATGTGTCATTGTTGCAAGAAAAAGTTCTTTCTGCACTTCTAACTTCTTATCTTCATCTATATTTTGAACTAGAGTTATTATTCCGCTTATTCCTTTTCTTTCATCATATACGGGAGACTTATATATCTTATACCAATGTTCAGTTCCTTCTATAGACTTTAATATCTTTTCTTTTATTAATGCTTTTTTATTTTTTATAACATACCTGTCTTCTTCGGCTATTATATTGGCAGATTTTTTCAAATCTAGTTTTATATTACCGGCATAATAATCAATACCATATTGAAAAAATTCTTTCGAGTATTTTGTACCTACAAGATAGTTATTATGTAGATCTTTAATATAAGTCAAAATAGGAATATTTTCCAAAAAAGAATTTACAAGCTGAAACTTATCAATAAGTTTATTTTTTGCTTCTTCATCTTTATCAAAATCCTTAGAAACTGATAAAATTCCATTAAAAACTCCATCTTTTAAAATAGGATAAGATGTAGTTTTAACTATTCTGGAACAAAAATCTTTTTCCACCTCAAATACAAAAGATTTTGAATCCATTGTTTGCTTTATTATTTCACAATTTCCATTAATTATTTTTGAATTTTTATCATCAAAAATTTCATTAATTTGTTTATCTACAACATTTACTTTATCTTTTAACCCCAATAAACGCAGAAATGCTTTATTACAAAAAACATATTTCATATTTATATCTTTTACCGTAACGATATCTTCACAGTTGTCTATAATCACATCTCTCAGAGGATTTAAAGAAAATAAATTTGCTATACTTTGCATATCTTTCCTACTTATTCGGCTAGTCACAAATCATAACAAGTATAATTAGAAATATGATTATAATATATTACCCAATCGGGTATATTTTTCTGTAAAGTTGAATAATTAGCAATTTTTATTTTCACGAACTTTTATAACAGAAAAAGGATTTATTATGAAAATTTCTGCAATTAATTCGATTTCTTTCCGTAAAACTAATACTCAAAAAAAATCATTAGAATTAAATTCTCAAAACATAAAGCAAACAGAACAAAATAATTGTAATTTGTTTTATAAACCAACATTTGGAAAGAGAATCTACGAAGATTTTAATGTAGAAAAATTACCTAATATTGGTCTTGAACAAGAATTTTCAAGAACTGAACTTGTCCCGTCAACTGGCAGCGTTGATCTTACAAGCCTTCTCGGATTGACTTCTTCTTTAGCAGAACCAATAAGATATTATGATAAACATGGTGAATTAATTCACTATAGAAAGAGAGAAGTATTAGATGAATGCAAATATAAAGGATTAAATGAAGAAGATACCCAACAAAGATTAGAACAAGCAAAAAGAGATTTTGTAAACGAAGTTCAAAGACAAAAAGAAGATGCCATAGCAGCAATTAATTCACTTTCTCCAACAGAGAAATCCCATACTGTATATCGAGTGATTTCCGCTGGATGGACAAAAGATAGTAACGACTATTTTGAAATGATGAAAAATATGAAAAAAGGACAAGATGTTATTCTTGATTCTACTCCAATATATGTTAGTACTTCTGCAAAGAAAACAATTGGTAATTATGGCGGAAACAAAGACTATATATTATTCAAAATTAATTTACCAAAAGGTTCAAAATTACTAAGATTTCCATCCTTTGACGGTATAGAACAATGTATTATGAAGCCTGACGCAAAATTTCGCGTAGTAGACAATGAAGAATATAATAATAACTTCCATTATATTACTTTAGACTATCTTCCTACCGAAGAAGGTTAAAGATAATTACTAAACTATTATTAAAATCAAACAAACTGAATTATACTCAATTTATTTGATTTTTAATATATTTTTGAGTCGATAAATAACCATTCATATATATTTCTTCCTTCTTAGTTTTTGATAAATTAAACTCAATAAAACTAACCCCATCAATATCAATTTGTATTTTCTGTATTTTATTATTATCTTGCATCTTAGTATATTCATTATCAATGGTATATGCAGCTACATTTACTATTGAATTAACTAATTTGATAGGATTTTTCGAAACTTTATTTTGATTTCCACCTGTAATTCTAAATTCCAATATTGTCTCTTTTCTATCAAGTAAAAATGATAAAACATCCCATATTGGTTTGGCTCGCAAAATATCACCATCTATAAGAAATTTATTTTGAAATTTATAAATAGGCAATAATCCAGGCATTGAAGAAGAAATTCTTAATGCAACTGCAACTTCTGTATCTGGTGTTGTTTCTTTTGAAAATACAAAAGGTAAGCTCTCCTCTAAATCAGTTGCTATAATATAAATTTCTTTATCTAAATCTTTAAAACAAACCGGCTTCATTTTACCTTTTACATAATTTTCCCCATAATATTTTGATTCAACTTTTTCTCTTAGCCAACTGAGATAAATTTCGCCTTTGGATAAAGCAAAATCTGAAATCAAATTAAAATTAAAATCAGAAAAAAGAAAACATAAATTTGTTTTATCCAACTCATTTTTAATTTCTTCTGCACTATACCCAAGTGCATACATTGTCATAAATATAGCACCTATTGAAGATCCTGAATAACAATTAATTTTTATATTGTTATCTTCGAATGCTTTTAATGCACCAACATAGCATAAACCTCTAACAGAGCCTCCTGTAAATATACAATTATATGTTTTCATATAAAGCTCTCTTTTCTATTTATCTTTTCTGTATTTATATATTGTAATGTCATTATTTTTTTTATTCCAAAATAATACATCGCCATTTTCAAGTTTTAAAGAATTATAATTACCATATTCTTTCAACATTGAATTAAAGGACTTAAGTAGAACATAATGGTCACTCTTAGTTATATACAAATATATTTTATAAGTTTCAGTATTTTGAAAATAACTAGCTCGAGGATCATATTTTCCTAAAAGCTTATGTTTTTTTTCTAATCCAGAAATAATAAAATTACCATTATCTAAAGCAATCGCTTTTTCAACTTTGAATTTTTTTAACTTTCTTATTTGCTTTTTGGTATTTTCTGCAAAACTGTATTTATAACCATCTTGAAAATTAAAAATATATTCATCTTTATATAATACGCATTTATCATTTACATTAATGTCTGCACCTTTATTAAAAATATTTTTTTCTAAATCATAAATATAAAATTTATTCCCTGAGGGTATTAACAAGTTGCCATTACTAAATATTTGAACATTTCTTATATCAATATAACCTTCAATTTTATTTTTTGTATTATAAAACTCGTTTTTTTGCGGATTATAGACTTCATAGTTTTCACAACTACTGCATAATGCCGGCAGCATTAATATATGACCATTTTTTAGTAAAACAATTTCTTCATTTAAAATTTTTCTATCTATACTTCTTATGTTTTTTGTATCTTTTGTATAATTATTATAAATATCAATATCTATTATACTTTTGCCTTTTATATTTTTCTTTCTTATGATTAATTCTTCATCATTATTTAAGCTTATAGCTCCGGCATTTAAAATATTTTCATTTATAAAAGCTTTTTCATATTCAAACCTACCTTTATTTAAGTTATAAGTATATATTTTATTTACGATTATCGAGCTTCCATCCTTTGGGGTTGTTAAGAACATTATTTTTTTCGCATTTTGCATCAAATTTACGTTCTCAATAATTTCATTTTTAAATAAATATTTTGTACTCCAATGTCCTTTATCAAAAATTATTCCCTCTACAATACCTCTACTCATTAAAAGTAATAATATTGATATAACGCCTAATCTTATAAGTAAACCATTCTTCTCAATATTTTTTGAAAACAAGTATTTTATCAGACAAATTACTGAAACTAAAAATAAAAATATTAAAATATTAAAACCTAAATACCACAACGCATATAAAAATATAAACGAATTTAAAACTAAAAAAGGCATACTTTTTTGAACTTCTTTTTTAGAATCTTCTTCTGTAGCTTTTTTACTAAAAAACAATGTCAAATCAACTATAATTGATACAAAGAACAATAAATATACAAGTAAAATCAATAATACAAAAAATAACCCGATAACGTTAATCAGAAGATAAAATAATAATTGAGCTCCCCAACTTAATGCCATATCTGTAAAAAAACTTATTAACATATTAAACAATAAAGCAATGTATCCAAATACAACCAAAATTTTAAATGAAAATAATCTTGTATAAGTAAAACTAAAATTCAAATCACATAGTTTTCTGCAGTTAAACATATAATACTCCTATTTAATATTTGTATTATTAGTTTACCATTCAACTATTAACTATTCAATTGTTTTTGGGTTTTAATTTACATTATTTAATATTAGTTAACCATTCAACTAATATTTTTTCTATATCTTGTTTATCATTTTCAGCAAGTTTTTCAGTTATTTTAATAACTTCAGCAGAATAATAAGGCCAAATTTCATCTAAAAGAGAAGAAGCTGTATCAGATATTTTTATTAGTTTAACTCTTCGATCATTTTCTTTTGGATTTCTTGATATCATTTTTTCCTTTTCAAGCCTGTCCAAAAGCTTTGTAATATTCGAGGGAGTTACTAAAAGTCTTTGACTTATTTCATTTTGTTGAATACCATCTTTACTGCCAATATGTTTAATAATCATTAATATGTTAAATTTAGCAATATTTAAATTATATTTAGAAAGTAAACTATCCAATTTATTAGAAATTTGTCCCCATAACAGCCCAATTGTATAAATCAATTTAGAGCTGTCGTTTTGCTTTTCAAAATATAAATCCAGATCTTTCTTCATATTACACCGCCTTTTCTTGAGTATAGCAACAAATAGTTAATCATTCAACTATTTTGAATCTTTACTGATTTTGGATACATTTAATTTTTGAGTTATACTGTAGATGAAAAAAGGCGTCAAAATGTATAATCCAAAATCTACAAAAGCAGAAGAATTTATTTCTCATCAAGAAGTTTTAGATACTATTGAATATGCTGAAAAAAATAAAGATAATAAAGTTCTTCTAAATAAAATTATAGAAAAAGCGAAGCTAAAAAAGGGACTAACACATAGAGAAGCATCTGTTTTATTAGCTTGCAATAATGATGAAATAAATAATGAAATTTTCACTCTTGCAAAACAAATAAAAGAGGATTTTTACGGTAACAGAATTGTTCTTTTTGCACCTTTATATCTTTCTAACTACTGCATAAACGGTTGTACATACTGCCCATACCACGCTAAAAACACTCATATTCCAAGAAAAAAAATGACACAGGAAGAAATAAGGAATGAAGTAATTGCACTTCAAGATATGGGACATAAACGCCTTGCAATTGAATCAGGTGAAGATCCGATTAATAACCCTATTGAATATATTTTAGAATCAATTAATACTATATATTCTATAAAGCATAAAAATGGAGCAATAAGAAGAGTAAACGTAAATATTGCAGCAACTACAGTCGAAAATTATAGAAAATTACATGAAGCTAAAATAGGTACATATATATTATTCCAAGAAACCTATAATAAAGAAAGTTATGAGAAATTACACCCTACAGGTCCAAAACATAATTATGCTTACCATACAGAAGCAATGGACAGAGCAATGCAAGGCGGAATTGACGATGTTGGAATCGGAGTTTTATTTGGACTTGAAAATTATAAATATGAGTTTGCCGGCATTTTAATGCACGCAGAACACTTAGAAGCACTATATGGCGTAGGTCCGCACACTATAAGCGTACCAAGAATAAGAAAAGCTGATGATATAGACCCGAATAGTTTCGCAAACGGACTTGATGATGAAACTTTCAAAAAGATTGTTGCAGTACTAAGAATAGCAGTACCATATACAGGTATGATAATATCAACACGTGAAAATAAAGAATGCCGCAAATCTTTATTAGAGCTTGGTGTTTCACAAATATCAGGCGGTTCAAAAACCAGTGTCGGCGGATACTATAAACCTGAAAAAGAAGATGAAGATTCAAGTCAATTTGAAGTTAATGATAACAGAACACTTGATGAAGTAGTAAATTGGTTAATGGAATTAGATTATCTGCCAAGTTTTTGCACAGCTTGTTACGGAAATAATCGAACAGGCGAAAGATTTATGTCTATCTGTAAAGATCAACAAATACATAACTTCTGCCATCCAAATGCAATAATGACATTAAAAGAATACTTAGTTGATTATGCTTCTGAAAAAACAAAACAAACAGGCGAAAAACTTCTTTTAAAAGAAATCGCCAAACTTAAAGATGAAAATAGGAAGCAGATTGTAATAAAAAATCTTGAAAAAATAATAAATGGCGAACGTGATTTTAAGTTCTAAATGATTGCTTTTACACTGATTTACTAATAAAATATAGTTATAAATAGAGATTGGAGCAAAAATGAGCGAAGATAAAATCATTGTAACTATTTCAGGAAAAGACGAAGTTGGCATAGTTGCTGAAATTGCATCTGTTCTTGCTAAATACGAAGTTAATATAGAAGATATAAGACAAACTATTATGCAAGGTTGTTTTATGATGTTTTTGCTTGCTGATATCAGCAAATCAAAATATTCTTTTAAAGAAATAAAAGAAGCTGTTGTTGAATCCGGACAAAAATTAGGTATGGAGATTTGGATTCAGAAAAAAGAAATTTTTGATAAAATGCACACTATTTAAGGGAATAATAAATGTCTTTTTTTAATGAAAAATCAATCATTGAAACAATAAATATGATTAAGGTTCACAACTTAGATATAAGAACAGTTACTTTAGCATTAAGTTTACGTGATTGTTGCGGAGAAAATGTCCGAGAAGTTGGAGACAAAATATATAAAAAAATAACAAAATACGCAAAAAATTTATATAATTACGCATCTGAAATAGAAGATGAATATTCAATTCCTATAATAAATAAAAGGATAGCAGTTACACCTATTTCTTTAGTTGGAGAATCCTGCAAAGATATGGATTATGTTTATCTTGCAAAAATATTAGATGAAGCTGCAAAAGAAGTAAATGTTAATTTTATAGGCGGATTTTCTGCCCTTGTTGAAAAAGGTTGTACAAAAGGTGATATCGCTCTAATAGAGAGCATTCCTGAAGCACTAAAACAGACTCAGCGTGTATGTTCTTCAATTAATTTAGCATCTACAAAAGCCGGTATTAATATGGATGCGGTCAAAAAAATGGGCGGAATAATAAAACAAGCCGCAAATCTTACTGCAAATGCGGATGGCATAGGTGCAGCTAAGCTTGTTTGTTTTTGTAATGTACCCGGGGATAACCCATTTATGGCAGGTGCGTTCCATGGCTATGGAGAACCCGAGTGTGCTTTAAATGTTGGAGTATCAGGCCCTGGAGTAGTTCGAGCAGCCGTTGAAAACTTACCAAAAGATGCAGATTTTGGCGAACTCGCAAATAAAATAAAACAAATAGCATTTAAAATAACCTCTACAGGTGAACTTGTAGGCAGAAGAATGGCTGAAAAAATGAATATTCCATTTGGAATTATAGACCTATCTTTGGCGCCAACGCCTGCTATTGGTGATTCTGTTGCAGGGATTTTCCAAGCGATGGGATTAGAACACGCAGGTGCACACGGCACTACAGCAGCACTTGCTATGCTAAATGATGCAGTGAAAAAAGGCGGAATAATGGCAAGTTCATATGTTGGCGGTTTATCTGGTGCATTTATTCCTGTATCAGAGGATGCTGGTATGATTGAAGCTGCAAAAAAAGGTGTTTTAACCTTTGATAAATTAGAAGCAATGACTTGTGTATGTTCTGTAGGACTTGATATGATAGCAATCCCGGGTGATACACCTGAATCTACAATTTCAGGTATGATTGCCGATGAAATGGCTATTGGTATGATAAATAAAAAGACTACAGCAGTTAGAATAATCCCTGTACCGAATAAAAAAGTAGGAGATTATGCCGTATATGGTGGTTTATTAGGAGAAGCACCTATAATGAATGTTAATAAGCTTTCCTCTGAAACTTTTATTAACAGGGGGGGAAGGATTCCAGCCCCAATACACAGTCTTAATAACTAAGGAGATTATAATTGTTTCTATTTGGTTTTGGTAGAATAAGAAGGTTTTTTATATTTTATTCCGTTTACAACAAAGGAATAAACAGAGAAAATCTTGGTGAATATCCAAAAGCACTAAGCAATTTGTTCTTAGCACTTTCTCTAATGCCAAAATCATTAAAAACCTATAAAGCAATTGCAAGAGTTAACCGAAAAAACAAAATGTTTTTAAATGCAATTGATTTTTATACAAAAGCAATAATAAAGTTTCCTCAAAATGCACAATTATATGCTCTTAAAGCAGATGTATACAGGAAAATAAAAGAATATGATGAAGCTATTAATGCCTATAATATGGCAATACAATATGATTACACTAATACTTTATACTTTGAATACAGAGCACAAATAAAATATTATATTGGAGATATTCAAGGCGCTATAAATGATTATAACGGTGCCATAAATATCAATCCTAATGATTACAGATTATACAAACAAAGAGCTTTCTATCATTTCGAAAAGAAAAATTATGAAAGTGCTATAAATGATTATAATAAATCAATATCTTTAAAGCCTAATGATTCACATTCATATTATATGAAAGCATCAATAGAGAAAATAAAAGGTTTAGAAAATGAAGCTGAAAAAGACTTTAAAAAGGCAGAAGCATTAAAATAAAAAGAATTTTTATTCTTCAACTGTTTCTTTATTAAGCTTTTCGTTTTCTTTTTCTTTTTTCTTAGCTTCTTTCTCACGTTTTTTAGCTAATTTTTGTTTTTGCTTTTCTGTGAATTTACACTTTTTTAAAAGTTTTTCATAATATGCTTTTCTATCAGCCGGATTTTCTATTTTTTCAGCTTCTTTTAATCCTGCTTCAAATTTAGCTTTTTTATCTCTGTAAGAAACATGTTTAAACTTTGTAACACCATGACATAACATCGGTACACCAATAGGAGATGTTATAATTAACGCTGTTAACTCTGAACCAACTGCAATTTCTGCTATAGCACTGCCTCTCGTAAAATCAGCCCTCGGATTTTGATATTTTTCGGGTACATAATCTTCCCATTTTGGAACTGTTACAATATTTTCTTCAACAGCATATACTGGCATTACAAAAGTAGATAAACATAACAAAATAAAAAACACAAACTTCTTTTTCATACAAACCCCAACCATAAATACTTATATTATTATACTATTCATTAAAAAAATTGTAAAAGTGATAAAACTGATATGGTGCAAGTTTTGTTTTTTCTTCTAAGAACGCAACAAACTCTTTTTGCATTTTAATTAATGTCATAGCTTTTGTTTGTGCATTATAAAATCTCTTCAAATGAATGCAGTATCTATCTTTTGGCATTTTTATTGCACTTACAAAATACACAGGTACTTCCATCATTTGTGCAAATTTGAATGTACC
>CALUQL010000039.1 GCA_944322895.1 Candidatus Gastranaerophilales bacterium
GAAGAAGGAGTAGAAATAGACACTCAGCTAGCTGAAATCTTGAATTCTCAAGAAATGCAAGAAAATGAATACGCTCAAGCAGCAAAAGAAGCATTTATGGCATATATTGATGCTCAATCAAATCTATCTACCGTCAAAGCTGAACAAACTGCTCAAATAGATGCTGATATTGCTCAACTAAGAGAAAATGTTTCTGCTTATGATACTGCTATAGACGAAATAAAACAAGAAGAAGGTCAAGAAGGTCAAGAAATAGAAGAAGCAGATGAGCCAGAATCGGTAGTTTTACAACCAGAGGAAGAAGAATGTGTAGGCGATCCTATTGGGTTTGAATTTAAAGATGAAAATGGAAATCCTGTAGATTTAAAACTTATAAAAGATGATGGTAATTTTGATAGTGTATCGGACTTTTTAGGTTCATCAACTGCCGGTATTTCTGAACTTACAGAATTAGCAAATAAAGATGGAATTGTAGATGCAGAAGCTTTAAAAAAAGGTGAAATAAAATTTGCTACAGTTGTTGATGGAGAACTTAAAACATATACTTTTGAGGATTTACAAAAAACATACGGAATATCTGATATTCAAATAGACGTAAGCAAACTTGATCCAAATTATAAAGAAGAGCAAGAATTTGGTGTTACAGTCAATTTTGCTGAACAAGAAGCACAAGAAGTAACCGGATATTCTGATTTCAAAACAGCTGAAGAAATTAAAGCAATGGAAGGATACGGTGAGTTAATTGGCGACTATGATGACACATACAGAAAAAACGATGTATTAATTAATCTTCCTGAGCAATTCAGAGGAAGTGAATATGCACAATATATTCACGTAGATGAAAATGGCGATTATTATATTAATATAGATGTAACTGACAGCCAAGATGAATTTTACGAAATGTCTAAAACACTTGATGATATCATTAGTAGCCTATATTCTCTAAATCCTGAAGATCCTAACGATAAGGAGACAATAGCAATTTTAAAAGCGGCTATTAAAGTTGCTAACTCTCCTGAACAAAGGTCTAGAGAAAATTCTAATGCAGAAGGATCTATATTTATTAGTGGTGGACAAGGTAAAATATCTTCATCCGGTACAAATGACGGTGCAAAATTATTATTAGTAGATAAAGATGCAGCTTTAGAACTTATTCCAGTTGGTTCTAAATGGTATAATGCTTCAGAAGGCAGAAAAAATTACTACAGTTGGGCAGAAGAAGCTGCAAAAGAGACTGCATTAATTAGAGAGCTAACTGCAAATCAAGGATTTACAAGAGATTCAGAAGGCAGAAAAGTTCTTGATGAAGGAAGCGAAGAATTCTCAAATTTGTTGCAGTCTTTAACAAGTGATGTTGTAGATGAAAATGGTACGGTGATATCAACACCTGAAAAAGTATGGGCAAATGCCGATTTTTCTCTATATTCACCGGAAACTGTTTTAAAACTGGCACAAGCTTTTGAAAATAATGTAGAAGCTGATGGCAGAACATTCTTAGAAGCAGCTAAATATTATTGTGGTAATGGTCAAGCAGAAGATGAACTAATCGCTGTAACAGATGCAATTATGTCAAAAGCAGGCAATGAACAAGCCGCATTAGATATGATTACAAAAGAGATTGAATCTGCTTTGGATAATGGTGATGTTGATTCAATAACAAGATTATTAAATGCTGCTGAAAAAAATCAATCGGATATGCAGATTGTATTACAACAATATGAGATTAATAATGGCATTTCTCTTTCTTCTGCTCTTGAAGAATTAGAATTGAATGAAGAGGCTTTAGCTGATTATAACAAGATTATTACAGAATGCGAAAACACTGTAAGTAATGATATGTTAGATATAATTAATAAATTAGGCAGCTCTGTAGATGAAGACAGAAAAGAACTATCCAGCGTGGCTGAAAAAGCATGGGCAGAATTAGATGTTAGTAACATGACTCCATCTGAACTTTTAAAATTACAACAAGGTTATGATTCTACTTATGGTGAAGGTTCTTTTATGGCAAGAGCTAAACAATTATATCAAGGGTCAACATTTGACAGAATAATGAATGCTGTAGATACAATAAAAGTTGATACTAATACAAAAGAAGATACAACAGTTACAATAGTAGAAAGAAGTGAGTCAGAAGATATAATTAGTAGAACTGAGGAAACAATTGGTAGTTTTATAGATAGTTTAAGTTATGCTTCCGGGGTAAATAATCTCGAAAAACTCAGTGATGAAGACATTGCAGCTGTTGCATATGTTTACGATAGTATGAACGGTGAAGGTGCTTTCAAATCATTTATGGAAAATGAACAAACGAAATATGAACCATCAAAATTATACGAAATACAACAGAAATTAGAAGAAGCAGAATTTGAAGCAACTAAAGAACCAGATGCAGCAAGTATTACTTTGGCAGAAGAAGAAGTGAATGAAGTTCTTTCCGAACTTACAAATGATCAAGCTTGGGAATCAGTCGATTTTACAAAATATAGCGACGAAACTATCATAGCACTTGCTCTTGGATATCAAAAAGGTGATTCAAATTTCTATACCCAAGCATTGCGTTACTTAGATTCTTCGAAAGTTACAAATACAGAATCTTTAAAATCAATTACAAAAGCAATGTTAGAAAATGATACAACAAAAGAAATGCTCCTTTCTAATTTAGGTAGTGAAGATTCATACTTTGCATCAATAACATTATCTTCAATGCTATCTTCAGTAGCAGAAGGTGAAGACAGATATGATGCACACAAAGTAAGAACATTACTAGAAGATTTTGCTGTTGAACAAGGTTATGATGTAGAAGAAGCAGCTTCATATATCCAAGAATATGGTGACGCTTTAGGTTTAAATTTGGATAGCAAAATTACTGATATAATGTCTGCAAATCCAATTAGTGATGAACTTAGAATTCAATTTGAAGGATTATCTAATGCAGATATGGATATTGCAATAGAAATGTGGAATAATTTTAGATCGACTCCAATATCTGAAGAAGATTTAGCTGAATATATAAATTCATATGAATTTATATATGGCGATGGTGCCTTCTTATCGAAAGCAAAAGAAATGTCTGATATTATAGCTGAAGCAGAACATGTTGACACTTATATTGATAATGTTGTTGATAGCTTATACTTGAATATGGGAAATCCAAATGCAAATAATCCAGAGCTTCAAATAGATATATCTGGCTTAGATGCTAATACAGCAGAAGAAGCAGCCACAGCACTTTATCATAATCCTGAATTATGGACAGAAGAACTATTTAAGCAACTTTCAGAAGATGGCATTGCTTTAGCTGCAATTGCTAATGCATACCCTGACGGTATACAAGCATTTACAGATGAATTACAAACGATAGATGGTTACCAAGCTACAATGTACTCAGAAATAAAGACAAGTGTTTATAATGCACAAATTATTGCAGAACAAAAAGAAGCAGAAGAAGCAGCTAAACTAATAGAAATTACTGAAGATGAAGCCGATTCTGCAGTTACTGAATTGATTAATAATGGTTATGATTATTGGCAAAACTTTGACTTCAGCAAATATAGCGAAGATTCAATTGTTTTAATTGCTCAAAAATATCAAAGCCAGAGGTCAGAAGATAATCATAATTTCTTTGAAGATGCATTATATTATTTAGAAGCAGAAGATATTCAAAGTGTAACATCTGCATTATTATCTAATTCTAATGATACTTCTATTAAAGCAATTTTAGTTGATAGTATTTCAGGAGATTATGCTGATATAGCTATCCAATCAATTATTGATAATGTAAATATAGATAAGTTTTTAGCTGATGACGCAAAAGCAGTATTTGAATCTTTTGAAGCTATAAATAATCTAACAATTGAAAAATTGGTTAGTACTTCAAACATTACAATGGATGATATTGATTATATTATGAATGCTCCTCAAATCACGTCAGAAACCGAAGCACTCTTCAAAGCATTAGCAGGCGATGATAAAGATCTTCAAAAAGAAACTTGGATGGCATACCTTGATAACAATCTAACAGATGAAGAACTTCTTAACCTTGTAAATACATTTGAATATATTTACGGTGAAGGTTCTTTCTTAGAAACCGCAAGGGTTGTATCTAACTCAATATATGCAGAAAACGGTGAAACTCCAATGTTTGATTCAATTATTAATAATATATATGATAATCAAGAAATTGCAGATGTTAATATGGAAATAAACTTCAATCTTGAAGATGGTACAACATTTGCAACTGCTCAGGATTTAGCTAACGCATTAGGTAAAGATAGCAGTTTATGGTCCAAGATTGCATTTGATGACATGGAACCACAAGTACTTGCATCTGTTGCTAAAGCATATGGTGTCGAAAATTTCACAACCGACTTTATCAGAAATAATGGAGTAGAAACAACTTTATACTCTATACTAAAAGTTCAAGTTGAAAAAGCCTATGGTAATGAAACTAATCCATATACTATGTATCATCTTGAATTATTAAGTGACAATGAAACAATAATTAACTATACAAAAGATGATAAATTATTGCAAAACAGCTATGATGAAGCAATAAATAAGACTCCTCTCTTAATTAGAGATGCATTAATGGATGAAAATGTACCAGTTTCCGATAAAATTTATATTTTAGGCATGATGCAAGAGAAAAATCCTGATGCAGTAAGTAAACTTTTATTTAATGATTTTCTAAATGAAGAAAGCAATTTAATTTCTGGAATTATATATAAAGCAGATATATCAGACATTGTAGCTCTATCAGAAATATTTAATCACGCAGATTCATCGCTTAGTGAATATTTGTATCACGAAATTGAAAACAATACTCAAGCTACAGTTGATTTATCAAATAGATTAATAGATTTATATACAAATGCATCTCAAGATGAAAAGAATAAATTAAATACAATTTTCAGTATTCCTGAGCTGCTTCTAAATAAGTTAGATAATGAAAATAGAGATGCAGCAATAGAAAATTTATTTGTACAATTAATAGGAAATTTACCTGATAGTATATATTATTATGCTGATACTGACGAAGAAATATACAAATTAGAAATCTTGGCTGGAGAAGGTTATATATCTACAAATCCAAAAGATACTATATATAAAATTTTAACTGACGTCAAAGATAAGAACTTAACAGAAAATGAAGCAGCATATTTATTAAAAGTTGCAGGTATTGATGCGGAAAATTTAGCTGCAGGCTTCAGACAAATTGACGGAGCTTGGTTCACTCCAACTCAAAATGACCTATTGCCAGTATTTATGCAAATATTTAGTTCCGTTAACTATTAATATTAAGTATTGTAACAGAATCCATACTTCTTATATTAAACCTTAAAGAAAAGCAAAAAAAAGACGATATAAGAAGTATGTATAATTAAGGAGTCTTGTATGGATATTAATTCATTAATTGCTAACTATTTAAAGAACACAAATAATACGGAAATTAATGCATCTCAGATAAAGGAAACTTTCTATAATTTAGCTAGTACAGAATTAAAAAACTCTGATTCCATATTTGTATATGGAGAAGAAGCAACAAAAGACGAGTTAATTGAATTCATGAGTAAAGCTAGTGGCAAGGATGACGAACAGTTTAAAGAAGACGTAGGTTTACTCTTTGATGTATTAAATTCAAACAGCACGGATGATGTCCTTACGAGTGAAGAACTTGAAGATTTTAATAGAAAAATGGGTGAAAACAGGGGGAAAATTGACGGTTTTTCCATTTGGGATCAACTTTTAGTTACAGATGTTTCAAAGATAGAAAGTAAAATAGCTGATTATGGTGAGTTACCATCTACAGAAGAAGCGACTACACCTGACGCAACAACTCCTGATGCGACAACTCCTGACGCAACAACTCCTGATGCGACAACTCCTGAAGCGACAACTCCAGATGCGACAACTCCAGATGCGACAACTCCAGAGGCGACAACTCCTGAAGCGACAACTCCTGATACTGTTTCTACGGAAGCTAAAATTCCGGATGATGCTGCCCAAAATTATGCTAAAGAATTACTAAATGGAATTATATCATCTTCTCCTGAAAAAATAAGGGAATATCTAGACCTTGATTCGGCAGACTTGGTTAAAGTTTTATCTGTTTATAGTAATGATATGGGATACGGCAGCATAACCAAGGCTATAGAAGGTGGTCTTTCTAAATATTTGACAAAAGAAGAAAGAGAAGAATTTATAAATACTGTTATGTCAGCTTGTATAGAACAAGCAAAAAATGGTAATGAGGAAGCTATTGGAATTCTTTGTAATGAAATATATTCTGCAACTGCTCAAACTTGGGGTTACACAGGATATACAGTTCTTGATTCATTCTTCAATAATGCGGACAATGATGTTATCACCTTAGTTAAAGATAATTATTCAAAATATGTTGAAGGTCACGAATTAAGAGATGATATTAATGGTGAAGCAATGTGGTTCCATCAGGATAACAAGACGTCATATATTTCAAAAATTGATAAATCTTGGCAAGAAGAGACTTAAAAGTCTCTTCTTTTGTATTTAATATCTGTATTAAATTTTGTTTTATTATAGTAAACATCTTCGATTAATGGGTAAATGTATTTTTCTTTTACATTATTAGTTGGTACAAAAACCCCTGATAAATTATTATCAAAAACCAGTTTCCAATCAGAATGATTTAAAATTTTATTGTATACAGGATATTTCTTTTCTATAATCATAACGTCAGTTTTATAGTCTCTTATTATTCTGTACCAATCATTCTTAACCATATGAAAGTTTTTTAATTCCATTAAAAGATTAGGATCATATACTTCCTCATATCTTCCGTCCATTACAATTAAATTGTTAGGATACAATTTATACGCAGCATAACTTCCCCAATCAAAATTTATAAATAAATTTCCTGTAATTTTATTTATTTTTATAAATTCTATTGCATATCTCGGATATTCTGTTTCTGTAATTCTGATTTCTTTATTCGTTGAAATTAATGTAGGGATAGAAACCATCAACAGTAAAAAATATACGGTTATTTCTTTAAATAGGGTAAAATTACTTATAAATTCTTGGTTCTCTATTTTTAGTTTTGTTTTTATAAATTCAATAATTGAGTTAAATATAAAATAAAATTCATCATATAAAAGCGTTCCAACTGTAAATATAAAGAATGTTTGATGTCTTATATGTGTTATTGATAAGTATGTCATTAAAACAATTAATAATATCTTTGTTTTATCAAGTTTTTCATATTTGATTTTATTTTTTAATAAATAAATTATCTGAGTAAGAAGCATTATCACAAGATAAATTTTATATCTTATATATTCTGTAATATATCTTGGATGAAAAGGGCTTGTCCATTCTGTTATGTATTCTCTATTCATTGTTGCTGCAAAAAATAGAAATTTTACATACTTAAAACCGTAAGGATTTATAAATAGTACAGCAGTACAAGCTAGGGCAGAATATATGTATTCTTTAAATGATTTCTTATTTAAAAATTCACCAATAGTATAAATACCTAGTATGCCAAGTCCACTCATACAACCACCGTGTATGTTCCCCCAAAACAACATAATAATTGGTAGCAAAATAAGATATTTTTTATTCTCGAATCTTGATCTTTCCAATAAATATATAAACAATGCAAAGAATAAGCATGTAAATAATAAGCATCTAATTGTTGGTCCAATTGATTTCAATGCCACTAAAAACATTACAGCAAAGTATAAAATGTTATAGGCATTTGATGATTGAGGTTTTCTTATTTCTACAGTTTTAAAGCATATAAAAACTGTCAATGCAACAAGAAGCCCTCTTAATATAATTAATCCGGAGTCGCCAAAATATTTTAAGGCCAAATAGAAAAATATACTTGCACCCCATTCATGATCATACCAAGGATGAGTTGGCGTGTATGATAAAAAATCATATTTTAATACTTTCAAATTTTCTACAATATAACCACCGGCTATTAATCTCGCCCATAAATCATTATCTGGATAATTATATTGACAACACATACCTATGCAGAATATAAAAATTGTTATTATAAATAATATCTTTTTCATTTAATCTTCACTATCATCTTTTACTTTTAGTTTTATGACTACAATACCATCTTCATCTACTTCAAAATCTTTACCCTTTTCAGCGTATGTTAATGGTGTACTTTCGTACAAATTTTCACCGGCTGTTTTTAATCTTGATTTATTTTCATCAGGATTAATTAGTCCTTTCGAAATCGCTATTGCTTGCGAAAATCCTGGAAATTTTAAAGCATGCCCTACTATACTTATCCCTGTGTTTTGTAATATATCTTTGTAATCTTTCGGGGTTGAAACTTTCATTTTTCCCATAATTACAATGTCACCATAATTGTACTCTATTTTATAATATCCGTCTCTTTTTCCTCTCTTTGGTTCTATATAGTCTATTATTTTAACTTTTATTTCCTCGTGACTTTTAATTCCTATATCCTGATGTGCATATGCATCATCACCTATTGCATATAAACTGATATATTCATTTTGACTTATTGTTTTTGATGATAATGGTTTTGGTGATACAGCATATATTGTTCTTGGTAAAATTTCAGCTATCGCAAATATTGGCATAAAAAGCATAATTATAAAAACATACAAAAATCTCATTATTAGATTGTTCTCCCCTAATATTATTAAAATTATTTTATCATTTTTTTATAAAAAAAAAGAAGCAGTTAATCTGCTTCTTTACCATTTATTAAAAATTATTATTTTGAATATTCATTTATTATATTTATTTTTCTCAAATTTCCACTTTCTTTAAATATCTTTATAGGCGACTCCTTTCCAAAATTTTTTCGCCATTCTTTCATAAATTTCTTATTTTTCATCAACATTTTTACATAATTTAAGTTATTTTCAAAAACAACTGCTTTACTTAATACATCAGATATAAAACCGTCATCTTTTTCATTTATTGCTTTAAGATAATAGCTGTATAAACTTTCTTGATATTTTCCACTTCTTTTTGATAACCCTTTTTTTGTTTTGCCGATTATTTCATAAAATTTTTCTTCACTTATTATTGTTGAATATGGTGCTAATGAATTAATATCTACAGATATAAATTCTATATTTCCATTATCAGACGCTATTCTAAATTTTGACTCAAAAATTTTATCATTAGAATTCAAACTTTTTCGATTCTGCAGATTATTCAGTTTATTAAAATTATCCTCAAATAATATTTGAGAAATATAATTTTCTACCGTGCTTATCTCTGTTGAATTAATACCTAAATTTTGGATTTCTCCTGTTTTGACTGATTTTTTTTCTGTCATTTTAACTCCTTACCGAGAATACTAAGTCTATATTCTTTTTATCGGTATTTATTTTATTTCTCTTTAGTTTTTCATTAATTATTTACTTTTTTTTTAATATATGTTTACAAAGATTATAAAACAATCAATTATTTTAACATTATATACTTTATATATACAAGAGGAGTATATAAATGAAATTATTTTTGAATTTTATAAACAAACGTAAAAAATTTTCTACATTCGTACTATTAAATATTTAATATGGATATATAGCAAAAAATATAATTGATATAACAAACATAATCCACGAAATTATGTTTGTTTTATTTTTTTGTCCTGATAATAACTTTAAAAGTGGATAAATTATAAATCCTGCGATTATTCCGGCTCCGATATTATAAGTAAAAATCATTATACAAATTGTAAGTATTGCAGGTGCAAATTCAGTAATATCGTTAAAATCTATTTTTGTAATAACGGAAGTCATTAATATTCCGACATATAATAATGCAGGTGCGTATGCGTATGGAGGAATTATTATCAGTAATGGAGTAAAAATTAGGCCGAATAAAAATAAACAACCAACAACAATTGCAGTTAGACCTGTTTTGCCGCCTGCACTTATTCCAGTCATAGAATCAAGATATGCACCAGGTGTTGTTGTGCCCATAATTGGGGCTAAAATTACTGAAATCGAGTCAGCTATCATTGCTTTTTTATCATTATTTTTAGAATTTATATTTTCTGAATTATTTGTCTTATATGAAAGACCGATTATAGCACCAACTGTATCAATATTGACCATTAAGAATATTACGAAAAACATTGGAATAAAATTTTTATTCATTAGCCCTGAAAAATCAAGTTGAAATAGAGATGAAGTTATGTTCATCGGAGCAGAAATTATTTTTGTTGGAAGTTCTATATCGCCCAAAATAATCCCAAGAATTGTTGTAATAATCATTGCAATTATAATTGCGGCTTTATTTCCTCTTTTTATCAACACAGATTGTATAATAAAGCAAAAAATTCCTAAAATAACTGAAACTGAAGTAAAATTTCCTATTTCCAATGGAATATTATTAGTTGTAAATTTTACTATTCCAATATCACGCAATGCAATGAATATAAAAAATAAACCAAGACCTGTACAAAATGAAATCTTTATATTTTCAGGAATTTGTTTAACTATATAAGTTCTAATATTAGATAATGTCATAAATAAAAGAATAATTCCGCTTATGAATATAGATGCAAGGGCTGTTTTTATAGAGAAACCAAGATTACCAACTATAGTAAAAGCTATAAAAGCAGTTTCACCTAAAAATGGTGCTACAGCATAGGGTTTATTTGCTATTAATGCCATAATAATACTACATATAAATACAATTAATGCTGTAATTGTTAAGCTTGAACCTAGTTCTAAACCTGAGTATTCAAGTAATTTAGGACTTAATACCAATAAATATGACATTGTAAAAAAAGTTGTTAAACCAGCTATAATTTCAGTTCTTATATTTGTCCCATTTTGATGTAATTTAAATAATTTTTCTAAAATGTCCATTAAAGCTTGCTTTCGAGTTTTTCAATTGTTTTATCATCAAATACATCTTCTGCTTTTTTTTCGCCTAAGAATATACTTTGCATTTTTTCTCTTAGTATATCATTAATATAATTGTAGTTTTCATTTGCAGGTGTAGGCTTTGAATATTTCAACATTTCTAAAAATACTTTTGCATTTTTTGGTGATTTATTATCGTCAAGAAAACATTTGCTTTCTGCAGAATCTTTTCTTGCAGGTATAATCAATCCCATTCCGGTAAATTTATCAATATTTTGTTTCGATGAAAGATATTTTATAAACTTAATTGCTATCTTTTTATTTTTTGATTTTTTTGAAACAGCCCAACCTGAAGCATCGATATATAATTTATTTTCATTGTTTGACGGAAATTCTATAACATCCCAATCAAATTTTATAGTTTCCCTAAATTTCGGTACCATCCATCTGCCGCCTAAATACATTGCAATCTTACCATTTATAAACATTTGAGCTGTTGTCATACTTCCAATTTGTGACTTAGATGGAGCTATATGATATTTATTTACAAAATCCGAATATAAATTTAATGCTTTTATACTTTGTTTTGAATTTATTATTATAGATTTCTTGTCGTCAGAAATAATTCCTCCACCGTTTGCCGCCAAATAATATGACCAAAATAAAGAATCTTCTTCAAAATTAATTCCAAAATTTTCATCTGTTGTCAATTTTTCTGCAAGTATTTTTAGTTCATGCAGATTATTAATTTTTTCTGGTATTTTAATTCCAAGTTTTTCAAAAATATCTTTATTATAGTATATTACAAGGTTTGAAATATCTCTTGGGATTGCATATAATTTATTGTTTTTTCTAAAACAATCTAACGCTGTTCTATAAAAGATTTTATCAGAATTTGGGAAGTCTGTTTCTAAATTTTCTAAAAGGTCAGCTTGTATATATAATTGAATATTTTGATTATTCAAAAAAATAACATCAGGTGCTAAGTCAGAAGCAAAAAGAATGTGAATTTTCTGAAAATAATTTTGAGGAAAATGAAGAAATTTTATTTTTATTTCAGGATTTTCTTTTTCAAATTCTTTAATTACAGAATTCAATATTTGTATTTCACTTTGTGAGCCCCAAGATGAAAATTTTATAATATTTTCATTTTTAGAACTTGAGGAAGAAATAAAAGCAAACAAAAGGAAAATCAAAAATATAACTAATGAAATATATAGAATATTTTTTTTCATATATTAAAGAACTGCCAATTCTTTCATTCCTTCATCAGAAATTTCAATCATTGCTTTATAAGAGTCAAGTCTCACTATATACATATCACTATTGGCTTTTCTATCATAGAATCTAGCTTGTAGATTAATTTGAGTCAAATCATTAAACTTTTGCAATAAAAACACTTTTTCTCCAACATAACCAAATAGAGCGAAAGCGTCATCGACTGTAGTCAAATAAAATCCTTTTGTAGGTGTAATATGTAGTTCTGATAAAAGTTCAGGCATTAAATTTTTAGGTTCAGGTTCATCTTTTTTCTTTATATCCTCTACAACGGGAAGATCAAGTTGTAATGAATCGTCAAGATAATTTTTGGAAATAGGGTTAGTTTGTTTCGACTTTATTGCTTTTTCTTTTAATAGATTAGAAGTTTGCTTCAACATACTATTAAATTCATAAGATGATTGCCTATTTTCTTCAACTAACGGAACATCAAAGCAACTAAATGAATTACTGTCCATACTGCGTAATGTCTTTTTTATATTCACTTTCGGCAATATATTTTGTCTTACAGGTTCATTTAAATCTGAAACTGCTTTATATTCATCTTTATTAAGCAAATAGCTTTTGGGAAAAGAAGTATAACTCCTTCTTATATTTGTTTTTGATATTTTTACCATTTTTAGAATTAAAAAGATTATAAAAGAAAATAATACAATTAGCATTAAATAGTTATAGTTAAATGTTTTTAATGTAAAAATATTATTTTCATTTTCAATTGTTTGGGCTAAAATTCTTAATGAATATGCTTTATTTAAACCAACTGAAAGTCTAACATAATTTGACTCGGAATTTTCTTTTATAAAGGGTTTTTCTTCTATTGATATTTTTATATTTTTCTTATCTTGCCTATTTTTATATGCAATTTTTATTTTATTAGATTTTGTTACTGTTTCAGGAATATATATATAGTAAGAACCTTCTTTGCCCTTTTGAATAAATGCATTACCAGTAAATTTTTTATCAAAAAATAAATTAATTTTATAACTATTATCTGCAGCTTGCTCAATCATTATTTTGGAAAGGATATTAGATTCGATAGTCTGAGCAGAAACTTGACCAATAAACATAAATATAGTAAAAAACAATGTAAACAATCTAAACAAAATACTGCATTTCATATTAAACATTTCTTTCAACGGGTACTATACTCTTAAAACGAAAACTGTTTTATTAACATTAAAACATTAAAATATATTTTTTGTCACTTAAACAATATAAAAATAGTATAGAAACGTAACAATATATCAACTTTAATTTATAAAAAAAGATATTGTATTTCTTCCTTGAAAATATTGTTTAAATTTGTTATGATAACTACGAAGAAATGGCGAGATTATGAATATTTCAGATGAACAACTTAATAAAATCTTTGAATTAGCTTCTATGGAGCAAAAGCTACAAAAAGGGAATATTACACCAAGTGATATTTCTGAGGCATTAATAGAAATAGAAAGAAAAATATACTCATTTTCTTCAGATATAAAAATTAGCTCTCTTGAGGATAAAAAGATTCTCATTGCTGATGATTTAGAATTATCGATATACCAACTAAGTACAGTATTAAAAAGAATAGGAATAACACCAAGAGTGGCTAGACATAAAGATGAAGCCATATCCGAACTTCAAAAAGTTCAGTTTGATTGTGTAATTATTGATTTATTTATGCCCGATAGTTCAGATGGTATAGATTTAATAAAAGCTGCCGTTGAAAAAAGAAATGAAACAGGTGTATATAGTAAAATTGTTGTAATTTCAGGCACAGATGATAATTCTTTAATTGATACTTGTTATGAACTTGGAATTGATTTTTATATTCAAAAAGATAAAGATTGGCATGCAAAACTACTAAAATATATAAGTACCACATTTCAATCTGACAAAAATATTGCATTTACAAGATATGTTATAAACAATAATATAGTTTCTTATATTGTTAAAAGGTTTAACGAACCAAAAGTTTTTGACTCTATTATACAGAACATTAACTCTTCTATGTACACTGGAATGAATAACATTTTGTTTGATTTGCGAGAGATAACAACATTTGATGTTGATAATGCATATGTATTTGCAGATATCTATAAAACTTGTTCAAAAAATGGCGGTAAATTTGTTCTTGTAAACCCTTCTACAACAGTAAAAGAAGCATTATCTTTTGCTTATCTTGAAGATGTTATACCATATGCGAATTCAGTAGAAGAAGCAGTTTCTATAATTGTAAATTCTCAATAAGATTTACCCTTCTTAAATGTCTTTCTGCTTCAAATTCTGTTTCTAGCCATATTTTGCATATATCTTTTGCCAAATATTCACCAACAATTCTTTCTCCAAAACATAATATATTAGCATTATTATGTTGTCTTGAAAATTTTGCAGATGTAGTATCTGAACACACAACCGCTCTAATACCTTTTATTTTATTTGCAGCTATACTCATGCCAATTCCGGTACCACATATCAATATACCTTTTTCATATTCTTTGGATATAATTTTTTCTGCTACATTCTTTGCAATAACAGGATAATCAACGGATTCCGTTGAATATGTACCTGCATCAGTAACATTATAATTATTTTCAGTAAGAAACATTTTTATTTTTTCTTTTAAGTTGTAACCTGCATGATCTGAACCAATTATTATATTATTCATAAATCTCTCCTTACTTTGATTTTAACATTTTATTCCTATTTATATTATATGTTACAAAATTTAAACTTTTATTACCTTAACTAGCATGTTTTTTATGATTCAAGTGTTTATCTATATAGTTGAAGGTAAGAAGTATTATGTCAGAAATTCAAGCAAACTCACCAATGTATAATATTCAAACGGGTACTCCGTTATATAACTATTCAAATAATTATATTCAACAACCACAGCAACCACAACAACAAACTGTGAGTGTTTCATCTCCTTCAACTTCCCAAGTTTATCAATATCCTCAAACATCATTGTATAGTAGTCCATCCAAACAGGCTGCATCAGGTGTGAATATATATATTTATAATCCGTCTGCAATAGGTGGACCAAGCTCAAATTCTACTGCAAATGCAAATTATACATTGCCCCAAAATACAGCAATACCTGCAGTAGCACAACCAACGGTTCCTAATTATACTCCGCAGCAAAATGTTTCAATAGCAAATTCTCCATTATTGAATGAAAATGGAGCAGCAGAAACTAAAACAGAAAAACAAAAGACAAAAAAAGTAGTTCAATTAACAGACGATTACATTAAAACACTTGAAAGTTATCTAAGAAGCCCTGATTCTAATGTTAGAAAAACAGGTGTAAAAGAACTAATAAAAAGATATGAAGAAGATGACTCAAGATATGAAGATCCGGCGTTAACTGCATTGCTAAATATAGCACTTCAAGATCCTGATGAAAATAACAGAATGCTTGCGATGAGTCCAATAGCAGCAGGAAGTGCTCATGGAGATGAAAATACTATTGCAATTTTAAAACCATTACAAGCTTCAGATAAATTGTATGGTCAAGAAGCAGTAATGGCTAATAATGCACTGTTGAAATCAGCACAAACAATGACAACAATTCCGGACAATTCTCCAGACAATACAAAAAAGGACAATAAAGAATAATATAAGGTAAGAATATGGCAGTAATTCCTGCAATAATATCAGGTGTAAAAAAATTTTCAGGTAAACCAATGGAAATTACCTCGAAAGCGCTTGCCGTCGCAACAACAGCTTCAGTTATATATGATTCACATATAAATGGAAGAGAAAGAGCATATTCATTGGATGAATTAGATTCTGCAGACAGATATTATAATCAATATAAACAATATATGACTATGGATAAAGAAAGTGCTACTATTTCAAAAATGAAGAAATGGTGGTTTAATCTGCAACAAAGCTTCCCATATTATCATATAATATCAAGGGCAAATGGTTACCTAAAAGGTGTTGGAGAAACTATAATTAATTCTATACCATTAATTGGTTTGTCAGCCGTAGCATTAAAGTTTAAGACAGCAGGTAAAATAGCTGGGGGTTTACTTGCAGCAGCAGGAATTAAGACACTAATGTATGATGTTATTGGTATTGGCGCAAAAAAAGCGGAAAGAAAATATTAAAAAACTCTTTTATACTATTGCATACTTTTTTATTGACCAGGAACTAGGTTATTAATCAGATTCCTTGCTAAAGGAATAATACAAATGGCTAGTTATAAATTAGACAATAGGTTAATTACTAAATAATTGATAATAGTCTAATATATAATAGACTAAACAAAGTTTAACAATACTTTTGTAATCAGAGAGGATAACTAAGTTATGGTAGATGCATTAGCTGGTAATAGTGTAATTAGTGTTATAATCGTCGAAGATTATAAACTAACAAGAGTAGGTTTAAAATCAACATTGAACGAATATGAGCACATCAATGTTATTGGAGAAGCCGAAGATGCAGTAGAAGGAATAGCATTAATTGAAAAATTAAAGCCGGATGTTGTATTGATGGATTTAGGTTTGCCGGGTATGAACGGATTAGAAGCAACAATAAAAATAAAGGAAAAAGGGCTAAATTCAAAAGTAATAATATTAACATCACATGAACGTGGAGAAGAAGTTATTGCTGCATTAGGTTCAGGCGCAAATGCTTATTGTTTAAAAGATATTTCACCCGAAACATTATCATCAGTAATAAAAAATGTGGCAGAAGGTGCTTGCTGGGTTGATCCTGGAGTTTCATCAGTTGCTTTAAACTTTTTCCCTAAACCTGAGAATGTTTCGTTGATTCAAACAAACGATGTACCTGATGCAAGAGCTCAATTAACAGAGAGAGAACTTGAAGTTTT
>CALUQL010000040.1 GCA_944322895.1 Candidatus Gastranaerophilales bacterium
GCTAAAAGAGCTAAAGAACTTGGTTATGATGCAATCCATGATACAGTTCATGAAATGGCTAAAGATGAAGCTCGTCATGGTCAGGGTTTCCAAGGTCTATTAAAAAGATTGTTCTAATATTTTGTATAGTATATAGAATTAGAAGGCGGAGGTATTCTCCGCCTTCTTAATTTTTCTTAAATTTTGTAGAAAAAGTTCAATTATTTTATTTCCCCGGTTTTATCTATTTATAGTTAATTGTGGGATTGTAAATCATGCGTATTCAAAGTTTTTCTCGGATAGGTTCAAAATCTTTTGGTTCAGAATTTATTTATAAGGGAAGATATATTCCGGAAAAGCAGGATCAGACAATAGATGTCATAAGAACTCATCTTGAGGAGCAGCTGGGTCCCCAACTTTTTTATTATGATCAGTTAATAAAAGAAAAAATTTCAATAAGACCTGCAGAAATAGAAACAAATTCGTTTAAACCTGTATTAAAAAAGCAAAGATTAAGAACGGGTGTAAATATTAAGAAGATGCAAAGATTAAATCTTCCAGCCTTTAGGGAAAGACGTCCTAATGAATTATATTCAGGTGGTAATCTTGCTTATCAACCTGAAAAATTAAAAGCATTGAAAGATGCTGGGATTAAAAGTGTTTTATGTTTTGTAAACTATCCTGATTATAAAGAAGATGCTGAAGCAGCTGGTTTAAATTTTATTGAACTAAATTCAATAAAAGGTGCTGCTCTAAATGTTTTTGATATAAGTGGAGATTTAATTAAAGAACTAATAAATCATCCTGAGTCATATGTTGATGACAGAAAAGGCGTGAAAGTATCTGCTTTAAAGGAATTTATAAGAATTTTAAATGGAGAAAATGAAGAGATGCCATTACCTCTATATTTTGGCTGCCAAAATGGAACGGATAGAACTTTTATGTGGTATCAATTGTATAATATTTTGAAAGATGAACCTATGGATAAGCCATTATCTGCTGAGGCTATTGCAAGACTTGCTGTATTTAGAAATGAAGTTGAAGATTATTTTCGTTGGTAATAAAAAAAAGAGCATCTCTGCTCTTTTAATAAAATGGTACTCCCAAGGGGATTTGAACCCCTGTCGCATCCGTGAAAGGGATGTGTCCTAGGCCTCTAGACGATGGGAGCCTATCGACATTTATTAGTTTATCTAAAGCATAAAATAGAGTCAAGCTTTTTCTTTAAAATATTTTTATAAATTTTGGCATTCTGAAAAAATAAAATATGGAAGTTCTGTTTTTGTATTGAGCTCTTTTTCATACATAAGATAGTCAGCACAATCTTTTTCGGCATTTTTCATTTCTTTTTTATCAGATACATATTTACCTATAATTGTTTCTTGATTTGTTAATTCTCTTGCTGCTGTAATATCTATTGAATATTTATTTAATAATACACCATCTGCATTTATAATTTGAGCTATATCTATTCTGTCATTCACTATAAATAAGGTATTAAATATAGAACAAAGTTCTCTAATTTTTTTCCCAATTCTTACTATTTTATCCGGAGTTGAATGTTGTTCTCTAAGTTCTATTATATCTATTCCTTCATTAAGTTTTTGTGCTATTGCATCAAGAAAATCATCTTCAGTTTTGAATTTATCCGAGTTTACAATAAGGTATTTTTTTTATTTTTTAATCTAAGTTGGTTTATATTCATATTTAATCTATTTATAGCTGGTTGTTTAGACCGATTAGGTCATAGTCTGTAACATTAATTTATCCTATTTTTAGATTATATAAAAAAAACTTTTTGTTTTATAGGGGTATATTCGTTGAAAGGGTTAGTTAAAAAGAAATATAAGGAAATGAATTTGTACGATCTTATTTGTACTGCTCAGGAAGATAATTATGATGCACTTGAGGAGCTTATTAGACGTGAACAAAAAAATATTTATGCTTCTTTTTGTTATTTGGGTGCTTCTAAAGAAAATATTTCTGATTTGACTCAAGAAGCTTTATTTCGAATGACAAAAAATATAAAAACATTAAAAAATCCAAAGTTTTTTAAATCATGGCTAGGACAAATTATTACTAATCTTTTTTATGATGAACTCAGAAAGAAACAAAGAGTTCCTGATTATGTTTCCATTGATACATTTTGGCATAATGATGAAGGGAATGATAGTTGTGCTCTTCACATTTGTGATAATGATTTAAAACCAGATGAAAAAACTCTTGGAAATGAGCTTACTGATATCATCAGAGAAATGATTTGTAAATTACCGGAACATTTTAGAGTTGTAATTATTTTGAGAGAGTTGCAAGGTCTTAGTTATGAAGAGATAGCTAGAATAACAAAGACAAATGTTGGAACTGTCAAATCAAGAATTTCTCGTGCAAGAAATAAACTACAGGAATGTTTAAAACCATACATAACATAAAAGGAGATATAAATTGGATAATCCAATATGCAAAAAAGTTGTATCTATGATGTCTTTATACATAGAAAATAAACTTGATGAGGATGATAGAGTTTTTGTTGAAAATCATTTCTCTAAATGTAGTACTTGTTATCAAAAATATTTAGAAATGCAGGAAATTATAACCAATCTTCATTTTGAATATGAAAAGTTGCTATCTGAGTTTGAACGTATTGAGTCAAATAAAATTTTCAATATAAGAGAGTACGAACAATTCTATAAAAATATTTCACCATATATTGATGATGAACTATGTTATGACGATTGTATTAAATTTAGAAAATATTTATTGAAATCAAAACCTGCAAGAGCAGAGCTTGCAAGTGCTTATGGTTTGAAAAATAATATAAAACATTCTGTTTCAATGTTCAAAGATAAGGTCAATATAAACTATTCTAAGAAAGTAATGAGGCGATTATTAGATGAGAATAGAGATTCTTTTGAAAACGTATATAAACGTGCAGCTGTTGTTCTTGGATTTATGATTTCAACTATAATTATTGTTTCTTTATATGTTGGTTTTAATTATCTAAATAAGTCTTTTGCGCAAGAAATGAAACAAAATATTGTTCAAACCGTTACTTTCCCTAATGATAATGAGTATGTTGAATTTTATTTCGATGAAAATAACGAAGCTCTTTTAACTGCAAAATAGTTTATTATATAATATAATTAACTTTCAAAAGGAGCTTTAAATATGAAATTTTTACATTCAATGATTAGGGTTAAAAATATAAATGATTCCTTAAAATTTTATAGAGATTTTCTTGGACTAAATTTAATTGAGAAAAAATCACTAGAGGATTGTGATCTGTATTTCTTAGGAGAAGATGAAAATTCTTGTCAGATTGAACTTACATATAATTACGATACACCAGCAGATGGTTATAAAACTGGTGATGCTTTTGGGCATTTTGCATTTGCTGTTGATAGCATGAATTTGCTTTGCGAAAAAGTAAAAGAATTTGGTTATGAATTTTTGTGGGAACCTTTTGAACTTACTTTAAAGAATGAAAAAGGTGAAATATCTAAAAAATTAATAGCCTTTATAAAAGATCCTGATGGAAATGAAATAGAATTAATTCAGGAATAATTAATATGCAAAGACTTCCTCAATATTTGAAACGTGGAATTATTGATACTGAAAAAACAAAAACAGTAAGGCATATTCTCAAGTCTCATTGTTTGAATACGGTTTGTGAGGCTGCGAGGTGTCCTAATAAAAGTGAATGTTATTCCAAAAATACAGCTACTTTTCTTATAATGGGGAATAATTGTACAAGAAATTGTAGATTTTGTAATATTACATGTGCTCCTCCAGATCCTTTAGATGAGGCTGAACCAACTAAGATTGCTGATGCTGTTAAAAAACTGGAGCTTAATTATGTTGTTGTGACTTCTGTCACACGTGATGATTTGCCTGATGGAGGAGCAAATCATTTTGCAAATGTTATTGAAGAAATTAGAAATATTGATAAAAATATAAAAATAGAAGTTCTAACTCCTGATTTTCAAGGTGTTGAAGCTAATATTGATACTGTTATTAATGCTAAACCTGATGTTTTCAATCATAATATAGAAACTGTTCAATCTTTGTATAAAAAAGCTCGCCCACAGGCTGATTATTTTCGTTCATTAAACTTCTTAGAATATATAAAGAAAAATTCAAATATTCTTACTAAAACAGGTTTAATGGTTGGACTTGGAGAAACTAAAGAAGAATTGATCAAAACATTTGAAGATTTAGCTAAAATTCGATGTGATATAGTAACAATAGGACAATATATAGCACCAACAAAAAACCATATAGAAGTTTCTCGTTACTATGAACCATTTGAGTATGAAGAACTCTCTTCTATTGCAAAGAAAATTGGAATTAAGCATACCTTCTTTTCTCCGCTTACAAGGAGTTCTTATAAAGCTTATGAAGTTTTCGGCGAAAATTAAATTTGTTTTTCTCTTCTATAGTTTTGAATATATTGTATAATTCTTTCTTTAAACATTAAGAAGAATAAACCAACACCAACAAGCATAACAGAGTTCAAGAATACAAATAAAACGATTCTGTTTCCGCTTATTAGTTGTGGTAAATTAAAATATAAAACGCCGATAAGCATCATAAATGAGAGTAATAAAAATATTACTGAAAAACACGTAGCAAACTTTTGCATACAATACCGCCTTTTCTTCTTTTAAAAATTAAAATGTGACACTAGAACTAAAGCCACTCACTTCAGGTGTCAGATGAATAAGAAGATAAACAGTTTAATAATATTTTTCTCATGCCTCTATTATATCATTTTCTTTTCGAAAAAAAAAGCCCCCCATCAAGAGGGACTTTTTCTAATAATTTATTCTGTTTATTTATCTTCACACTCGAAAACAATTTTTTCATCTTTTAATTTCAGAACAATTTTGTTTCCTGATGTGTATTTGCCGGATAGAATTTCTTCTGCCAAACCATCTTCAATTCGTTTTTGGATTAAACGTCTTAATGGTCTTGCTCCGTATGCTTCAGAATATCCTGCTTCACCTAAGTAATCTTTAACTTCTTCTGTTACTTCGATAGTTAAATTTTGTGATTCTAAACGTTTAAATAAGTCATTTAACATTAAATCAACAATTTGTCTTATTTCCGGTTTAGATAGATGAGCAAATACGATAATATCATCAATTCTGTTTAAGAATTCAGGACGGAAGGATTTTTTCATTTCTTCCATTACTGTATCTTTTAATTTTTCATATTTATCTTTTTGTTCATCATCTGCAACAGAGAACCCAAGCTTACTTGTTGTTGTAATCATACTTGCACCAACGTTACTTGTCATTATAATGATAGTGTTTTTGAAGTTAATATGTCTTCCTTTTGAGTCAGTTAATCTACCATCATCTAATATTTGTAACATGATATTAAATACATCAGGGTGTGCTTTTTCTATTTCATCGAATAGAATAACGCTGTATGGTTTCTTTCTTATTAATTCTGTTAAGTGGCCTCCATCATCATAACCAACATAGCCTGGAGGCGAACCAATCAATTTCGCTGTTGAATGTTTTTCCATAAATTCGGACATGTCAACACGAATCATATTGTCTTCACTACCGAAAACGGCTTCTGCTAAAGCTTTTGCAAGCTCTGTCTTACCTACACCTGTAGGTCCTGAGAAGATAAAGCTTCCTATTGGTCTATTGGGGGATTTTAAACCTACTCTTGCTCTTCTTATTGCTTTTGATAATGCAACAACAGCTTGATCCTGACCAATAACCCTGTTATGAAGTGTTTCTTCCAGTTTAAGAAGCCTTTCACTTTCACCTTCTGTTATCTTAGTTGTCGGGATACCAGTCATCATACTGACAACTTGAGCAACTTGTTCTGCAGTAACAGTTGGTTTGTTTTCCTCGTTATCTTCTCTCCATTTTAAGGACATTTCACGAATCTTTTCTTTTAGGTCAGCTTCATCATCACGAAGATTTGATGCTGTTTCAAATTCTTGATTCCTTATTGCATCTTCTTTTTGCTTTATTACTGCTTTTAACTGTTTTTCAAGTTCTTTTCCTTCCGGAGGAAGAGCGCTTGTTTGTATTCTTAATTTAGAAGCTGCTTCGTCAATAATATCAATAGCTTTATCTGGCAAAAATCTGTCAGTAATATATTTATATGATAATTCTGTTGCCGCAACAATAGCTTCATCAGAAATTTTTAATTTATGGTGTTCTTCATATTTTGGTTTTAAACCTTTAATTATCTCAATTGTATCATCGACAGATGGCTCTTCTATTATTATTGATTGGAAACGTCTTTCAAGCGCAGGATCTTTTTCTACATATTTTCTGTATTCATCTAATGTAGTGGCACCTATAACCTGAATTTCGCCTCTTGATAGAGCAGGTTTCAATATATTTGCGGCATCAATGGCGCCTTCTGCGGCTCCTGCACCTATAAGCGTATGCATTTCATCTATAATAAGAATAATATTTCCTGCTTGACGAATTTCGTCCATAATTTTCTTAAGACGTTCTTCAAATTCGCCTCTGTATTTTGTACCGGCTACAAGTAAACCCATATCTAATTGTATAACTTTTTTGCCTTCTAAAATATCAGGAACTTCAGAATTTACTATCCTTGCAGCTAAACCTTCAACAACTGCAGTTTTACCGACACCAGGTTCCCCTAATAGTACAGGATTATTTTTTGTCCTTCTTGCAAGTATTTGTATAACACGTTCTATTTCTTTTTCTCTGCCTACAACAGGATCTAAACGTTGTTCTTGTGCTGCAAGTGTTAAATCTGTTCCAAATTCATCCAAACTTGGAGTTTTTGTTTTGCCTGAAGAAGAACCTGTTGTTGCCGCTGTTTGTGTTGGTTTTGTTTCTCCAAGCATTTTTATTACATTGCTTCTTACTTTGTTTAAATCAACACCTAAGTTTTCTAAAACTCTTGCAGCAACACCTTCACCTTCTCTGATTAATCCAAGAAGAAGATGTTCTGTCCCTATATAATTGTGTCCGAGTTGTCTTGCTTCGTCCCAAGATAACTCCAGTACTCTCTTTGCTCTAGGCGTAAAAGGAATCTCTACTGCAACAAAGCCTGAACCTCTGCCTATAATTTTTTCGACTTCTACTCTGGCGTCTTTTAGGTTTACCCCCATTGCCTTAAGTGTTTTTGCGGCAACACCGGTTCCTTCACCTATCAAACCCAATAAAACTTGTTCTGTACCTACAAAATTATGACCTAGTCTTCTTGCTTCTTCTTGTGCAAGCATTATTACTTTTATAGCCTTTTCCGTAAAACGTTCAAACATTGCTTTACTTCTCCTAATAAGACTCTATATTATTTATTTTACACCATAATTCAAATTATACAATTAGTTACTTCCTAATTCTTTTAGCTTGTTTATTGCAGGAAAGTATCCCTTATTGACTTCATTTGCTAATTTGTATGCTTTTTGCGCATTATTGAAATTGCCTTCTTTTTCATATAATTCACCTAGCATATAGTGTGTTTCTGGATCTTTGTAGAATATATCAAGACTCTTTTTTAAGTATTGTTTTGCTTCTTCAGTTTTGTTGTTATTCAACAATACTCTTCCACTATACTTATATACTTCTCTGTTAAAATATTCCAAATAACTGTTTGCAAGAAGAAGCTTATTTATATATTCTGTTTTGTTGTAGAGGAACAACATATTTAAGTCTTGTTCATAATAGTTTCTTATTTGAAAGTATGTTGGCGTTTGATTATAGTTGTCTTCTATTAAATTTATTATACATATCAACCAATTTACTGCTGAAGAAGTTTCTTTTACTAAATTTAAAATGGTTTTTGCTTCATTTATTTTTTCTGTTAAAAAATTGCAGTAACAGCATCCGTATATATTTTGCGCTTTATTAAAATAATTGTATGCTTCTTTGACATTTCCGCTGTATAGTTCTATTTTTCCTAAAATATTAAAACTCCGGATTTCTTTTGAATTTTTCAATAAATTCCTAATTCCGGAGTAATTTTTATCTATGTAAAAAAGTTTTTCTATACTGTCTTGTGTCATTTTTTAAAAATTAGGCATCATATTTGACATCATCATCATTTGTACCATTTCAGGAGTGATGGTTTTATTCTCATTATGATATTGTTTTATAATTTCTGCATAATTATTCTCTTGTTGTGTTTTTGTATCCATCATCATAGCGAAACCAGAAATATCATTGTTTTGTTCTTTCAATAATTTAACAGCTTGCGCTAATTTATCACTTGACGGAATAAATGCTTGATCTGTATTGATTTCATTTTGTTTCATTTTTGTTTTTTCTTGTCTTATGAATTCTTGCGCTTGCGGATGCACATTTTGAGGATAGTTTCCTTTTATTAAATTTTCTATTTCAACCGTATCGGCATCTTTTTCTGTATTATTTAAATTAGCAAAATATTGCTCCAAGAAGCCAGATGGATCAGCTTTTAATTTTTTGATTTCATCATATGAAAAATCTTGATATTCACATTTTAATGGATTTTCCATACAAATTTGTGCTTGTATTGAGTATGATGTTAATTTTGGCACGGTGTTAAGTGCAATAACTTTTTCAAATGCAGCATGTGCTTCTTGTTTCATTGCTATATTCATATAGGCATTACCTAGATAATACCAACCAATTGCACTTGTTGGATCTTTTTCAGTCAACATTCTTAAATCAGAAATGCAACCAACATAGTTCTTATTTTTATATTTTGAAATTGCATCTTTTATTGTCTGTGTGTTATCGCTTTGCGCAGATACCTTTTGTATATTTCCAAAGCTCAACATTAGAGTGAAAACTAAACCCAGCATAAATATTTTTTTCATATACTATCCTTTTTATGTTGTTTTAATTTTTGTAATTTGTTTAGAAAAACAACTAAACCTATTATAAATTATATACCCATTTTGGCAAAAATTCCTAGTTTATTTACATTATATATTTTACAACTCTTTGTACAATTATAATTGTTAGTTCTTTAGGTAATTTTCTCCTTTACTTATTTTAAAGGAATTATATTTTTTTCTTTCATACAAAAGAATGAAATATTTAAAAAATAGTATGTTAATATTTGTAACATATGTATAATGTTATATATGTTTGTTGAATAAACTGCTTGTGGAGGAAAAATGAAAATTAAAATAAAAGAAACAATAAAAGCAAAAAAAGGCTGGAGTTTATATAAATTGGCTCAAGTATTGAATTTACCTCAGCAAACGGTATATTCTTGGGCAAGTGGTCGTACTCAACCATCATATGAAAATATGGATAAGTTATGTGAAACAATTGGTTGTAGTGTAGGTGATTTATTTGAAGCTGAGCCTGTTCAACAAAAATTAAACTTAGCAGTTAATCAATAATTTATGTTTCATTATGAGATATTGTAACAACATCTTCTATAGAGATGTTGTTTTCTGTTTTCTTATTAGTTAAATATATTAGATATTCAATATTTCCGGCAGGTCCTTTTATTGGGGAAAATGTTAATCCCTTTACAAATAAGTTTATTGATCCACAATATTCAATTATATCTTTTATTACTTCTATATGTATTTCTTTTTCTCTTACTACACCATTTTTCCCTACTTGTTCTTTTCCCGCTTCAAATTGTGGTTTTATTAGTGATACTATTTCAAAGTTTTCTTTGTCTGCAAGTAGCAGTATATTTTGGATTACTTTTTTTATTGATATAAAAGATAGATCCATTGTCAGAAAATTTGCTTTTTCATCACCTTCAGAATAGATGTCAGAAAAACTACAATTTTTAATATTGGTTTTTTCTATTACTTTTACTCGTTTATCAGTTCTTAATTTCCAAGCAAGCTGACCATAACCAACATCCACACTGTATACTTTTTTTGCTCCATTTTGAAGCATGCAATCTGTAAATCCGCCTGTTGATGCTCCTGCGTCTAAACAAATTCTATCTTTTAAATCTATGTTAAAAGTTTTAATTGCTTTATCAAGTTTAAAACCGCCTCTTGATACAAATGGCATTGATTTTATTTCAAAAGTTGTATCTTGTTTTAGTTCAAGTTGAAATCCTGCTTTTGTTATTGTAATTCCGTCAACTTTAACGTCTCCAGCCATTATTGCGGCTTGAGCTTTGCTTTTTGTTTCAAAAAAACCTTTATCTGTTAGTATTTTATCTAGTCTTTCTTTTGGCATGTTAAAATTTAAATATCCTTTTTGCGTTTATTGTTGTTTGTTTTTTTACTTCTTCTATACTTATTTCTTTTATATTTGCTATTTCTTGGGCTATATATTTTAAATAGGCTGGTGTGTTGATTTTTCCTCTATATGGTACTGGTGCCAGATATGGGGCATCTGTTTCAAGTAATATTCTGTCTATAGGAATTATTTTTGTGCTTTCTTTCAAATCTTTTGCATTTTTGAATGTTACTACTCCGCCTATACCTATATAATATCCTTTGTCTATACATCTTTTTGCAAAGTCTGAATTGCCGGAAAAACAGTGAAATATAACATTACTTAATTCGTATTCTTGTAAAATTTTAAAAACATCTTCGTGAGCTTCTCTATCGTGGATTATAACAGGTAGTTTTGTTGTCTCTGCTATTTTTAACTGCTTTCTTAGTATATTTTTTTGTTCTTCTTTTGAATCAAATCCATAATGGTAATCTAGACCAATTTCTCCTATCGCAACAATATTGCTATTTTTGATAAGTCTATATATTATTTCTTCAACTTCTTGATTATATGTTTGAAACTCTGACGGATGTACGCCTATTGCCCCATATAGCATTTCATATTCGTTGCATAAAGAAACAATTTCATTAAAGCTTGAAGGTTCTACTCCTGGAATTATTACTTTTTCTATTTCATTGCTTTGAATATCTTTTATGAAATCTTCAAAGTTTTTTTTATAATCTTCGAAATTTATATGTGAATGTGTATCAATCATTTTTGTTATTGCCTATTAACTTTTTTTATTTTAATATAACAGTTGCTAATAAATATTTTATGTAAATAAGATTTAACAAAAATAACAAAAAAAAGTTTTTTGATTTTTCATATTGTTGAATACTAGGGGAATATAAAAGTGAATATTGTTGATGTGGTATCAAAGCCGAAATCTAATATAAATGACAAAAATTATAAAAGAAAAATAGCAGCAGCATCTATTGCAGGCAGTGCAGTAGGTATTGCAGGTTCTGTAGTTGGTATTTATGCTATGGCGAAAAAGGGAAATCCTGCATTGACCTTAAAAAAATTGGCTTATGATGAGAAAGATGTTCTTTTGATTGGTGCAGGTTCTGTTATTGGTGGTTTGTCAGGTGGTTTAATTGCAGACAGAAACAAAGAAAATGTTAAACCTAAATTAAGAGAAGCATCTCAGCAATTTTTCGGTAATATGCTTTTCCCTATAGGCTTATTGGCAGTTGGTAATAAACTTCTTGAAAAAACAAATTTTAAATTACCCAAAATTAATTCAAATTCAAAACCTGCACAAGTTATAAATGGTGTGGCTTCAGTTCTTCCTAAAGTTGTTGTTACGGTGGCTTCATTAGTTGGCGGAATGGAAATTGGTAATAAGATTATGAACAAAGTTAACAACAAAATCTTTAAAGAAAAAGTTAAACATGAGGTTAATGTTGAAGATTATTTCGTTCACGCTGATGATTTATGTCTAACTGCAAATATGTTATTAAGAGATGCAAAACTTATATCAAGATTAACTTCTAAAGTGCTTCCTGCTACTTTTATTGTTGCAGGTTCGAAAACAGGTATGCAAGAATCTTAAGAAGTTTAATTTAGAAATTCTGACATTATTTCATTGCTTAGCAGAAATCCTTCTTCTGTAAGGTTTAATTTATTATTTTTATTTTCCAATAATTTTAGTTCCGTATATTTTTTTATTATACTTTGATATTTATTTAAAAAATCAATATTAAATTTTTTATTTATTTCTTCAATATTAATTCCGGTTTTTAATCGAAGTGCAAGAAATATTTCTTCTTCCAAAATTTCTTCTTCAGTTAGTTCTGTTTCTTCTGCTTTTAGATTTGGATTGTCTATGTAAGTTTGAAAATTTGCGATGTTTCTGTATCTTTTTTTTCCTTCATATCCGCTTGCATTTAAACCGAAGCCGTAGTAGTTTTGATTTTTCCAGTATGCACAATTATGTTTTGACTCATAGCCATTTTTTGCGAAATTACTTATTTCATAATGCTCAAAACCGTTTTTTGTTAATTCTGAACATAATTCTATATACATATCAGCCTGTTGTTCATCATTAGGTAGATTTTGAGGTGGGTTTTTACCCAAAAAGGAATTTTTTTCTATTTTAAGACCATATGTAGAAAGGTGTTGTATTTCCAGATTTAAGCTTTGCTCTATATCCTTTTTTAAAATGTCCATATTTTGGTTTGGTAGCCCATATATTAAGTCTATATTTATATTATTAAAACTACATTTTTTTATAATCTCAATAGACTCTAATATATTCTTTTTTGTATGGTTTCGTCCTATATTTTTTAAAATGTTGTCATTAAAACTTTGAACACCTAGCGAAATTCTGTTTATTCCTATTTCTCTAATTCTATAGAATTTAGTTTCTTCTACAGTTTCAGGATTTACTTCTAGGGTTAGTTCTGCATTATTGTCTAAACGAAAAGCTTGAATAATGTTTTTTATATCTTTCGCTTCAAGTAATGATGGTGTTCCTCCACCAATATATAATGTTTTAATTCTTTCATTTTTATATGTATTATTTATCTGGTTCATTAGCGCAGATAAATATATATCTTTGTTTTTTATATCAATACCTGATACAAAAGAACAATAATTACATTTTCTAATACAAAAAGGTATATGTATATATACATGTTTAACCATAAAAAAATTATATCATTTGTTTTTAGATGATATAACTTTTTTTATTAATTAAATATATAGGAAGTTATCTTTTAATAATGTTAAACATTCTTTTTTGCCAGCTTTAACATTTTGTTTTTCACCATTTTTATCAAGAAAGACCATTTCGTAAACTCCGGGTGAAATCTCTTTCATTGCTCCCCTGCAGAGACTCCTGTTGTTTAATAGTTCGTCTTCGGTTAATATTTTGGGTTCTTCTGGAGTCCTTGAACCAACTGGTTTCCTGCTTAATGTGTATAAAAGATTGTTTCCTTGCATTTTGTTGATATCAATTGTACCTAAACTCAATATTATTGGTCTGATAAGAACGGAATCGTTTGATAACTTAGTACCAGAATTGAATTGAATATCAAATAATTCTTCCTGTGATAATTTTGCTAGATTGGGATATCTATTTCCTAAAGTTGTGATCGTAATTCCTTTGGGTAAGCCATATAATTCTCGTGAACAGTATGGTTGAGTCTTTTGTTTATGAGATTGTAAATCTACTGCTTTAATATTTGGACGGGAAATACCAAATGATACTTTTGTTTCTAGGATATTCATATTTTTCTCCAATAATTTGAACACTTATATGTGCTGGAAAAATCAAACAAAATAATTTTTGCTACATGAATGTAAAATTTGAAACTTTTATTGCTCTCTGTTACAATTCAAAAGGAATATTTTGTGTATGTATAGAGTAAAAGTATCAAAAATGAATAATACTGATGTTGATGAGGTTTTTCGACTTGAGGAACTGGTTCATCCAAATCATCATTGGTCAAAAGAATCTTTTTATAATGAACTTTCTAATAATCTTGCATATTATTATTGTGTTAAAAATGAAAAAGATAATATTTTGGCATATATAGGTTTTTGGTTGATTATAGATGAAGCCCATATAACAACACTTGCTGTACATCCAGATTTCAGAAGAAATCAATTAGCTCAGATTCTTTTGATAAAAATGATAGATATTTGTTATAAAAATATGGTCAAATATATTACGCTTGAAGTTAGAGAAAGTAATCTTCCTGCAATTTTACTTTATGAAAAATTCTTGTTTGAATCGATAGGTATGCGTAAAAACTATTATCAAGATAATGGTGAAAATGCAATTATTATGTTCACACAGAATATTTGGTATGATAAATTTAAGAAAAATTTTATTAATATAAAAGAAGGGATTAGTAGAATATTAGTTTCTTATGATGAATAAAAGATTAAAAGCCGGTATAAAAAAATTTCATAAATCAAATCCTAGAATAAGATTTTGCCTGGGTACATTGTCTCTTGTTGCAATATGTATTATGTTGTTAATTATTGCAACTTTTACACAAATTAAAATTGATTTCAATATTCCGCAAACAGGAATTGTTTCATATTTAAAATTTGAGTATATTCCACAAATTCCTGTTGTAATATTTATTTCTGCAATTCTTGGTGAATGCTGGGGACTACTTGCAATTATATTATATCTTCTGATGGGACTTTTTTTTATTCCTGTTTTTGCTTTAGGTGGTGGACCTTCTTATATTTTTCAATATAATTTTGGATATATTTTTGGATATATTTTTGCAGTATTATTTGTCGCTAAAACGTTAAAAAATGGAAATTCTTTACTAAATATATTGCTGGCGGTGTTTTATGGTGTTTTTATTATTCATTTAATCGGTATCTTATATTTGTCTATAATTGCTATATTAAGACATGATGGGGTTGATTTTATTCGTAATATGATATACTTTCAATCCTTTTCAAAAATACTCTATGATATAGTTTTTGGCTTTATTGCAATCTTAGTAGCAAAAGGTTGTAGAAAACTATTATGGATAATAATGGGATAATTTATAATCCAAAATTTATTAAAGCTCTTACTATTATTTGTTCTGCAATTTGCAAAACAATAAAAGCTACTAATGGAGAAATATCAATCATTCCTATTGGTGGAATAATTGCTTTAAAGGGTGCCATTATTGCATTATAAATCTTTATAAAAGATTTTAATGGCTCTTTTCTTGAATCAAAAATTGGAGGTAGCCAACTTAATAAAACGACAACAAGAATAATAAGATAAATTATTTTGAATAATATTGAAACTATATAAGAAATCATATTTCCCCCTTTTATGAAGTGTGAGATATGTTATAACATTCACAATGATCTCTTTCAACAGGAATATTTTCTATAATTGCGACTAATAATTTTTTTAAGTTCGCAATGTTTGATTTGAATACTTGCATAACTTCTTGATGTGTTACAGGTGGAACATCACCTACTAAACCAGCATCGTAATCTGTAATTAGAGCTATGGTTATCGGACACATATCAAGTTCATGAACAAGATGTACTTCAGGATATTGGCTCATATTTATAACTTCCCATCCTTGATTTGTGAAGAATTTTGATTCGGCTTTTGTGGAAAATCTTGGACCGTTTATTATAACAACAGTACCTGTTTCGTGGACAGTTATACCTAATTTTTTTGCTTGCTCAATTGCAATTTGTCTTAGTTCGGGACAATATGGATCAGCAGCACTTGGGTGTATGCATTGTGGGCCTTCAAAAAAGGTGTTTTTTCTTCCGTCTGTCCAATCAACAAATTGATCGCATATTACAAAATCACCTGGTTTTACATGCTTTTGTAAGCTTCCTGCTGCGCAAGGAGAAATTACTCTTGTGCAACCTAATGATTTTAATGCCCAAACATTTGCTCTATAGTTAACTGTATGAGGTAAAAATCTATGATCTCTTCCATGTCTTGGTATAAAGGCTACTTTCTTTCCGTATAATTCTCCAATGGTAATTGGATCTGAAGGTTTACCATATGGGGTATCAATTGTTACCTCTTGAACATTTGTTCCAGATTCTTCAAAAAAACTATAAAATCCACTTCCACCTATTATACCAATTTGAGCTGTTATTTTTTCACTCATACTACTCTCCTTAAAATAATTAATAACTATTTTGTAACATGGAAAATTTGAATATACAAGTAAACAAAAAGGGAACTATTTATTTTGTTCCCTTTTTGTTTCTATTTTATATTTGCTTATTGCATTTTACCTGCGGTTACTTGTAAAGAATTTTCAATTAATTCATTTTCAAAATCAAAGTTTTCGCTATCAGTACTTTCCGGAGTATCGACTTTACCATCGTATCTGACTCTGATTTGTAAACCGGTACCATCACCAATTTTACCTCTTTTGGCAGCAATTGTTCTTAATTCTTTTGTTCCCAAACCACGGTCAACGTAAATAGTACGGGTATCACCAGTGAATTTACCTTCTAAGCCCCAATACCTTATACCATCTGTTGTTATAAAGTTTGGATTAACATAAGAAGACGGTCCAACGCAATCAACTCTTCCTGCTGTATTCAATGCATCTGCAATTGCCTCACAGAAAGTATCATCTTCAACTTTATCATCTTTCCAGTATGCAGAAGAATTAGCGGCCATTGAATACAAAGTTGAATCCATTGCATTTGAAATAGCACTTTGCATACTATATAAAGCCTTTTTGTATGTGATCTTATCTTTGTCTGGTCTTACATTATCAATAACCGGGATTAAAATTGCAGCCAAAACACCAATGATTGCTAGTGTTATAAGTGCTTCTGAAAGAGTAAATGCTTTTCTCATCGATTTTTTCCTTATACTCACATAAAGTGACCTTTAGTATATACTATTAATATAATAATACCACATTTTTCTATTTTCAACTCGTTTATTCTTATTAAAATATAGGAAAATTAATTTTTTTTATCAATTGTTACATTTTTGAAAATAAAAATGAAAACATTACTTGATATAAAATTTTTAGGTGTATATAATTCAATAGCTGATAATAAATTTATAGAGGTATATAGAAATGAAAAAAGAAATACATCCTGATTACAAAAAAACAGTTATAAAATGTGTATGTGGTAATGAAATTGAAACTGGTTCTGTTGTTGAAAACTTAACAGTTGAAATTTGTAATAATTGCCATCC
>CALUQL010000041.1 GCA_944322895.1 Candidatus Gastranaerophilales bacterium
AGTACAATCATTAGTAGAAAAAGCGTCATCAAAAAAGAAGGAAGAAACTAATAATTAATTTTATAGAGTAGAGTGGAAAAAATGAACAAGAAATTATTTATATTTATGTTTTTATTACTGGCAAATCCTGTGTTTGCTGTAGACAATCCTTTTAGAGATGAGGTTGTAAACGAACTTCCTCCAGCACTTCCAAGTGTAGAAGCAAGTAATACAAATGATGAAGCTACATTCTCTCAAAAAATAAAAGGATTCTTTACAAAGAAAAAGGATAGTGATTCTGCCAAAGAAATAGCACCTGTAGAACCTGATAAAGCAGCAAAAGCAATTGAAAAAGAAAAAAATAAGCAAGAAAAAGAAGCTAAGAAAGCTGAAAAAAAAGCTGCAAAGGAAAAAGCTAAAGCGGAAAAAGCCATAGAAAAAGCTAAAATAGATGCCGCAAAAACTGCAGAGAAAACACAAGATGATAAAGTTGAAACTACTCTTGAAAATACGTCAGAAGATAATAAAACAGAAACTCCTGCAGTAACAAAGTCAGAAGAGAAAACTACATTGACAAATACAGCCTATGAAGGCAGTGTTCAAACTACAAGAATTATGGAAGTTGATGAGTGTGTTAAAATCGCATTGGAGAAACATCCTTTAATTCATGTAGCAATGAGTAATGCTGATATTTATAAAAGCAGAATTGCTCAAGCTTGGGCTAATTATTTTCCAACTTTTTCAGCCGGGATAAGCTATTCAAGAAATGATATGCAAGTTGCAAACTTTGCTTTTCCTACTCAAAAATACGATATGTTTTATGTTCCGTCAGTATCAGGTAATTTGCTTTTATTTGACTTTGGTAAAACAAAAGCTCAAGCTGATTTGGCTAAAAATACTTATGAATCTGCTAAATTTGAACTTCAAAACAGTATAAATACCGTAATTTACAATGTAAAACAAGCATATTATAATTTGCTTTTTGCACAGCAACAAGTAAAAGTATACGAAGATACTGTTAAGGATTTTACTCTTCACTTAGAGCAAGCAAAGGCATATTATGATATAGGTTCAAAAGCTAAGATTGATGTTTTAACTGCTGAATATAATTTAGGGAATGCCAAACTAAATTTAATTAAAGCTAAAAATACATTGAAAATAGCATATGTTCAATTAAGTAATGCAATGGGGACTCCTGAAATTTCTGATTATGATGTAATTGATAACCTAAAGGCAAAAGCATATGATATAGCTGTTGAAGAAGCTGTTAATACTGCGTTTGAAACTAGTCCTGAACTATTGGCTTCTAAAAAGAAAGCAGATGCTTCTGAACTTCTTGTAAGATCAACAAAAAGAGCATTCACTCCAAATATTCAAGGTTTTGCTTCATATTCAAGAGGTGGTAAACGAGTTGACACTGACTATGGTTACCAATTTGGAGCAGAGTTAAGTTATAATACCGTAAACTTAATGCTATTGAAGAAGCAAGTTGATGAAGCTAAAGCTACATACAAAAAAGATTTAGCTGATTATGAAAATACTAAGCAAACAGTTTATTTCAATGTTAAAGAAGCTTATATAACTTTGACTAACGCACAAGAAAGTATTACTGTTGCTAAGTTGTCAATGGATCAGGCAAAAGAGCAGTATGATCAAGCGTCCGGAAGATATAAAGTTGGTTTAGGTGACGCTATAGAACTAAAAGATGCAGAGACAACATATAGAAATTCTCAGTTAGAATATTACAGTACATTGTTAAACTATCACGTATCTGCAGCTAATTTAGAGAAACTTATGGGATCGCCACTTCAGGCAACGGATGTTGATTTGTTATAATAAACGTTTTACTTATATATAAGGAGCAGGAAATAAAAATCTGCTCCTTTTTATATTGATGTTATTTTATTGTTGATACTTTAATCCTTATTAACTATGGAATAAAACTGAAAACAGTTATATAATATAGCCATGGTTAATGTAAAAGACGACAGTGATAATACATTAGAGCAAGCTCATTTGGATTTCATTTCAACAGTGAGTCATGAATTAAGAACTCCTTTAACAAGTATAAGGGGCTTTGCCGATACTCTTTTAACTTCTTATGACAGGCTTACACCTGAACAAAGAGAGAAGTTTTTACATATTATAAAAGATCAATCAAATCGTTTAATAAGTTTGGTTGAAAATCTTTTAACAGTCTCTAAAATGCAGTCTGATAAAGAGTTGATGATATATAAAACAGTCGATGTGACTCCTTTTATTGATGCTGCCGTTCAAATGATTAAAAATCAGTATAAAACTCATAAATATATCTGTAATTTTGATAAGGATATTCCTAAAATATTGATAGATACAGATAAATTTCAGCAAATAATGTTAAATTTGGTTGATAATGCTTCTAAATATTCTAATGAAGGTTCAACTGTTCAAGTAAATGTTGTTCCCGACTACCACAACAATTCTCTAATAATATCGGTAAAAGATGAAGGTATCGGTATAAGTAAAGAAGATATAAATAAAATTTTTAATAAATTTTCAAGAGTGGATTCACCTCTAACAAGAAAAATCCAAGGTAACGGTTTGGGTTTGTATATTACAAAAACCTTAGTTGAAAAAATGAATGGAAAAATTTCGGTCGAGAGTTCTTCCTGTGGTAGTGAATTTAAAATAGAGTTCCCTTTTGCTTCACCAGATGATAATGCAAAAAAGAAAATAAAAGAGTAATTTTATGCTTGTTAAAGTTGTTTTAATTATTGATAAAAGAAAAGAACAATCAATAAAATATAAAAAAATTCTTGAAAGTATAGGAATTTCTGTTTTTGTAGCTTCAGATTTTGCTCAATCACTTAATCTTATGAATATGTATGAGCCTGATTTGATTGTTATTTCTGATAGTTTGACTTTTGATATAAAAAAAGCAATAGAACAAATAAGGGTTCTAACATATAATACACGTCCAGCAATTATTGCTCTTTCAAAGTCTAATCATATTCAAGATAAAATAGATATCTTAGATTCAGGTGCGGATGATTTTCTTAGTGAACCTATAAATAATGAGGAATTTCAAGCCAGAATAACTGCTCATATAAGAAGAAATTTTGAAGGATATTTCTCTGAAAAAACAATGCTTTTGAACTCAAAAGCTTCTTATAAAATGATGAAACGTACCATTAATAATGATTCAGATTGGGCAATTATGCTAATAGATATTGATAATCTTGAGTTTTATAAAGAATTATATGGTGAACTTGCAACAGATAAATTGCTTCAAACATATTCTGCAATTATAAAATCGGCAATAGATTCAAATGATTATTTAGGGCAGCTTTCTGATGAAGACTTTGTTGTCATTACAAATAATGAAAAAGCTGAGAAGATTGCAAATTATCTTGTATATGCTTTTGATACGGTAGTTTCAAAATTTTATTCTGAAACGGATGCAAGGCGTGGTTTTATGTTTATGCACGGTGATGATGAAGCAGAGGATAAAGTAAAGTTAGTTACTACGAGTATTGGTATAATTTCAAATAAATACAAAAAATATAATGATTTAAAACAAGTTATCAGTTCATTGATATCTACACATAAACTTGCAAAATATAAAACAGAATCAGCTTATGTAATGGAAAGACCAAAAATAAGTGCTGATAATGCTGTTGAAGAAAAAGAACCGAATAATAATATTCTAATAGCAGAGCCTGATGAAGCTTTATCAATATTACTTGAAGCAACAGCAAGACTGCAAGGGTATAATGTAAAGGTAGTAAATGAGTTTGAAGAAATCTTTTCGATAATAGAAGATTATAATCCTGCGGTAATAATTTTAGATGCAGGAAATTCGGAAACACTAAAAGGGCTTGAAATTTGCAGAAAACTGAAATTTGAAATGCAAAATCTAAAATCAAATATTATATTTACAACAACCATACATGATAAAGAGTTGGTTTTGAATGCAGGGGCAGATTTATATTTGCCCAAACCCTATGAACTATCTGTAATGTTTGGCTGGATAAAAAAATTTAACGAAAATTATAACGGTTAAGGAGATAGTAATGAAAGTTAAAATTGAAAAAAAATCTATATTAGATATAGATGCGGATGTAATAGTTGTTAATCTTTTTGAAGGTGTTAAACATCCGGGTGGTGTAACAGGCATTGTTGATAAAGCCTTCAATAATGTAATTTCTGATTATGTAATAAAAAAGGAAAAGTTTGAAGGTAAATATGGAGAAATCTATAAATTACCGTTAATAGATGAAGATAAAAAGATATTTGTAGTAGGACTCGGTAAGCAAGCTGATTTTTCATATTCTAAAATAAGAAATTTGACTGCTAAAGTTGTAAGAACTTGCGGTTCAAATATAAAAAAAGTTGTATCTATACTTCATGGTGCCGGAGTTGCAGGATTATGTCCTCAACTTTGTGCGCAAATGATAGCAGAAGGTGCAATATCAGGTACTTATAGTTTTGATAAATATAAAACTCAAAAGAAAGAAAATAATATAAGTGATTTTATAATTGCAGAAATAGATGATGAAAAATATAAAAAAGCAAAAAAAGGTATAGAAGAAGGTTTAATTGTTGCACAGTCTGTAAACATGGCAAGAGATTTAATTAATGAATCCTCTCAGTATTTATACCCTGAAACATTAGCTCAATTTGCGGTAGAAAATTCAAATGTAAAAACAACTGTTTATAATAAGGAACAGATAAAAGAAATGGGGATGAATGCGTTTCTTGCAGTAGGACAAGGAAGTATTCATGAACCCAAATTTATACATATGGAATATAAACCTCAGAATCCGAAAAAGAAAATAGCTATTGTAGGAAAGGGTATTACTTTTGATGCAGGCGGTTTGGATTTAAAGCCACCAGCATCAATGTTGACAATGAGAGATGATATGTCAGGGGCTGCTGCAGTAATTACAACAATGAAAGCAATATCAGAATTAAAGCCTGATGTTGAGGTCCATGCAATAGTTGCAGCTTGTGAAAATATGCCATCAGGCAGCAGTTATAAACCTGGTGATGTAATTATTGCCAAAACAGGCAGAAGTATAGAAATAGATAATACTGATGCTGAAGGCAGAGTTACACTTGCTGATGCTTTGGCATACGCTGAAGAACTTGGTGTTGATGAAATTATTGATATCGCAACACTAACCGGAGCTTGTATGGTTGCATTGGGTACTGTTGCAAGTGGAATTATGGGTAACAATGATAAAAAGATAAAAGAATTTATTGATGTAGCTAAGCAAATCGGAGAAAAATTCTGGCAACTTCCTATGGATGAAGAATATGGTGATACACTAAAAAGTGATATTGCTGATACTAAAAATACAGGTGGCAGAATGGGAGGTGCATCTGCTGCAGGTATATTCTTGTCTAAATTTATTAAAAATACATCTTGGATTCATATTGATATTGCAGGTACTGCTTTTATTGATAAACCAAATGATGAAGGAATTAAAAATGCGACAGGTATTGGTGTAAGAAGTTTAATTAAATATATTGCAGGTTAAGATTTTGATAGACATAAAAAAGGGAAATGTTTTTACAATATTTCCCTTTTTGCTATCAAATGTTTATAATAAAACGAAAAGGGGATATTCTATGAAATTTCATACAAAATATTTATGGTTTAATACAACAAAGCATAGAGAGTATATAAATATAACAAGAGACGTAGAACAAGCACTTGAAGAAAGCGGAATTAAAGAAGGGATGATTTTGGTAAGTGCTATGCATATTACCGCTGGTGTATATGTTAATGATGCAGAATCGGGTTTGATTTCTGATATTGATAAATGGCTTGAGGAATTGGCTCCTTTTAATATTGATTATAATCATCATAATACAGGTGAAACTAATGGTGATAGTCATTTGAAAAGTTTATTAATCGGGCATGAGGTTATAATTCCTGTTACAAATTCAAGGCTGGATTTTGGTCCTTGGCAGCAAGTATATTATGCCGAATTTGACGGTCAACGTCGAAAGAGAGTTCTTATAAAAGTAATGGGTGAGTAATGTTTAAAACTGTCAGAGAAATAAAATCAAAGGAAAATAATTCTATTGTTCTTTTGGAGTCACAAAGCGAGAACTATGATAAAACAATATTGATTATTGGTGTTTTTCATGGGGAAGAACCGCAGGGAGAATATCTGATAAATAAGTTTTTAGAAATGAATTTATCTGACCTGAAAAATAGGTTATTGATTATTCCATGTCTTAATCCTGACGGAAAGAAGAAAAATCAAAGACAAAATTCAAACGGAGTTGATTTAAACAGAAACTTTCCTACAAAAAACTGGTGTAAGTCAGATAAAAAAGAATATTTTGGCGGAGATGAGCCTGCAAGCGAGATAGAAACAAAATTTATGATGGAAATTCTTTCCGGTTATAAAATTGATGCAATATTATCTATCCATGCACCATTTGAGATAGTTAATTATGATGGTCCGGCTAAAAATTTAGCGGAAAAAATATCACAATTAACAGGATATAAAGTACAGGCGGATATTGGGTATCCGACTCCGGGAAGTTTTGGAAATTATGCAGGGGTTGAAAGAAATATACCAACAATTACTTTAGAATTACCTGAAAATCAAGATAATGATACTTTATGGCATGTTAATAAACCTGTTTTTGAGTATCTTTCAAAACAATTTTAGAAGAAAGATTTTTAGAAATGAAAAAGATAAAAATTATCATTTTTGTTTGTTTAATTATTGTTGGGCTTAATTATTGCAAAGGAAAAATAATAACAACTCATAGTAATCAGGTTGCTGTTGTCAGTATAGGTCCGGATAGAACTATGAATAGCTATGCTAATTCTTTGCAACTGGATAATAAAGATGCCATTCTTTTAGGTGGTTATACATATATAGATGGGAGTGTTGACGGCTCGAATAAAGCTGAATTATATAGTATTACTGAAAATAAATTTATTAAGTTACAAGATATAAAGAAAGATGATACTCTAGATTTATTTCAAGTCGATGATAAAGTTTTTATTGTAGATAGTTTTGGTAAAAAAAATGTTGAGGTTTATGATATAAATACGAGAAAGTTTATTGAAATAAATTCAATTTCTCTTGATACAAAGAATCTGAATGTTAAAAAGTATAAAAAAGGTTGGGATATAGTTAACAAGAAAAGAAATATTTATGTTCCTGAAAATTTTGAAGAAATTAATCTTAATAACAGATGGTCATTGTTATATGAGAAAGGTAGAATATATGATTGCTCTTTAAAAGCTAAGTTATATGATAAAGAGAATCATAAACTATTAGATTCACCTAATTTGTTCTATTGTCCAAATTATAATGCACCAATAATAGAATTAGATAATAATAAGTTTCTAATTGCCGGAAATAATGATGGATTTTCCTGTTCTCCTATTGTAAATACACAAATTATTGAGATAAAATAACTATTTATTAACAAAAGTTTAGTTACAATTTATGAAAACTAAGACTTTTATGGTATATTTTAAAATGAGAATGCATCTTAGAAAAGGAAAAATAAATGATATCAGTAAATGATTTAAAAACAGGCTTAACACTTGAAATTGACGGCGGACTATGGAATGTTGTTGAATTCATGCACGTAAAACCGGGTAAAGGTGCTGCATTTGTTAGAACAAAATTAAAAAATGCAGAAACAGGTAACGTTGTAGAAAAAACATTTAGAGCCGGCGAAAAAGTTGCAAAAGCTACTTTGGATAAAAGAGATATGCAATACCTTTATAAAGAAGGTAATGACTATGTTATGATGGACTTAGAATCATATGAACAAATCTCTGTAGCTGCTGACAAAATTGGTGATGGTGTTAAATATTTAAAAGAAAATATGAATGTAGCTATTTTACTTCATGGTAATAACATTATCGGTATTGATATACCAAACTTTGTTGAACTTGAAGTAGTTGATACACCTCCTGCTGAAAAGGGAAATACAGCTCAAGGCGGCACTAAACCTGCTACTTTGGAAACAGGTGCTGTTGTTAACGTTCCATTCTTCGTGACAAACGGAACTATAATAAGAGTTGATACCAGAACTAATGAATATTTAGACAGAGTCTAAGGATAGATAAAATGAAATTTGATTTAGAATATTTAGAAAAATTAGCTAATATAGTATATGAAAATGATCTTTCTGAAATAACATTGGAAGATGATGAAAAAGCAGTTTGCTTTAAGAGAGAAAAACAACAAGTTGTTCAAGCATCAGCTCCTGTAGTAATGCCTGCAACTGTTACATCTCAGGTTGTTGCTCCAACTCCGAAGCCTGCTGGTGAAGCAAAAACAGAAAGTGCTCATAAGGGAAGTCCTATAGTTTCTCCTATGGTTGGTACTTTTTATGCTGCTCCATCTCCTGACGATGCACCTTTTGTTAAAGTTGGTGACAATGTTTCTATCGGTCAGGTTGTTTGTATTATTGAAGCTATGAAATTAATGAACGAAATTGAAGCTGATGTTTCAGGTAAAATTACTGAAATATGCGTTAAGAACGGCGATTCTATTGAATTTGGTCAAGTTCTTATGTATGTTGAGTAAGTTAAGGATTAATAAATATAAAAGAGGAACATATAAAAGGTTCCTCTTTTTATTTGTTATTTTTTTCCAAGTTTAATAATTTTTCTTTCTTATCCAAACCGCCTGCATAGCCTGTAAGTTTATTGTTGCTTCCTATAACTCTATGACATGGAATAATTATTGCTATTGAATTTTTATTATTTGCATTACCTACTGCTCTTGAGGCGTTTGGGTTCCCTATTAGAGTTGCTATATCTTTATAAGTAGCTGTTTTGCCGTAGGGAATTTTCATAAGTTGCAGCCAGACTTTTTTCTGAAATTCTGTTCCCTTTGGATTAAGCGGAAGCTCAAACTTTTTTCTTTTTCCCCTAAAGTATTCATCAAGCTGTTTTATTGTTTGTCTTATAATTTTGTTTTCTTTATTCTCAATGAAATTATGATTTACAAATTTAACCGACAATAAGAAGTTTTCATCGGCACTAATAAATATATCACCAATTATTGAATTATATTTGTAAATGCAGTGCATATTTATAAAATAGCATATTTTGTAGTATCATAAAATATATGAATTATTTTGAACGTGCAAAAAAATTTAGAGCAAAAAAAAGATTAGGACAGAATTTCTTAGTTGATAAATCTGCTATAGAAACGATTTTAGATGTTTCAGATATAAATAAAGATGATATTGTTGTAGAAATAGGACCAGGGCTTGGTTTTGTTACGGAACAATTGGTTTTACTTGCTAAAAAAGTTTATGCCGTTGAACTTGATGAAGATATGGTTAATGAATTATCTAAAATAAATGCAGATAATTTGGAGATTATTCATAAAGATATTTTAAAAACTGATTTAAGCCGGTTTGGAAATAATATAAAAGTAGTTGCTAATATCCCTTATTATATAACTTCTCCTATATTAGCTCATTTGCTTGGTGAAGTGGATGATTTGGAAAATAAAAACAGAAATTCAATTTCACAAGTTGTATTAATGGTTCAGTATGAAGTTGCTAAAAGACTTACAGCTAATGAAAAATCTCCATCTAAAGAATTTGGATTGCTGTCAATTTTAGCTCAATTTTGGTCTGATGTTGAGTTTATAAAAAAAGTTCCGTCTCGTTCGTTTTTTCCTGCACCAAAGGTTGATTCGGCTATTGTCAAATTGACTGTCAGAAAAGAACCTTTATTAAAAATTTCTAATTATTCTTTCTTTAGAAAAGTTGTTAAAGGTTGTTTTGCTACAAGAAGAAAAAATATAAAAAATTCACTTGTAAATGTTGGTTTTGCTAAAAATGCAGTGGAAAAAACATTGAAAGATTTGAATATAGATGAAAATCTTAGAGGTGAAACCCTTTCTATTAATCAAATTGGCGATTTAAGTGAAAAACTTAAGGAAAATTTATGAAAAGTATAAAAGTTAGAACTCCTGCTAAGATTAATTTGACTTTAGAAGTCTTAAATAAAAGAGATGACGGCTTCCATAATATACAGTCTATAATGCAAACAATTAATCTTTATGATTATCTGACGTTTAATATTGATAATGCTGAAGAAATTAAAATTGAATTAAAAGGAAATTCCGATGAAATTCCTTATAACGAGTCAAATCTTATATATAAAGCAGCCGAAAGATTCTTTAAAAAAGCAAACATTGATAATATAAAATTATCAGTTTATATAGAAAAAAATATTCCGATATCAGCGGGTTTAGCTGGCGGAAGCACTAATGCAGCAGGGACAGTATTTGCATTAAATAAATTGTTTAATAATATTTTATCGGAAGATGCAATTAATGAACTTTGTGCTTCATTAGGTTCTGACTTAAACTTTTGTTTATATGGCGGTTGTGCTTTATGTACTTCGCGCGGAGAAGTTATTGAAAAAATACCTTTTTTTGAACAAAGTGTATCTTTAATTAAACCAAAACATCTTGGTATAAGTGCGAAAGAAGCATATATCAATTTCTCAAAATTAACTGATAAATCAAATCCTGACAATACTTCAAAGTTAAAGGATTTATTGCTTAAAGGTAAATTTGATAAATCATTAATATATAATAGTCTTGAAAATGCTTTATTTCCATATTATGACGAGTTGCAAAATATAAAAAATAATGTTAAAAACTCTTTAATGTCAGGAAGCGGATCTACATTTTTCGTTTTAAATTCAAAATTGGAAACTAATTTAAATAAAGATAATTATGATATCTTTGAAAATTTAAAAACAATCAACACAGGAGTTGAAAAAACAGATGAGTGATTTAATTATTACAGAGAAAACAAATCCAAATACACTTAATATAGATGTTGCTTCATCTCTTGAAATTGCACGTATGATAAATGAAGAAGATAAGAAAGTAGCTGAAAAGGTATCAGAAAATCTTACCTCAATAGCAGATGCAATAGATATAATAAGCGAGAACTTTTTAAAAGGAGGTCGATTATTATATTTTGGGGCAGGAACAAGCGGCAGGCTTGGTGTGTTAGATGCTTCAGAGTGTCCTCCTACATTTAATTCTCCTAATGATATGGTACAAGGTATTATAGCAGGCGGAGATAGAGCGTTGCGTTTTGCTATAGAAGGTGCAGAGGATTCTTGTGAACTTGCAAGAAAAGATTTTGAAAAATTAGATATAACGGAAAAAGATACAGTAGTTTCAATATCAGCAAGCGGTAATGCTAATTATGTTATAGAGGTTTTAAAGTTGGCAAAAGAAAAGAAGTCTAAAACAATTGCTTTAACGTGTAACCCAATGGCTAATATTTCAAAGATAGCAGATGTTGTTATTTGCATAGAAACAGGTGCTGAAGTAATAACAGGTTCAACAAGAATGAAAGCCGGAACTGCCCAAAAAATGGTGCTTAATATGCTTACAACAGGGGCTATGATAAAAATCGGTAAAGTTTATAAGAATTTTATGATTGATGTTAAACCTACAAATATTAAGTTAAAAGACAGAGCCCAAAGAATTGTTTCTGAAATAGCTCATTGTTCCCAAGATGAAGCAAAAACTGTTTTAGAATCCAATGAATACAAAGTAAAAGAAGCTATACTGCAAATAAAATATTCAATTTCTTATGAAAAGGCAACAAACTTATTAGATAAATTTAACGGGGTTCTTGGTAAAGTTTTTTCTGTTTGTAATAAAAATTAAAAAAAAGTAAATTTTCTTTCTTTATCTGTTTTTACTTGGTAAAAGTAAAAGTGGTAAATATGAGAATAAGTAGTAATTATAACTTTTTAAATATAGATTCAAATAAATCAGTAAATAAAAATAGAGTAAACAATATATTAAATAAAAATCCATATTCCGATGCTTTTGTAAAATCTACACCTGCTTTCAAAGGATCATTGGAAGAGGATTTATTTAATATGATTTTGGATAAAGTTTTTGATATGTTTAATCAAGCTGCTGATTCATTAATTACTGAAATAATACAGCAAACTCGTAGAGAATTAGAAGTTGCTACTTATATTGATGCATTGTCGGATAAAAGTGTTAGAAAAATATTACTTTCGAGAAAAACTGAAAAATTATCTAATTTAAATAATAATGTCTTTGATGGACTTGGTTATGATATTGATTTTATCAATAAATTATTTGAACAAGCTAATATAAAAACCGTTTTAGGTATAGATAGTTTTATAAGGGCATATACTCGAGAACCTGAGACAAGAAAAGTATTTAAAGGTCAGGAAATAGAAGCTGTAAAAATATATGGAATGTTAAATTCCAAAGATAATTTATCTAAATTTTCCGAATTATTATTATATTTATATAATCAGGAGGAAGATAGTAAAAATCCTGATTATACAAAATTGAATGAAATAACTGACTTCTTGAGAAAAGTTGGAGTTAATAACTTTAAAGATTTTGATGAAAAATTTGCCTTTTTAAAACCAAGATTTAATGATTTTGAAACAACTTCTGATAAAGTTGATGCGGTAGAATACTTACAAAGAACATATGATTCGAAGATATCTTTATTGGGGGATATTATAAAACAATCTGATTTACCTCAAAATATAGATTCTGAAAAAGTATATGCTTCATCAACTGATATTGTTGAATATTTTTATGAAAAAAATAATGGCGAAAGTTTACAAGGTTTAGAAGATATAATTGATTATGTTGTTTATGAAGGAAAAATAAAATCTCACAGTCTTAGACAGATTGCATCTAGTTATAATGATTTTAAAAATCCAGAAGATAAAATTGATTTCTTTAAATTTTTGAAAGATTGTAATGTATCCATAATTGAATTTAATCTTCTTTCCGGCAAACCAATTATTTCAAATATAGATAATAAAAGTATAATATCTAACAAAGAAATACTTTCGCAATATATTGCACAGATAAAAGGTGTAAAAGAATCTGAAGGTTTTGATTACTATAAAAACTTTAAGGATGTTCTTAACTCTTTATATGATGAAACTGAAAATCCTGAAGGTATAAGAAGTTTTATTGAGTTAGCAGATAGATTTAGTCTAAAAAATTCAGACTCTGTTCTTCAATTTTATAATCGTGTATCTGAAACAAAGAAAAGGAGTATTACAGCTGAAGAATTAAGAGATTTTATTGAGTTGTTTGAATATTCAGATTCTGCATCTTTATTTGCAGATGCAAAAGCACAAAATATCTCTGTAGTAGATTTGCTAAAAAATGAGAAACAACAGTTTTTATCTGTAAAAGATGATATTGATTCTTTCATATATTCAGATAGTGCTGCATTTTTTGCAGGGCAATCATCTGTTGATGTGTATAAAAAATATCGTGATTTAATTATTGGAAATATTGATAATGTTCCTTTGGTACTTCAGAATATTGTTGATTTTGATATTCAAAATGTGACTCAATACTCGCAAAAAGCATTAGAGGTAATGCCTTTTACAAAATTCTTTGAAGATAAAGAAACAATGCTGAAGTTTTTTACCGACAATAATATAAAATTTGGTGATTCACTTGAAGATATTTTATACAGAAACAATTGTATTGAAATATTTAATGCTTTATATGAAGCAGATGATAAAGAAAAATCTTTTGAAAGAATTAATTATATTGCTACATCAGGCTTCTTGGTAAAATCAAAAAACAGATTACCGGAACTATTAGAAAAAATGCCTTCAGAGGAAGTTAAAAAGGATGTATTAACTATAATCGCAGATAAGAAAGTTCCATCTATATATGCTTTAGAAAAATTCTTTAAGCAATATGCAACTTCAAACACAAAAGGTGTTGAATTGTTAAACTATTTAAGAAATCTTCCAGAAGATGTTGATTTTACTCAGGGTATAGATGTTATAAGTTCTCTTCAGGCAAAAATAAATGATTTGAATGTTCCTATTCAAATAAATGGTAATAATATTGATAGAATTGATGTTGACAGTATTCTTGCAGAAGACACTGTTTCTACCAAAACTTTAATAGATATATTAGAAAATATTTCCAATTCTACACAAACATCTAATTTTATTGTTGCGCTTCCTGGGGCTACGAACAAGACTGATTGTAACGCTTTTTCATCATATAGAATTGCACAGGAAATAGCATCTAAAATTGATAAATCAGGTGAATCTTATCAGAATATATCAAGATTATTAGGTATAGATAGAGTATCATTAAGTTTGCCAAATAATTGTTCATATTATTTTTACGTAAAAGCAATAGAAAATGCCTTACCTAAAGAATTTGTTGAATTTGTAAATTCTGATGAATGGATGAAATTTTCAGATGATAAAGTGGGTTCTGCAAATCTTGTATTGCATGCGCGTCTCCGTGCAATAGACAGATTTGCTCTGAATGATGCTGATAATATAGATGTTCTTTATCAAACTGAGACCATATCTAAACTGAAAGACTTGTTTAGAACAATCTATACAAAATCACCAATAGACATAAAAGGAACAGATTCTTCTAAGCGTTTTGTTGCAGATTTTGTTCATGGTTCTAATGTAATTGAAGCAGTTTTTCTTGATAATGGTGAAATGATAACAATAGTTCCTAAAAGAAACCCAAGTAAAGCTTAGTCTTCTTCTATATAAGAAACTACTTTGTTAATATTTTCATCAAAACTTGATAGTTTTTCTGCAACAGTATTTAAAACACTATTAGTATTTTGTTGGTTAGCAAGTGTTTCATTTGTTGTAGTTATCTGCGTAGCAATGTAGTTCAGAATATCCTTAATTTCATAACTTTTGCTGTCTTCACTCATTGCTTCAATTAATTTGTCAAATTTAGCACCAAGAGTTTCAATCTTTTCTTCTAATGCACTAATTTGTTTGGATTGTTGATTTATTTTTTCCTGCATTAATGTTTCTAATTCTGTTAGTTTATTTGAATTTTCTTCTGATAATTTATCTATTCTTTCGTTTAATGAATCAATATCAGGAGTTAATGCTGTGTTTAGTTGTACTATAATGCCTGTTAATAAACTCTTTATTTCTGAAATATCATCAGTTTTATAATTCGAAAAAGATTCTTCAAGTTCATCAACTTTTTTAATTAATGTGGTAATGTTTTCTTTGATTTCAGCTTCATTACTAAAAGATTCTAAAGATTTTTCAGTTTCGTTTTTATTTTTGATATCAGAAATATCATTTTGCATGTTATTTAATGCATTGCCTGTCGCATCAACCCATTCAGCTAAGTATACAAATGCATTATTCAAATTTTTTGTTGCATTTGCACTGCTATGTAAAAGCCTTACCATTTCATTAACTTTTTCACCTAAAAGTGCAAATTTGAGTTCAGGATTAAATTCTTTCCTTTGATTATCAAGTTCTTGAATTGTATCTTTGAATGAATCCAAGTAAGATTTAAATTGTTTATTTGCATCATCTGCAGAAAGAATTAATTTGTTTGTTCTTATGCTTATACTTGAAATATCATTATTTAATTCTGCAAATTTTTCTTTTAATGAATTAATATCATCAGATGTAATCTTTGTTTTATCATCTAAAAATTTATGTAGTTTCAAGAAATCAGACTCAATGTCTAACAAAGTGTAAATATAAGACTCAGCATCATTCTTTGTTGTACTTGTTATTGTATGAAGTTCTCCTGATAAATCTTCAAGTTTATCTTTAAGATTTGGAACGTCATCTATAATTTTACTTGCTCTTGAAAGAGTCTCTGTTATTTCATCAATTTTAGAATTTAAGTTATCATTTGTTTGAGTATATTTTGTATCTAATTCTTCGCTTTTTTGAGCAAAACCGTCAATTTTACTTACCCATTCATTTAGTAAACCTATATTTTCATAAATTAAATCTATCTTTGAAGACATTAAATCATCTTCGAATACAGTACTTATATTTGATACCTTATCAGATATTGTATCAACTTTGTTTGCCCATTCATTTATAGCAGTTAAATTTTCATATACAATATCCATTTTATTGGTTAAGTCTTCAAAATCTAAGTCTTCTGACAAAGAAGAATCTATACGACTTTTTATTGTATTTAATGTATTTGTTATATTTTTTGTATCTTCAGCAAAATTACTTAATAATGCTATCTTTGATTGAATATTAGTCATTGAACTATCTACATTGTCAATTTTCATAGTCCAATTATTTAATGCACTTATACTTTCATATATAATGTCAATCTTTTCAGCAACATCATCAAAGTCAATATTTTCACCTAATCTTGAATATACATTTTCAATAGATTGATTAATATATCCTACTTTTTCTATCCAAGCATTGATTATACCTAGGCTATCATATATTTCGCTGATTTTTGCAATTTGGTTTTCAAAATCTTTATTTTCAAAATCTGTGTGAAATTTTGCAAGTCTTACCTGCACTTCTTTTATCAAGACATTTGTTTGTCTGATATTTTTCTGTTGCACACTAGTTAAGTCTGTCATAATTGAACCAATGTCTTCAAGATTTGGAATATTCTCTATTTTTGAAGATATTTGTTCTATGTAGTTTGTAAGTGTTTGATGAAGATTTGCAAGTTGAGTTTCTAAGTTTTTTATGTTCTCAGAATAGTTTTCGCTTTTTGAACTTTCTTTAATAGCTGAAAGTTCATTGAATATATTTTCGTTTGTCTTTAGTGCTAAATCTAATTGTTGCTTTTGGTATTCTTCAAACTCTGCGCTTGTTAAAGCAAGATTTTGCACATTTTGAAGGTTTTCCAAATGTTGTGAAACGCTGCTTGTTGAATCTTTTAATGTATTAATATCATTATATAAATCTTTTAGAAGAGCATCATTACAACTGTCAACTTGCATTGCAATATTTTCGAGTTTTTCTTTAATCTCTTCAAAATTTAATTTTGCTTGAGTATCTGT
>CALUQL010000042.1 GCA_944322895.1 Candidatus Gastranaerophilales bacterium
GTTTTAAAAGTATTTTAAACTCTTATATCTAAAAATCTTTCTCAACTATATCTGTTTTATATCATAAAACTTATTTTTCTCCCTACTCCATTTGGATGGGATATTAATAAAATTTTTTTGTTATTATTTTGCAGTGGGTTAAGTATGGTTACAAATTTTCAGTTTTTAAAAAAAGTAAATAAAAATTTATTTGAAATAATCTCAGAAGCAGAAAAATTATATCGTGATGAATATTTTGAGCAATGTATGACTCAAACCAGACGTTTTGGAGAACAAATTTGTAAGGAAATGCTTATTGAAAATAATAAGCAAACAGGTTCTTTTGATGAGATGTTAGCAACATTGAAAGATAATTCTACAGGAAGCATTCAAGAAAAAGAATTTATTGATGATTTGTATTTCCTTAAAAAAAACGGTAATCAATCGGTTCATTCGGGTAAAGTAAAAAAAGATGCTATGACTGCACTTGAATGTTTAAAACGTTCATTTGAAATCGCAATAAATTATAGTGTATATAATTTGGGTGCTTCTGCTAATATTTTAAAACTTAACTATGATGTTGAACTGCTTATTACTGAGAAAAAATCCAAACCATCTTTAAAAGAAAAATATGAAGCTGAAAAAAAGAGGCAGTCAGACTATAAATTTGATAAAACTTCAAAAAGACAAGATTTTGATAATAATAAATCCGAAAAAAGAGTTCAAAAAAAAGAAATTAAACTTTCTTTATTCTGGAAAATGATAAGTATTTTATCGTGTATTTCTATTTTTATTATTATTTTTGTGTCTATAGCTGTTCTTATAAACTCAAAACCCTAAGCAAATATACTTAGGGTTAGTTTTTTATGAGATAGATTCTTAATTTTCTTTTTCGTCAGAATCTTCATAGTGTGGTGAGTCAGTTTTAATTATATCCAAATCAAATTTTTTCCATTCTTTGAATCCGCCTCTTAGTGTAACTGCGGGATAGTGTTTATCAACGAGAGCTAAAGCTGTATTATATGCTCTAGGACAAGAGTCTGAATATGTGTAAATTACTGTAGTTTTGTCTTTTTCAAGCATTTCCATATGATTGTGAATTTCTTTATATGGTATATGAACAGCATAAGGAATGTGTCCTTTTATATAGTCATCGTATTCTCTTACATCAACAATATTAATAGAGTTTGTTTTATTTATTATTATGTCATCAAGAGTGAATGGTCCAATTGTATAAGAAATTATATCTTCAAAGAATTTTTTTGCTCTAGATAAGTCTTTTGTAATTTCACCGTGTAAAAACATATAAATTCCTTTCATAAACATTACTATGGTAATTTATTACGAACGATTAATTTCTAAAATGCCCTAGTTGACTATATTTGAGGATAATAAAAAAACTTAATGTAAAAAAGTTTTGTTTTTAAATTGACTTTAAGTATTATTGGTCAGATAATACTTAAAAATAAGGTAAATGACATGAAACATTATTTGATAAAAATTGAATAAATATAGAAAAAAGAAAAACTGTCTGTTTTTCTTTTTTTTTTGAACTTTTTTGAAAATTAATAAGAAAGAGTATTATGAAAAAGATATATAAAGCAAAAGTTAATAAAATAGAGAAAGTGAGTTCAAGTTCTTATTTTATTGAAATTGAATGCGAGAATCCTGTTTGGGTTGAAGCCGGTCAATTTATATCAATTTATTGTAACGGTTTAACTTTGAGAAGACCATTTAGTGTTTATTCAAATAATGATGGAAAAATTGGTATTCTATTTAAAGAAAGAGGCAAAGGTACAAAATATATAAAGTCGTTAAAGGTTGGTGATGATATAGATATTGCAGGTCCTTTCGGTAATTCATTTGATATCAAAAATAAAAAAGCATTGTTAATTGGAGCAGGTATTGGAGCCGCTCCTATTTCTTATTTAAAGACAAAATTAGACAATGAAAATATAGAAAATTGTTTTATTGCCGGTTTTTTGAATAAAGATGAAATACCTAAAGGTATGGAAATAGATAAAATATGCACAGATGATGGTTCTTTTGGTGAAAAAGGCAGTGTTTTAAATTATATAGGTGTAATTATCCATGAATATAAACCTGAAGTCATATATGCTTGTGGTCCTCATATAGTATTGAAAATAATTTCAGAATTAGGTGAAAAATACGGAATTGAAACTCAAGTGGCAATGGAAAAAGTTATGGCTTGCGGAATCGGTGTATGTAGAGGTTGCGTTATTGATATTAAAAAGGACGGTAAAATTATAAATGCTACTGTATGCAAAGACGGACCTGTATTTAAAGGAAATGAGGTCGTATGGGAAAGTTAAGTGTGAATTTGGGTGGACTTGAATTGAAAAATCCGATTATGACCGCATCAGGTACATATGGTTATGCTAATGAATTTGATGAATTTATTGATGTTTCAAAGATTGGTGCTATTGTAACCAAGGCGATTTCTTTATATCCTCGTGCTGGAAATAAACATATTAGAATTACAGAAACCGAAGCAGGTATGATTAATTCCATAGGGCTTGAAAATGTTGGGATTGAAAAATTTATAGAAGTAAAAATTCCTGAACTTAAACAAAATAATATTAACTATATTATGAATATTGCAGGTTCTACCATAGATGAATATGTTCAAGTTGCAAAAAAATGCGAAAATGAAAAGATTAAAGCCATTGAATTGAATGTCTCTTGTCCTAACGTGAAATCAGGCTGTTTAGAGTTTGGAACGGATGAAAATTCTTTATATGAACTGGTTAGTGCAGTAAGAGCAGTTTATAGCGGATTTTTAATAATAAAACTTACTCCGAATGTTACTTCTATAGAAAAATTAGGAATTGCAGCTGAAAAAGCCGGTGCAAATGCAGTAAGTGCAATAAATACATTGAAGGGTACTTCAATAAAATTAGAATTAATAAATGGGAAATATAAAAAAACAATAGTTCAAGGCGGATATTCCGGTAAAGGGATTAAACCTGTTGCAATTAATGCGGTTTCTCGTTTATATAAAGTGATTAATATTCCAATAATCGGAATAGGCGGAATAGAAACATTGGATGATGTTCTTGAATTTTTTGCTGCAGGCGCTGAAGCAGTTCAAATTGGTACATCCAATTTTACACATCCTGATACAGCAGAAAGACTTGTTGAAGAACTGGATGAATATATAAATAAAAGTGGGTTTAAAAGTTTAGATGAATTAAAGAAAGAATTGAGGGCATAATGACAAATGAAGTTTTAAATTTATTAGAGCAGGCGGAAGGTGTTTTACACGGGCATTTTTGCCTTACATCAGGTTTGCATTCAGATATTTATTTTCAATGTGCAAAGTTGTATCAATATCCTGAAATAACTTCAGAGTTAGGGAAAAGACTTGCTGAAAAACTTTCTGATATTGAATTTGATACTATAGTGGCTCCCGCTATAGGTGCTGTAATTATAGGTTATGAAACTGCAAAAAATGCTAAAAAACGTAATCTCTTTGTTGAAAGAAAAGACGGAGTAATGCAATTAAGAAGAGGTTATACTTTAAAGAAAGGCGAAAAAGTTGTAATTATAGAAGATGTAATCACAACAGCCAGAACTATAAAAGAAACAATGGAAGCTATTAAAGAATATGAACCTGAAGTTGTTGCAGTTGGATGTATTGTTGACAGAACAAAAGGAAAAACAGAGTATAATATCAAGTCATTATTGCAAATAGATCCTGTTGTATATGATCCTAATGATTGTCCTTTATGCAAAGAAGGTATAGAACTTGTTAAACCGGGAAGCAGAACAGAAGTAAAGGCAAACGCATAATGAAGCATTTAATTGATATTAAAAGCATTTCTAAAGAAGAAATAGAAAATATCATAAATTTAGCAAAAGAATTTAAAACAGGAAGAAAAAAGTCTGATGTTGAAAAAAAGACTCTTTCTTTAATGTTTTACGAAAATTCAACAAGAACACGCTGTAGTTTTGAAATAGCTGCTCAAAAACTTGGTATGAATATAATAAATTTTGATGCTAATCATTCATCACTTTCAAAGGGTGAAAGTCTAAAAGATACAATCGAAAATTTATACTTTTTAGGTGTAAATGCTGTTGTTATAAGACATTCTTTATCAGGAATAATTAATAATGTAATGAGATTGGTTAATTATCCTATTCATTTTGTAAATGGTGGAGATGGAACTCACGCACACCCATCTCAAGCATTACTTGATTATTATACAATGCTTGAAAAAATAGGTAGTGTTGAAGGCAAAAAAATAACAATAGTTGGTGATGTTTCTCATTCCAGAGTTGCAAAATCAAACATAAGTTTGCTTTCAAAATTCGGGGCAGATATTCATTTGTGTGCTCCTACATATTTACAGTTTGAAAATGAACAGGCTTTTAATATTCATTATCATAACGAAGTAAAAGAAGCTATTGACGGTTCAAATGTAGTAATGGTTTTAAGAGTTCAAAACGAAAGACATGAGAAAGAAGGTTATCCTGATTCTTCCGAATACAAAAGACTGTATGAAATAGATACAGAATTATTAAAAAAATATGCAGCAAAAGAAGTTATTTTAATGCATCCTGGACCTGCAAACAGAAATATAGAAGTTTCCTCTGAACTTCTTGATAACCAAGTGGGAAAAACTATATTAGAACAAGCTCAAAATGGGGTATATGTAAGAATGGCAATATTGAATACATTATTGAAAGGGGACAATAATGCTTCTTAAAAATGCAAAAATAATAAATCCAAAAACAAATTATGAAGGTATTTCTGATATACGTATAGAAAATGGTATTGTAAAAGAAATAGCGGTTAATCTTGTTCCAGGTCAGAGTGAAGAAATCATTGATTTGACGGGAAAAATATTAACACCAGGATTAGTTGATATTCATTGCCATCTTAGAGAGCCAGGTTTTAACTCAAAAGAAACAATAAAGACAGGAATATCTTCCGCTATAAATGGAGGTTATACTGCAATTTGTCCTATGGCAAATACAAATCCGCCTGTCGATAATTCTACAACATTAATGTATACAATAATAAAGGCAAAAGAAGTATCAGATATTGGCTTCCATCCTATATGTGCTGTTACAAAAGGACTTTCAAACGAAAAGATAGTTAATGTTTCAGAACTTATTTCAAACGGTGCAATTGCATTTTCTGATGATGGTAAGCCTGTTGAAAATATGCATTTATTAAAAGAAGCATTGAAATATGTAAATTCTCATAATGCAGTAATTATTTCGCATTCTGAGGATTCATCATTAGCTAATGGAGGAGTAATAAATGAAGGTAAAGTTTCAACTCGTCTTGGGTTGAAGGGAATACCTGATATTACAGAATCATTGGCAGTTGCCAGAGAACTTGAAGTGGTAAGAGCCGTAAATGGGAAATATCATTTTGCACATATATCAACAAAACGCTCTATTGAACTTATCAGACAAGCAAAAAAAGAAGGTTTGAATGTAACTGCAGAAACAGCTCCTCATTATTTTAGTTTGACTGAAGATGATATCGTTGACTATGATGCAAAATATAAAGTTAATCCTCCATTAAGAACAAAAGAAGATTTAGAAGCTGTAATAACAGGTCTTCAGGATGGAACAATAGATGTAATAGCTACAGATCACGCTCCACATACTGTTCATGAAAAGCAACTTCCTATCCAAATGGCGCCAATGGGGCTTGCAGGGTTTGAAACTGCTCTGGGTATTACACTTACTTATCTTGTTCATACAGGGAAATTGAGTTTAATGGAGGCAATTAAAAAATTAACATATTCGCCTGCTTCTATTTTAAATATTCCCAATCAAGGCTATATAGAAATCGGAAAAGAAGCTAATATGACAGTAATTGATTTGAATGAAGAGTGGGTTGTCGATGCTTCAAAGTTTAAATCAAAATGCCGTATTTCTCCATTTGACGGCTATAAATTAAAAGGTAAACCCAAAATGACAATAATAAAAGGTAAAATAATTAATATAGGATAAATAAAAATGCAAATCAGACCAGAAATCAAAGAAAAAATCGTACTAGCTTTAGATGTCGATACACCTGAACAAGCAAAACAACTAATTACCGAACTTAAAGATTATGTCGGTATATTCAAAGTTGGATTGCAGATGTATACAGGTAACGGCTATGAAATTTTTAATTTCATGAAAGAACAAAATATAAAGTTCTTTTTTGATGTTAAGCTCCATGATATACCGAATACAGTTGCAAAAGCGTCCGAAAATATAATCAGAAACGGTGCCTCGTTTTTTAACCTTCACACAACAGGTGGTGAAGAAATGATGAGAATGGCTCAAGAGTCAGCAAGAAAAACGGCTAAAGAACTTGGTAAAGAAAATCCTGTTATACTTGGAGTAACTGTTTTAACGAGTATAAGTGAAGAAAGTTTGCAAAAAGAACTTAAAGTTCCTTATAAACCGAATGAATATGCTATTCATTTGGCTTTGATGGCAAAAAATGCAGGTTTGGATGGTGTTGTCGCAAGTGTTTGGGAAGCAAAGAAAATTAAACAGGTGTGCGGCAAAGACTTTAAAGTTCTATGCCCCGGCATAAGACCTGATTGGTCAAATAAGAATGATCAAAAACGTCTTGCTACACCAAGTATTGCAATAAAAGAAGGTGCTGATTATTTGGTTATAGGAAGAGCTGTTACAAGTGCAGAAGATAGAGTTAAAGCAATTCAAATGATATATGAAGAAATTGAAAATGCAATGCTTACTCAAAATAAATCTTATGCGGTTTCAAAGGGTAAATTGATTCTTGAAAACGGCATGATTTTTGAAGGTGAATCAATTGGTGCAGACGGAACTTCTTATGGCGAGATTGTATTTAATACATCAATGGTTGGTTATCAAGAAATACTTACAGACCCTTCTTATGCAGGTCAAACAATAGTCATGACATATCCTGAAATAGGTAATTACGGAATTAATAAAGACGATTTTGAATCGGGGAAAATTCATGCTAAAGGGTTTATTGTAAAGAATATGTGTGAACATGAATCTCATTATAAAAGTGCACTACCTTTGGCAGAATACCTTAAACAAAATAATATAGTGGGTTTAAAAGGTATAGATACAAGACATCTTACTCAAATTATAAGAAACGATGGTGCAATGAATTGTGCTATTACTACAGGTGATATTACTCCTGAGATAAAAGAAAAGATGAGAAATTACAAAATAAGTAAAGATATTACAATGGATGTTACCACTTATAAGGTAGAAAAATATTCAGGAACCGGAATAAAACTTGCAATTATTGATATGGGTATTAAAAAGAGTATACTTGAAAATTTTAAAGCTTTAAATTGTGATATTACGGTTTTTCCTGCTGATACAAAAGCTGAAGATATTCTAAATGAAAATCCGGATGCCATACTTATTTCAAACGGGCCTGGAAATCCTGAAGATGCAAAACAAGCTATAGAAACAGCAAAAGTATTATTAGGTAAATTACCTTTATTTGGAATTTGTCTTGGTCATCAGATAATATCACTGGCATTAGGTGCAAAAACTTATAAACTTAAATACGGTCATAGAGGCGGAAATCATCCTGTAATGAATATGGAAACAAAAGAAATATTTGTTACAGCTCAAAATCATAGTTATGCCGTTGAGTCTGATTCTCTTCCTGCTGATGTAAAAACAATATTCATAAACTTAAATGATAATACTATAGAGGGAATCAGCTGTGACAAGTATAAAATAAAAACTGTTCAATTCCACCCTGAATTAACAGCAGGACCGTATGATGCAAATAAGGTTATATCAAGCTGGATAGAAAATGTAGAAAAAGAAAAAAAGCTTTTGGTTTAACAGTCTGAAAGTTTGGAAATGTAATTAAAATTGTAGAAAGAGATAAAAAATGCCAATAAATACAAAAATAAAAAAAGTTCTAGTAATAGGTTCAGGTCCTATAGTCATAGGACAGGCTGCAGAATTTGATTATGCGGGAGTTCAGGCTTGTAGAGCATTGAAAGAAGAAAATATTGAAGTGGTTCTTGTAAACTCAAATCCTGCAACAATTATGACAGATGAAAATATAGCAGATAAAGTTTATATAGAACCTTTAACGGTAGAATCGTTAACTTATATAATAGATAAAGAAAGACCGAACGGAATAATAGCAACTTTAGGTGGTCAAACAGGTTTGAATCTTGCCGTAAGCTTATATGAAGCCGGTATTTTGGAAAAATATAATGTTGAACTTTTAGGTACAAAAATTGAATCAATAAAAAAAGCAGAAGATAGAGAGTTGTTTAAGAATCTTATGCTGGAAATAGGTGAACCCATACCTGAAAGTGACATTGTTTCGAGTTTTGAAGAAGCAAAGAAATTTGCCCAAAAGATAGGTTTCCCTATTATTGTAAGACCTGCATATACCCTTGGTGGTACAGGTGGAGGTATTGCCAATAACTATGGTGAGTATGAAGAGATCGTATACACAGGTTTATCTTTAAGCCCAATTTCTCAAGTTCTCGTTGAAAAAAGTATTGCAGGATATAAAGAAATTGAATATGAAGTAATCCGAGATGCAAATAATACAAGTATTGCAATATGTAATATGGAAAACATTGACCCTATTGGTATCCATACAGGCGATAGTTTTGTAGTTGCGCCAACACAAACCTTAACTAATAAAGAATGCCAAATGTTAAGAAGTGCTGCATTAAAAATTATCAAAGCGTTAAAAATAGAAGGCGGATGTAACGTTCAATTTGCTTTAGATACCGTAAGTAATCAATATTATGTAATAGAAGTTAACCCAAGAGTAAGTCGTTCATCTGCTCTTGCTTCTAAAGCAACAGGTTATCCTATTGCGAAAATAACAACAAAAATAGCTATCGGATATAATCTCCACGAAATACCTAATTCAATTACAAAGAAAACAGTTGCTGCATTTGAACCTGCAATCGATTATGTTGTAACCAAAATTCCTAAATGGCCGTTTGACAAATTTAAACACGGAGACAGAATTCTTGGTACAAAAATGAAAGCTACAGGCGAAGTAATGGCAATAGGAAGAACATTTGAAAGTTCATTCAAGAAAGCTATAACTTCAATAGAGTCTAAATATACAGGTCTATTAAGAGGTCGTCATATTGAATGTAGCGAAGAAGAACTAAAAGCACTTTTGCATGTTCAAGATGACAGAAGAATTTTTAGAGTTGCAGAAGCTATAAATCGTGGTATTAGTGTTGATGAAATCAATAAAATAACCAAAATAGATAAATGGTTTATATATAAAATTAAAAGTTTGGTTGATTTTGAAAATAGATTGAAAAGTGAAACTTTAACTCCCGATTTATATTTAGAAGCAAAAGAAAAAGGCTTTTTAGATGAAGAAATAGCAAAATATACCCAAAATTCATTATCTGATATTGAAAAGATGAGAAAAGAAAACTCAGTAAGTGCTTCATTTAAAATTGTTGACACTTGTGCGGCGGAATTTAAAGCTTATACGCCATATTATTATTCAACATACAATGAATTTGATGAAAGTAATTCAAATAGTGAAGATAAGAAAATTTTAATTTTAGGTTCAGGTCCGATAAGAATAGGTCAGGGTATTGAATTTGACTATTGTTCTGTACATGCAGCCTGGGAAGTAAGAAATCATAATTATAAGTCATTAATAGTAAATTCAAATCCTGAAACGCTTTCAACAGATTTTGATGTTGCAGATAAATTATATTTTGAACCAATGCATATTGAAAACATAATGAATATAATTGAAAAAGAAAATCCTGAAGGTGTAATGGTTCAATTCGGAGGACAGACAGCCATTAATTTAGCTCCCAAACTTCATGCAAGAGGTGTTAAAATTCTTGGTACATCATTAGATTCAATTAATATAGCAGAAGACAGGAAATTATTTGAACAATTATTGAGAGAATTGAAAATACCGCAACCAAAAGGATTTGCTATAAAAAAACAATCAGAAGCGTTGGAAGTAGCGAAAACACTTGGTTATCCTCTTTTGGTAAGACCATCTTATGTAATCGGCGGAAGAGGTATGCAAGTTGTTTATAATAAAGATGAACTTATTTCATATATTGAAGGAGCATTGAAATTCTCAGATGAGCACCCTATTTTAATAGATCAATATATTGAAGGTACAGAACTTGAACTTGATGCAATTTCCGATGGTGAGAATGTATTAATTCCTGCAATCACAGAACATATAGAAAGAGCAGGGATACATTCTGGTGACTCTATAGCACTATATCCAACGAGAACAATATCTGATGAAGTTATTAAAAACTTGATAGATTATACTGAAAAAATAGCCCGAGCACTTAAAGTAAAAGGGCTTATGAATATTCAATTTGTACTAAAGGATAATATTGCATATATAATTGAGGTGAATCCGCGTGCTTCAAGAACAGTTCCTATTTTAAGTAAGGTTACGGGAATTCCTATGGTTAAAATTGCAATAGATGCAATAATGGGTAAATCAATTATAGAACAAGGTTATAAACCGGGATTGGTAGATACTACAAATCTTGTATGTGCGAAGATACCAATATTCTCGTTCCAGAAATTAAACAGAATAGATCCGGCTTTGGCTCCAGAAATGAAATCTACGGGTGAAGTTTTAGGAATTGATACTAATTATGAAAGAGCTTTGATTAAAGGATTTTTAGCTGCCGGATATAAACTTTCAAAGGAAAGAGGTAATGTATTAATCTCTATTAATGATCATTATAAGAAAGATAGTGTAGAGGTAGCAAGAACTCTTGTTGATTTAGGTTATAACTTAGTTGCAACAACCGGTACTCATAAATTTTTGAAACTTCATAATATAGAATCAAAAGAAATTGAAAAATTTGATATCCAAAAAATACAAAGAAATATGAAAAATAAAGAACTTTGCTTTATTATAAATACCCCTACAACAAATAATAATTCAGCAAGATATGGAAGTGAAGACAGAGGCTTCTTGATTAGAACAATTGCCGAAATGTATTCAACGCCTTGTTTTACTGTTTTAGATACAGCTAAGGCGTATTTGGAAGCATTGAAATATTATATGAAGAATGATAAATTGACTTATGACAGTATTGATAAATATAGAAATTCAGAATTAATTTGTCGTTAGGAAATATTTATGGACGAAAAAAATAAAGTACAAAAGAAAAAGAAAAAATTCCAGATAAATATAAAAAATATGGGAATTGATATAGATAAAAATGAATATAGAGAAATCGTTCTATCTAATTCAAACCATCCGGAAATATTTAAGAAATAAGTATAAAAGAGGCGAGTTGTCATCGCCTCTTATTTTTTATGTACCACTAAGAATAACATAGATTAAAATTACAGGAACAATAAATTTTAATAAAACATTGAATGAATAGCCCAAAAGATTTTCTCCTATTTCGTTTTTCCAAAGTCCTTTTATGCACCAACCTGCAATTAGACAGATTAATAAAGTATTAAAAGGAAGTAAAATATTAGAAGTGGTGTAATCTAAAAAATCGAAAAAGTTTTTTTCGCCTATTCTAAAATCGCTTAAAAGACCAAATGAAAGGGTAGAAGGAATAGTTATTATTCCTATAATAATACTTAAAATAAATGTAGCTTTTTGTCTTGAGACGTTGAATTGATTAATAAAAGAAGCAACAGCTGTTTCCATAATGCTAATACCTGAAGTTATTGCTGCAAAGAAAAGAAGAATAAAAAATATTAATCCTGTTATAGAAGGGAATGGTAACTTTGCAAACATTTCAGGTAATGAAATAAAAACTAAAGTAGCTCCGGCAGATGGAGTTACCCCGAAAGAAAATACTATTGGAAAAATCATAATACCTGCAATAACTGCAATTAGCGTGTCAAAAAATATTAAAGTATATGCTGATTTAATAATATTAGTATCTTTTTTCATGTAACTACCGTAAGTTATTATTGCTCCCATGCCAATACTTAAAGTAAAAAGGGCTTGTCCTAAAGCGGTAAGAACCATCTTTGAATTAAATTGAGAGAAATCAGGTTTAAACATAAAAGTTAAACCTTCTTTAGCGCCGGGCAGAGTTATTGCATATACAGCCATAATTACTAACATTAAAGCAAAAAGCGGCATCATTATGTTATTTGCTTTTTCTATTCCTTTGTTTACACCTCTATATGGAAATATTGCAGTCATTAATAGGAAAAGAATAGAAAGAAAACAAGGTATTGTTACTTGAGAGCTGAAAGAAGAAAAATATTGTGCAAAATTTTCAGGAATTCTATCAGTTAGAAAAATCCATATATAGTTTAAAATCCATCCACCAACGACAAAATAGAAACAAGGTATTAATATAACAGTTATTATGCATAACCAACCAAACCATTTAAACTTAGGATTTATTTCTGCAAATGCTGAAACGGTATCTTTCTTATATATTTTACCAATAAATAATTCACACAATAAAGGAATAATACAAATAAAAGCAATTAACAATAAATATGTTAAAAGAAAAATCGCACCTCCATTTTCCCCCATTATATAGGGAAAACGCCAGATATTACCCAACCCCACGGCGCTTCCAACAGTCGCAATAATAAAACTAATATGAGAACTCCATTGCGCCTTTTCCATAGCTCCTCCAAGCAAGTAACTATCCAAAAAGATAACATATTTTATCTTTTTTGTTAAGTTTATTTTTGAATAAGGTTATTTTTATCTATGTTTAAAACAAAGTTTTTATTTGTTAAATCAGCAAAATGATAGTTGCCTTTATATATTTCATTATAACTACCGCCCTTTTCTTTAAATGTTTTTAAAGCTTCTTTGTCACTAACAAGAATAAAGTCTTTATTTTCATTATTCATATTTTCTAATTTGTATGTATGTTTGTAATAGTGATTTTCCAGCCATTGATGAAAGGTATGGTTTTCATTATTTTTATTTATTTCCATATTGCTTTGTCCAAATTCTATATCTTTATTTTGTATAAGTGAGAAAAAAGAAAATAAAACACCAAAGTTTGGAACAGTAGGTTCTTCCTTTTTATAGACATAAAAAAGTCTAATTTTGTCACGTAAGTACGAATGTGCTTTTATATTTTGATTTGAATGTTTAAGTGTTTGAACTGAGTTTATAAATGCCGGTAACAAGGAAAAATTTATAATTAGTAGTGATATAAAAACATAATTTTGTATTTTTGGATTTTCTGTTTCAATGAAATTAAATAATAGAATAACAATATTGAATATAAAAAGAGGAATTAAGATAGTGTAAATATCATTATGATTTAGCCAATATCCTCCGCTATAGTGAGTTTTGCCTAAAAATATAAGGCTAAAAGCAAATAAAAAGCAGCTTATATTAATGCAAAGAGCAAGAACAACAGATTCTAGATTTCTTTTTTTTATATTTAAGATCAGTAGGACAAGAAATATTATATGGAATATGGCATAATCAAGAATGAATTTTTTTATAAAAAGTTTAGAGAAATCCAGAAAAGAAGTTGTAAATATTTCAATTAAAGGTATGTTGTGTATTATCTTATAGTCAATATTGTTTTGGAAACCTTTGTTGTTTACAAGAATTACTGTTCCAGCAATTACTGAAAAGAATATCATAGAAAGTAAATACGTTCTTTTTCTTTTTTTTAATTTGTTAAATAAAGAATATAATAGTATAAGTGAAGTTGTTGCCAGTAAAATAAAAAAAGCTATTTCAGAAGAACTGGCTGTGATAATGGATAAACATATAATGTGGAATATCTTGTCTTCTTTTTTTATATAAAATTTATAGAAATAATAGAAAAACAATAATAATAGTAAAGAAACCAAAGTGAATCTAAAAAATCCAGAATATATTATAAAGTCTACAAAAAATATTTTTTTTGCACAAATGAACAGAAGAAAATAAATAATAGAGCACGATAAAATGTTAATTTTCTTTTCTGTTTTATTTATTAGTCCTGTCCTGTAATATAAAAATATTATGCTTGTAAGAATAATTGCTTTAAAGAAAGTTCCAAAAGATAAAGCCCAATCATTAAGATTTATTTTTAAAGAGTATGGAATGTAATAAAAAAGGATATTTTGAAATTCCATAATCCAAGTTCCATAGAGAAAATTTTTATAGGGTTTTATTCCATCTTGTATGAAATAGAAAAAAATATCATCAGCAACTAAAACTCCATTGCATAAAATAAAACAACTTAAAATAAATATAATTAATAAATAGATACCTTCTCTCATATATAAAATTATATCGTTGAGTTTGTTTTTGGTTTTATTGTTACAAACTAGCAAAAAAAATTTTTACATGTATTATATATGCAGGTCTTTATATATTTTATTAGGAGAATGTGTATGAAAATTTCTGCAGTGAACAGTACACCATCATTTGGTAGAGCATTAACAACAAAAGAGACAAAGGAGTTTGAGGGAGTTCAACAAGAAGCAAGAAGACAGCTTGGACTTGATAAAACAACAGCAACAATATTTGACTTTAGTGTGCCTTCATTAAAAAATGACACTGGAATAGGCACGAGTTTCTCTAAAGAAGCTCAAGACTTAGCAGAATTATTAAGGGTAATGTGCGGAGTAAATTCTATACAGTTACAACCACAAGGAGAAATATCTAATTATGTACGTTCTCCATATTCTGGTACTGGTTTTTCTCTTGGTATGCATATTATTGATTTAAATAAATTAGGTGAAGATTCTTATGGAAATCTTTTGACTACAGAAGATTTAACTTCTTCATATATGACAAGAGTATCAAATCATGATTCTGTAAATTATGATAATGTTTTTTCAGAAGATGGACAAAGAGCAATGTTAAAGAAAGCATATGTCCGTTTTGAAAAACTGGATGAGTCGTCACCATTGAAAAAAGAATTTAATCAATTTGAGAGAGAAAACAGCTATTGGCTAGAACGTGATGCATTGTATGAAGCAACTGCCGTAGCAAATGGGTCTAAAGATATAAAAACATGGAACCATCGAGATCAAAATGTATTTGCTACCAAAGATGGAGATAAAGCAAGGATTGCGGAATTAAAGCAAGTTAGAGATCAAGATGGAACTAATGTAGTAGATTTTGAAAAATTTGTTCAATTTATGGCAGATAAACAACAAAAAGAATCAAAAGCTAAATTTAATAAGCAAGGCATTAGTATATATGGAGATTGTCAGATTGGATTTTCTCAAAAGGATTTTTGGGCGCATAAATCAGCATTCTATCCGAATTATGAATTTGGATGTGATATAGGAGACGGAAAATATTCTTGTTGGTCACCTGCTATTAATTTTGATAAGATTAACGGAGAAGCAGGGGAACTACTTTATAATAAATTTAATTTATTCTTTAAACGATATGATGGAGTCAGAATAGATGCCGCATGGCAATTAATAAATCCAATGATTTGTGAACCTTGGCAAAACAGAGGAAAAGATGTTTTTGATTCTAATGGAAATAAGTTGGGTCGTAAACTTGATCATCAGCCTAAAGTCGGTCATAATGGGCAGCAGATTATAAAAGATATTGTTCTAAAAGCTGCCGATGAAAATCACGTACCTCATGATAGAGTTCTTCTTGAATTGTTAGGTGGAAATTCTTATGATTCTTTAGATGCGGTTAAAAATTTAGGTACTACTTTAATTCATATTACCAGATATGGTGGTGATAATTGGGGACGTGTAAAATATTATGAATCAAAAGGTGATAATAAGTATCAAAATATGAAGCCTGGAGATTATACAATTGGACCAGGTACTCACGATGATTATAGTTTGCTTGAACAAGTTGAAAACGGAAGAGAACGAGCAGGTTATTTATCAAAAGATTTGCATTTAAATAAGCAAGAATTGGAACATTCTCAAGAAGCGCTATCTAAAGCAGTTTTTGCTGAGTTATTTACAACTAAAAATCAATTTGCAACACTTCCTGATATATTTGGTTCCAGAAGAAGAATAAATGTACCAAATACTACAGATGGTAATTGGTCCTATAGAGCTCCTCAAGACTATGAACGTAAATATTTTGAAAATTTATCAAAAGGTAAGGGGTTGAATATTGCTGATGCTTTAAGTAAAGCGATTAAGGCAAAACAAAACGGAAGACGTTCTGCCATTACTGATAAGTTAGATTATTTCGCAAATATTCTGAGACAAGATGGTCCAATGACAAGAAAAGATGCGGATAGAACAATATTAAATGCATAAAATTATTAAGAGAAAGAGGCGGTTTTTTAACCGCCTCTTTTTGCTTTTCTTTATATTATCTTAATATCGAACTTGATTGACTTTAATTTATATTTATGGTCTATTATAAATAGAGATTTTA
>CALUQL010000043.1 GCA_944322895.1 Candidatus Gastranaerophilales bacterium
ACCTTGACAGTAGGATTATATATAAAAAATGAAAATTATTCAATTTAATATATCTACTGTTATAAATCTAAATATTAAATATCTTTTGTATAAAGTTCTCTTTATCAGAAAAATATTTAATGTCATAAATTTTTATTAAATGCCAGCCTTCTTCTGTTTTAACAGGTTCTGAAACTTCTTTATTATTTAGTTTAAAAGCTGCATTTTCAAATTCGGGAAGTAGTCTTCCTCTCATATTATAACCAATATCACCTTTTTTTTCTTTTGAAGGACATAATGAATATTTTTCTGCCAGTTCTTCAAAACTTTTTCCCTCTTTTATTTCTTTTTGTAAATCAAGTGCTTTTTCTTGTGTTTCAACAAGAATGTGACTAATTTTCACTTCTTTTTTATCCATATCTTTATGAAAGTATGCAAATGGGAAATACATACAAAACACAACTAAAATCCAACATAATATATTAAGTACAACTTTCATAAATAACCTCTTAGTTCAAATATAAGTTCATTATACAGTAAATATTTTCTAGTGTCTAAAACTTTTCGCAAGCTAAAAGAGCGGCTCCAATCATGCCTGAATAATTGCCAGCTTTTGCTAACTTTACTTTTACCGGAGATACAACAATTTCTGAATTGATAGCTTCTTCTATTTCTTTTGTGTTTATAAATTCTCCCATGCCGCCTGAAAGAATGATACTTTCAGAATCAAATATGTTTGTTATATTTATTAGTCCAATTATTAAATCTTGTTTCCAAATATTAAAAACTTTTAAAGAATAATCGTCATTTGCTTTAACTCCAGCAATAATATCATAGGTTGTTATTTCTTCCGGATTTTTTGTTTTATAGATGCTAGTTAAGAAAATAGAATCATTTTTAGCTATTTCTTCAGCTGTCTTTTTTAATCCGGAGCCTGATGCGTAACTTTCAAAACAGTCTTTTCTTTTGCAAGTGCATATTCTTCCTCTGCCTTGTATTTTCATACTTCCTACTTCACCTGCTCTGCCAGATTTCCCTCTTAGAAGTTTACCATTGACTATAAACCCGCCACCTATACCTGTACCTAAGGTTATTGTTATATTATTTTCTTCTCCTATTGCGGCACCTGTTTTATACTCGGCCCAAGCTGCAGCATTTGCATCATTTTCCACAAATACCGGTTTTGAACTTAATTCAGAAAAGTTAAGGGAATTATATCCTAAAGGCATATTTGGAGTTGAAGATTCTACTTTTGTATTTTCAATATTCACAGCTCCAGCCGTCGCAAACGCTGTAATATCAACTTCTTTTTCATTCTCTGATATTATTTTTTTGAATGTATTCTTTAATTCTTCGATATTTTTAGGTGTTGCAGTTTTTTTTACTTCACTTAAAAATTCACCTTTTTCATTAATAATTGCATATATTAATTTTGTTCCGCCAACATCTATTGATAATACTTTTTTCATATAATTCTCTTTCCTAATATTATAAGTCTTTATATATTTCTTTTAATTTTGGAATAACTTCTTTCCATAATTTTCCGTTTGGGTGCCCTGCAATTTCTGGTTCAAAAAATCCTAGTTCAGGGTTGTCTAAGTCTTTTTTTCCTATAAGTTCTGCTATATTAATTACCTTAATTCCTTCTTCTTCTATTTGTTTTTTCCAAAATATTTCATTGTTGTCTTCGAAAGATAAAATGATAAATTTAGGTGCATTTTCTGTTTGGTTTTTACCCCATATTTTTTCTATTTCTTCATTTATGATTAAAAAATGTAAAATTAAAAAATCATAGAATTTTTTATTTGGTTTTTTAAATGCAACGTGATTAACATATTTATTAACTATTTTATTGTATATATGTCTTGTAATAGCAAAATTATAATATATATTGAATAAAGGCTTTCTTTCTACAAGGTCATCATATTGTTGTTTGTATGTAAGATAGTAGTCTTTATTAGATATATTGGAAAAAGTTGTATAAAAGAGACGTCCAAAATGATTGCCATGGTCCATTAGAACATAGAAAATATATTTTGGTTTATTTATGGAATAAAAATATTTTTTATCTTCTCTTAATTGATATAACATGTGTTGGATACCCCAACCTGATATGGCTCTATTTATAATTGGTCTGTCTGAATATTGAGACATAATATATGATATGGTTTCACTGTTATCAAAGACATAACCGTAAGCATATGAACAGCCAAAAATTAATATTGGCCGTTTTTTACTTTCCGGATTCTGTATTGGTCTTAATTCATATTTTGTTGAAATCTCATATCTTTCTTTAAACTTTGTTAGTTTTATAAAATATTTAGGTAAAAATATTTTTTCTTTTGAGTTTAAATACTTTTGTTGGGATATATAAATACTTTGTTCTTGTATGACAATAATATAAAAGAAAATAATGTCTGCAATTAAGAAAATTAATATAAAAATCAAACAGTTTATAAGAATTTTTATATATTTTTTCATATTATTTCCTATTGCAAAATCTTTTTGTAATTAATTGAGGTCTTGTAATTGCAGAGCCTATAACTACGCTGTGGGCTCCAAGTTCAAATGCTTTATTTACTTCATTTGGTTCCCAAATTCTGCCTTCTAGAATAATAGGACAATCAAGTTCTTTTACCAGCTTCTCTGAAAGTTCAAAATCAGGTCCTTCAATATTTTGATTTGAATATTGAGTGTAACCGGATAAAGTTGTTGAAATTATATCAAATCCTAATTCTCTTGCTTTTATTCCTTCATCAAAAGTTGAAATATCTGCCATAGAAAGTTTATTGTGTGATTTTATATAGTTGACTATTTCTTTTAAACTTTCTTTTGGTCTTGGTCTTTGTGTAGCATCGGTTGCTATTATGTCGGCATTTGCTTCGATAAGTTCATTAACTTCTTTTAGAGTTGGTGTTATATAGACTATTTCTTTCCAGTTGTCGGGCAGTTTGTCCGGTTTAGTAAGACCTATTATAGGAATATCAAATAATTTCTTTGCGTTTTTTACATCTCTTGCTCCAGCCAGACGTAAGCCCTTAGCACCTCCATTAACTACTGATTGCATCATTGCAATGATGCATTGCTCTTCATATAATGGCTCATTGGGCATTGCTTGGACTGATACTATTATTTGATTTTTTAATTTTTCAACAATATTCATAACTAAAATTATAGACTTAATAATATTATTAAGGCAATAATTATATTTTATGTTAAACTTAATATTATTTTTTTAGAAAGAACGAAATTAGTAAGTATGTTTGAATTCAAAAAAATTGCTAATATTTCATTGTTTTTATTAGTTCTTTTCTTTTTGTTCATTGTATTAGTGAATTTATTTTGCTATTCATTTATTTTTGCTGATGATACTGAATTATATTGTAATTCTTTCAAAGAATTATTTATATCTCCAAGTAATGGATTATTTATTTCGTCGATTTTATGCAAATTTTTCGCAGTATTTATTCCATTACATTTGAATATTCATCCGAGCTATTTTAAAAGTAATTATTTTTGTTATATAGAGTCTTTTACAATTTTGTTATTTATATTTATCTGGAATAGTTTATTATTCAGAAATAAAAGATTAAATTTGTTATATCATATAAGTTTTTTGTTTTTGTTATCGATTTTGTTTTTGTTTATAGAACAACAACCATTTTTATTATTATTTACATATGAAGGTTTTTTTAGAATGTTGTTACCTTCTTTTTTATTTGTTGTTTTGTTTACTTTATTACTTATTAATATTGAAAAAAAGACATTTATTATTTATTTGGGTATATATATTATCTCTTTTTTGTGCAGTATATCAAACGAGTTTGTTAGTGTATCAACCTTTATAGGCTTTTTAATCTATTTTCTGTTGTCATTTAAAAAGTTAAAGTGTAATAGAGACTTTATTTTATATATGTTATTAATCTTGATTTCCTTTTTAGGTATTTTTATTTTATGTAAAACAGGTGCTTTTACAAGAAAATCAACTTCTGCAATTGATATAAATTATATAAAATCATTATTTGAGCAGATATTACCTTTTTCTAAAAGTTATTTTAATTATGTTATTTTAGACCATATTTTATTCTATGGTTTATTGATTCTTCAAAGTTTTCTTCTTCTGATTAGATATGGTAATTACAAAGATGTACAAGAAACAATTAAGTTTATTATATGTTTTATTATTGGAGCTTTAATATTCTTTTATATGTTAATTGGTCTTGGAAAGACACATTATTTTGAAGGACAATATTGGGTAGTGCATTATGATTTGCATGTTATGTTTAATATTATTTTGTGTGCATTTAATTTGAGTCTATTAAGTTTACTTTTAAAATACAAACTTATTAGTGATTTGGTTATTGGATTTTTATTTTCAATTTTAACTGTTTATTTTGGATTTAATATCTATGATTATTATTCAAATCTTAGAAATGAAATGAAACAATGGAGGGTTGAAATTTATAAGAATGAAAAAGCAATAAGACTTGCGAATATTAATAATAAAATAATTATCCTTGATGAAGCATTATATAAGAATGATTATAATTGGGGATTATATTACAGCCCTAAAGATAAAGAAAAAAACAAGTTGTATCCAAAATCTACATATATTATATTCTTAAATCAATTTGAAAAAGAAAATAAAATTAATCAATGTTTTATGTTTTCAAGTAAAGAATCATTTGAAAATGCCTATAGAGATAATGGTGGTATATTCTCTGAAGAAGAATTATTGGAGCCTGATTTTAATAAATTAAAAGATAAAAACTTTATATTAAAATCTCAATAGTTTTAATTAATAAGCAGAATTTTATATAATGATATTTTTTATATTAATTTGATGATTTTTTCAATTATTAATTTTTTGTTTATTTTTTCAGGAAATTTGAAAATAGGTGTTATAAAAAATATAGTGAATAAAAAATAAAGAAACGGAGATAAAATTATGGCAAAGACAATAGGTATTGACTTAGGTACAACAAACTCAGTTGTAGCAGTCATGGAAGGTGGTAAACCTACAGTTATTGCTAACGCAGAAGGTTCAAGAACAACTCCTTCTATCGTTGGTTTTTCTAAAACAGGTGAAAAACTTGTTGGTCAATTAGCAAAAAGACAAGCTATTTTAAACCCTGATAAGACTGTTATTTCAATTAAACGTCATATGGGTGAAGATTATAAAAAGAATATTGATGGTAAAGATTATACTCCTCAAGAAATTTCAGCTATGATTTTGAGAAAATTAGCTGATGATGCATCTAACTATTTAGGTGAAAAAGTTACATCTGCAGTAATTACAGTTCCTGCATATTTTAACGACGCTCAAAGACAAGCAACAAAAGATGCCGGTAAAATTGCTGGTTTAGATGTACTTCGTATAGTTAACGAACCTACAGCTGCTGCTTTAGCTTATGGTCTTGAAAAAGAAAAAGCTGAAAAAGTTTTAGTATTCGACTTAGGTGGTGGTACATTTGATGTTTCTGTTCTTGAAATAGGTGATGGTGTTCACGAAGTTCTTTCTACTTCAGGTGATACTCACTTAGGTGGTGATGATTTTGACCAAAAAATTATTGATTGGTTAGTTGATGAATTCAAAAAACAAGAAGGTATTGATTTAAGAAATGATAAACAAGCTATGCAGCGTTTAAAAGAAGCTGCTGAAAAAGCTAAATGTGAATTATCTTCTGTTGTTGAAACAACAATTAACTTACCATTCATAACAGCTGATGCAAATGGTCCAAAACACTTGGATATGAGTTTAACAAGAGCTAAATTTGAAGAATTAAGCCATGATTTACTTGAAAGATGTAAAAAACCGGTTGCAGATGCTTTAAAAGAAGCTGGATTATCAAAAGGTGAAATAAATGAAGTTGTTTTAGTTGGTGGTTCAACTCGTATTCCTGCTGTTCAAGCATTGGTTAAAGAATATACTGGTAAAGAACCAAACCAATCAGTAAACCCTGATGAGGTTGTTGCTGTTGGTGCTGCTGTTCAAGCAGGTGTTTTAGCAGGTGAAGTTAAAGATATTGTATTACTTGATGTAACTCCTTTAACATTAGGTATTGAAACTTTAGGTGGTGTTTTAACTCCTTTAGTTCCAAGAAATACAACAATTCCAGTTTCTAAATCACAGGTATTCTCAACTGCTGAAAACAATCAAACAGCTGTAGATATCCATGTACTTCAAGGTGAAAGACCAATGGCTAGAGATAACAAATCTTTAGGTATGTTCAGACTTGAAGGTATTGCTCCTGCTATGAGAGGTATTCCTCAAATCGAAGTTACATTTGATATCGATGCTAACGGAATTGTTAATGTTTCTGCTAAAGATAAAGCTACAAATAAAGAACAAAAAATCACAATTACAAACTCTTCTAACTTATCAGAAGCTGATATTGACAGAATGGTTAAAGAAGCTGAAGCAAATGCTGAAATTGATAAGAAACATAAAGAAGAAGCTGAAATCAGAAATAATGCTAACAGCTTAATTAGTTCTGCTGAAAGAATTGTAAAGGATTTTGAAGGCAAAATTGCTGAAGCTGATAAAACAAAACTTGAAGAACAAAAGAAAGCTTTGGAAGATGCTTTAAAAGAAAATAAATCTGCTGATGAAATCAAAAAACTTTCTGAAGATTTACAACAAACAATGTATGCAATTTCTCAAGCAGCTTATTCTCAAGTTCAACAAGAAGGTGCTCAAAGTGCTAATTCTGAAAGTGCTTCATCTGAACAAGCAAAATCAAGTAATGATGATGATGTAATTGATGCAGAATATACTAAAGAATAATTCTTTAAAAAAATTAAAAAAGACTCGATTAACAAATCGAGTCTTTTTTATTATTGAAATTTTTTATTTGAAGCTTAACCACATTGTTTCATATGGTTTTAGCTTTATTATTAATTTCTTATTTTCAATAATAAAAATCTTTGGTTCTTTGGTTATTAGTTCTTGCATTTTTATTTCGGTATCGGTTTCATTTAAATTAAGATGATTAGTATCTAATTCTGCAAAAACTTTTTTATCAGATAAGTTATTTACCATTAAAATTTTATCATATGTTCCTTTTCTTAAATAAGAAAATACTTGTGGTTTATCTGATTTTACTTCTATAAAATCACCACGAGAAATTGTATTGTAATTTTTTCTAACTTCAATTAAGCGTTTAACATTTTTATATATTTTACTGTTAAAGTTATTATTTCTATACATTGCACGGTAGAATGTATTTCTTTTGATTGCACCTCTATGTATATCTCTGCTATCAAAATATGAAAGCATTTCTGAATTTTTATTTTTCTTTTTATCTCTTCTTTCTCTTATTTTTGCCCATCTTTGAGCGTATGAAAAATTATTTTGACTTCCTATTTCATCTCCATAATAAATAATTGGAATACCTTTTAAAGATAAAAGTATTGCAAATGTCATATTAATTCTGTCAATATCGTTATCCAAAAAGTTTGCTAATCTTCCGCTTATTCCAAAACCTTTACGGAATTCAGCTCCTTTATCGGCTAAATCTTCATATAACAATTCTCTTGTTTCTTTATTAACCATTTCAAGTGTTAGTTCATCATGGACTCTTAAAAAGACTGCCCAGCTTGCACTATCCGGAATCTGAGGTGTTTTTTTATGAGTTTTCCAAAAATATGAATTATCACCTGATACAACAGTTGCCCATATTGCAGGCATATAAGGAAAATGATATGCAATTTGAGCTTCATTTGTTCTTGTAAGCTCTTTTATTTTGTTATCAATATTTATTTCTACTTTTCTTTCTGTTCCAAAATATGGTAGTAATTTTTTTGGAGGTTGGCATGCTTCTACTTGAATAACGCTTCTTGGTGCTGTTTCTTGTAAGAACGTACTTAAAATTTTTATTATCTCATGGGTCTTGGGCAGATTCTCTGCATTTGTTCCTTCTTCTTTAATTAAATATGGAATTGCATCCATCCTAAAAATATCAATGCCAAGGTTTGCCCAAAATGCTATAGTTTCAAGATTATAATAAAGTACTTTTGGATTTTCCCAGTTTATATCAAGTTGAAAAGGATAAAATGTATGATATAAATAATAATCTTTGCCTTCAATTGTTACTTTTCTATAATTAGATTCTGTTATTTCAGGGAAAATAAGTCTTCTTTTTGATATTTTACCACTGTCGTGTTTATATTCAGCTATGTAGCCTATTTTCTCATCTTTATATACTTTTTTTTCAGGTTCTTTTTCTGATACAACAAAATAATTAAGTTTATCTAAATCTCCATTTTGTGCTTCTTTAAACCACTCGTGTTGTTCTGAAAAATGGTTTAATACTAAATCTGATTTAATTTTAAATCCTTGTCTTTTGGCTTCTGTAATAAATAATATGAATTCTTGCATACCGCCAAGATCTTTTCTAACATCACGAGGATTTTTTACATCAAAACCGGCATCACCCATTGGAGAATCTGCAAACGGAAGCATATATATTGTTGTAACACCTAAATCTCTGAGGTATCGAAGCATTTTTACCGATTTATAGAAAGTATTCGGACTCATATCATCATCAACACCGAATTGATCTACATAAAACATATATATAATTTCATCTTTATACCAGTCGTTGCTTCTGTTTAGGTCTTCTTGTTTTAATTTTTCGCTTCTTTTATAGCGAGTTTCTTTTATTATTTTTAGTATATTTACATATATTTCATCAACTTGTTCATTGCCATATACTTTAGCTATAGATGTTTTAAGTCTTTTCTCAACATCTGCAGAAACAATATTTTCTGTTTGAATTGAATCAAGAATCTTTGGATTGGTTATGAAACCTCCGGTAAATGAAAATGCCGGAATAGTATAATTAAAAAGAACAGATAATACTAAAATAGATATTAGAAGTTTTTTCATTATATATACCTTTTTATTTGAGATTTATTTCATATTTTCCATAATATTTAAACCGTTGAAAATAGCTTTTAAGTTAGCCATAACGGTACTTTCATCACAGCCTCTAGATATTATGGTTTGCCCGTTTGGTGCTTTGAAATGCATAATTGTCATAGCTGATGCATCTGAACCCATATTGAGAGCTTTTTGTTCATAGTTTAAAAATTCACAATTGAATCCTGCTTTTTGAATAGCTTTAATACAGGCATCAACCGGCCCATTACCATATACTTCAACATTATATTCTTTATCATTGTATTTAAAGTGTAATAGGGCATTTTCTGTTTCAGTTTTATCAAGACTGCATAATTTGAATGCTCCTTTGACATTAAGAACATTATTATAATAAATATCAATAACATTTCTGGTTGAAAGTTCACCGATTTTTTCAGCTTCTGCTTTTGCAAATGGAGCTATTCTTTGTGCTTCTGATATTGTTATTGGGTATCCTGCATCTGTTATTATTTCAAATATTGCAGTTTTACCTGATTGAGATGTAAATCCTAATTTTTCGTCATCTTTTCTTCCAATTAGAGATGGATGAATAGGTCTATATGCACCTTTTTGCATATCCTTTGTTTTTATTGCTCCATCTTGATGAATTCCGCTTCTGTGTGCAAGTGCTTCAGGTCCTATTAATGCTGCTTTCTCATATATTTTTACGTTTGACATATCAGAAACGATTAATGCGGTTTCATATATTTTTTCAAGATTCAAAGGAACATTAACGCCTGAATTATGAAGTGCTATAGCTACTTCATATAAATTTGTGTTTCCTGCGCGTTCTCCTAAACCGTTCAATGCACATTCAAGCTGGATTGCACCTGCAAAATAGCTTTCAACTGTTGTAGCTGTAGCCATTCCTAAATCATTATGATTATGAACAGCTATTATAATATCTTTAGGTAGTGAATTATAAACTTTTTCAACCAAATCTACAAATTTTTTAGGTCTCACTCTTTCAACGGTATTGGGTAAATTAATTATATTAGCACCTGCGGTTACAACTTCTTTTAATGTATCTATGACAAAATCAATATTTTCATGGCAATCACCAAAATGTTCAACAGAAAACTGAACTTCTCCTTTTTTGCCCATTATTTTTCTTGCAAAAGTTACACCTTCAATTGCTTGTTTCCTTACTTCTTGTGGCGATTTATTAAGTACATATTCCATATTAAAAGGACTCATCGCAATAAATGTATGTACTCTTTGTTTTTCAGCTGCTTTGATTGAATCAGCTGCTTTGATAATGTCATTTTCAACACATCTTGAAAGGGCTGAAATAACTACATTATCAGGTGCTATTTGAGCTAATTTTGAGCAAGCTTCAAAGTCCATTTCTGAGGCTGCCGCAAAACCAACTTCTACACCTTGTATTCCAAGTTCTACCAAATGATTAAAGATTATTTCTTTTTCATTTGTATTCCAAGGTTTTTTAAGAGATTGATTACCGTCTCTTAACGTAATATCATAAAAAAACGGTTGTCTTTTCTCCATTAATAATCTCCTTTTAATCATTTATAGAACGAATAGTTCTATCTTTTCTCAGCTATAGAGTAATTTACTATAAGAGTATTGTAAAATAAATATTTATTAACGAAAAATTTACAGCTATAATTCTATTTTTTCAATTAATTTAGGTATTAATAAATCCCAAGCTTTTTCTGATGGATGATAATTATCTTCACAAGTATCTTCTGATGCATACTTATATTTTCTTCCTATTAAGTCTGAAGAATTTATTATTATAATTCCTTGTTTCTTTAAATTTTCCCATATCTCTTTATCTTCATATTCTTCTGCTAAGTCTTCTTCTGTTTCATATCTTAATATTATAAATTTTATATTTGGATATTTTTTCTTTAATATTTTGAAACTTTCTGTAAATATATAGTATGCTAATATGTTATTTTGTTCTTTTGTATTTGGTTCAGAATCATTTATTTTTGTGTCTATTTGGTAAAAAAAACTTTTAACAAGAAAAGATTTCGAAAATATATTGAGTGGAATATATTTTTTTTCGAGTTTATTATTCTTTAATTCGTATTGTAGGTTTATGCCATTTGTCATTATTGGGCTAGGAAAAATATATTTTTTTAGACGCACAAAATGATCAGGGATAATTGTATATATAGCATATTTGGGTTCTTGTTTTATAAAACTATAAAGATTGTTATTTTGAAGAAATGATAACATATGTTGGATACCGGATGCGCAAATTCCAAAGTTGTATACGTTTATATTTAATTTCTTTGCTATTTTATTGCTTAATGTTTGTTCGTCAGATAATTCTATTCCAAAAGTGTAAGAACAACCAAAAAATATGATTGATCCTTTTTTATTATAACTTGTATTGTATATATTCTTTCTTAAATAATTAAAATTATTCTTATTTCTTTCTTGAAATATATAACTTAGTGGTGAATAATTATCTTTATAATTGTCAATATATGAGATAGGTGGATGTTTTTTTAAACTTTCAGAGTCTGAGTTTTTAACATAATCCTGTTTGTATTTTAGATAGATACAATAATCAGCTATAAATAAAATTATTGCTAGTAATATAATATTTAATATTATAATTTTTATTATATTTTTTTTCATTGTTATTTTTAATATTCGTTATTTTATATAATATTTAGATTTTATCTTAGATAGTATTTATTATAATATATATAAAGTGTTAAAGGATATAATTATGATTGAAAGATATTCAAGAGAAGAAATGAGTAAAATTTGGGAGCTTGATTCTAAGTTCAAGTATTATCTTGATGTTGAACTTGCTGTATGCAGAGCTTATAATAAACTCGGTCAAATATCTCAAGTGGTTTTGGATGATATTATTTCAAAAGCTTCTTTTTCAGTTGATAGGATTGATGAAATAGAAAAAGAAGTTCATCATGATTTAATTGCTTTTTTAACAAATGTAAATGAAAATGTAGGAGAAAATTCCCGTTATATTCATATGGGAATGACCAGTAGTGATGTTATTGATACTGCATTAGCGCTTCAAATGCAAGATGCAGGTAAGATTATTCTTAAAGATTTAGATGATTTAATAGCAGCAATAAAAGAAAAGGCGCAAGAACATAAAACAACTATATGTATAGGCCGTTCTCACGGAGTGCATGCTGAACCAATGACATTTGGTGTTAAATTATGCGGTTGGATAGATTTATTTGAACGTAATAAAAGAAATTTCGAAAAGGCATTGGAAGAATCAAAAGTTGGTCAAATTTCAGGACCTGTCGGAACATACAGTAATATTTCTCCTGAAATTGAAAAAATAGCTTGTGAATTTTTAAATTTAAAGCCTGCTAAATTTTCAACTCAAGTAATAGCAAGAGATATCCACGCACAATATCATCAAGCTTTAGCTTTAATAGCTTCGGTTATTGAACAAGTATCAGTTGAATTGAGACATCTTCAAAGAACTGAAGTTTTAGAAGTTGAGGAAGGTTTTTCTAAAGGACAAAAAGGTTCATCGGCTATGCCTCATAAGAAAAATCCGATATCCGGAGAAAATCTTTCTGGTTTGGCAAGAGTTGTTCGTTCAAATTCTGTTGCAGCTATGGAGAATATTCCTTTATGGCATGAAAGAGATATTTCTCATAGCAGTGTTGAAAGAATTATTTTTCCCGATTCAACCATTTTAATCGATTATATGTTATCACGTCTTGAAAGAACGATTAAAAATCTTGTTGTACATGAAGATAATATGTTAAAAAATACCAATATTTTCGGCGGTATAGTTTTTTCTCAAAAAGTATTATTAAAGTTATGTTCCAAAGGTTTGCTTAGAGAAGATGCATATAAAATTGTACAAAGAAATGCACTGGATGCATTTAATAATAATGGAAGTTTTATTGATAATCTTATGAATGATAAGGATATACTTTCTAAACTAAATAAGGAAGAAATTGAAAGTTGTTTTGATATTAATGATTATCTTCATAATATTGATGAAATTTATAAAAGGTTCGGTATTTAGTTCTTTCTTCTTAGATTTCTTAAAACGGGAAAAAGTTCATGTTCTTTCAGTGTGTCAAAAATTTCGTCATTCAGTACTTCTAATAGTTTTTTATGCTCTGGATGCGTAGGTAAATGAATTGCTAAATCTTCATATTTCTCATGGATATCCTCATTATAATCTCTTAGTTCCCAAAAACTTGGTGTGGCATTATGTTCTTTTGCCAGTTTTATGAAATCTTTCATTTCTTTATAGTTATATTTGTTTACCACAAAGTTAAATTGAAGAACTCTTAAAATACCTTTGTTATGTAAATCTGAAAGATATTTTATGTTTTTCATAACCATATTAAAATTTCCGTTATGAACCAATTTATTGTATGTTGATTTACTTGCTGCGTGAAAAGAAACGAAAACTGTATCCATTCTATTTTCAATACCAAGGTCTTTTATTATTTTAGGAGTTGCAAGTATACCATTTGTAAGTAGTTCGAATTTTATATTCTGATATTTTTCAGCAACTGCTTTTATTAAATCTCGAGAATGTCTGCTTGCAAATGCATCTCCAATTGCATTTGGTATTATTTTTTCGGCATCTTTTAAAATTGGGAAAAAATGAGTCTCTATTAGTTTATTGAATTTCTCATTTTCCTCTTTCGAATTTCTGTATATTTTCTTTCTGCAAAATATGCAATTTGCATTGCATTCTCTGTCGTGCATAAGTTTAACTTCTTTAGGATATCTGTTTAAAGTTTCGGTAAAATAATCTTTTTTTTCATCAAAATATACATTTGGATTTGACAATCTGTAACATAATTCCGGATTACAATAAGAGTAATTATTATTTAGAATTTGAGTCCGGATTTCTATTGCTTTTGGCGAATTCCATATTTCTTCAAATGATTGAGAATATATGTTCCCTATTGATTTCCCTTCTATATCATGGGAACAACAAAAATAAACATTGCCATCAATTGTAATTTCTATGTTTTCAAACGGTTCTTTGCAGACCTTCATTTTTCTTCCTTTTAGTAATCTGTTTGAATTTCATATTCTTCTGTGTTTATTATTTCTTCTTGTTCATAATATTCCTCTGTTAATTTTTTATCTGTGATTTTTATATCAGCAATACTTTCCATCAAAGGAATATATTCAAGACATTTTTGTCCTTTTATTCCTATAGTTTCCATTTGAATTTCACCGTTAGGCATAAGTTTTATTTTTAGTTGTTTTTTTGTCATTCTTACTCCAGATTAACAGTTAAAACTATAGTATTATCTTCAAAAACTTCTTCATCTTCTATTTCAAGATTTTGTTCTTTTAATCGTTCTTTTATCTTATTATATGAAGCTTCTTGTGTGTTTATTGAATATTGCGAACTTATATTATTTACAAATTCTTTTATATTTTTTTGTTCAAAGCAAGATATTTTCAAATTGTAAGGTTTCTCTTCGTTAATCTTATAAAATTCAAGATAAAAATCTTCACAATTACAAAGTATTCTGTTATCCTTTTCTACTATATTTTGCATTTCATGTTCTATAAGAGTTTTTAATAGAATTGTTTTATCCATAATTATTGTGTCAAAATTAATTTCTTTAAAATCTTGGTTAGATGTTTCAATACCTTTATGATATTTTATTGCACCTGTAAGTTCGGGAACAATTTCAGATAATAATAAAATAGGAATTGATGTTACGGTAATAGACATATTAAACCTCTATATATCAAGTCTTCTTCCGCCTCTTGCGGTTGTTATATCTTCTTCTTCTTGAACAATATTTTTATAGTTTTCAATATTTTCCTTAGAAGAAGCACATACTGCTCTTACGTTTGCCCATTCTCTTATTGCAAGAATTTGTTCTTTTTGTGTTGTAGATAATGGTACTGTATTTTTAATTGCTTTTTCAAAATCATTAGTTTCTAATGCTCTGTTTTCAAAGAAAGCATCACATAATGCGGAAATAACAACTTGTTCAATTTCTGAACCTATGAAACCTTCTGTTTTTTGGGCTAATAGATTAATAAATTTCTGGTCATCAGGTTTTATATTTCCGCAAACTTCGGCATCTTTTAACCTTTTGGTTAAGTGGACTTTGAATATTTCTTTACGCTCATTTAAAGTTGGTAAATCTACAAAGAATATTTCATCAAAACGCCCTTTTCTTAAAAGTTCAGGCGGTAATTTACTTATATCATTTGCTGTTGCAATGACAAATACAGGTGCTGTTTTTTCTTGCATCCATGTTAAGAATGTTCCGAAAATTCTTGAAGAAACACCACTATCATTACTTGAACCAACACCATTTAATCCTTTTTCAATTTCATCAACCCATAGAATTGAAGGTGCTACTGCTTCAACCGTAGCTATAGCTTTTCTCATATTTTCTTCAGAGCTTCCTACTAAACCGCTAAAGATTTTACCTAAATCAAGTCTTAAAAGAGGTAGCTGCCAAATTGTACTCATTGCTTTTGCAGTTAAACTTTTTCCGCAGCCTGGGATTCCTGTTACAAGAACACCTTTTGGAGCTGGCAGGCAATATTTCTTAGCTTTTTCTGACCAAGAATTATTTCTTTTTAATAACCATTTTTTTAAATTATCCAGACCGCCTATATCGTTTATTCCCATGTCACTTTGAACATATTCAAGTAATCCTGTTTTTCTTATGACTTGCATTTTTTCTTCAAGTATTATTTGGATATCACTTTTGTTTAATGTTCCGTCTTGAACCATTGCTAAAGCAAAAGCATTTTCTGCTTCTTGCATTGTTAAACCTAATGCTGCTTTGCATAATTTATCTTTATCTTCATCTGTTAATTCATCAGTATCTATGCGTCTATTAACAGATAACATTCTGTTAAGTTTTTCTTTTATATCTTCCAGTTTTGGCAATGGGAAATCATATATTACGATATCCTTTTGAAGAGTGTCCGGAATAACTAAATCTGGAGATATAAAGATTATGTTTTTTCTTGCTTTGCTTGTTTTTAATATTGGGATTAAATCTCTTAACGCACGTACAATAGTTGAATCTGCACTTTTATGTTTTATACCGAAAAATACATGAAAATCATATAGAATAAATACTGCATCTTTGTCATATTTCTCTATATATTCAATTAATTTGTTTGGATTGGTTGTATTTAAAATTGCATCATTTCCGATTTTTAAACCTGTAGCTTGCGTCCATATAAATACTTCTCTTGTATATTTAATTTGTGTTTTACTTGTGACGATAGATTTTATATATTTTGTTGCTCT
>CALUQL010000044.1 GCA_944322895.1 Candidatus Gastranaerophilales bacterium
GATTTTTGCAAAACAGATAAATAATATAAATGTAGCAAGTAAGAAATCGAAAGGAGATAGATTATGAGATTCTTAGTAAAAAAAACACCAGACAATTTTATAAGAACAGTGAATGATGAAATTAGTTCTTTGTTAAACAGACACTTTGACAGCTATTTCCCTGAAGCTGCCTATTGGGAAGAAATGGATAAATTATCGATGCCAATAGAAATGGAAGACAAAGGTAAAAATTATGTTGTAAAAGCAGAATTACCGGGTATCAAAAAAGAAGATTTGGATATTGATATTGATAAAAATTACATTTCAATTAATGCTCATAAAAAAGAAGAAAAAAATGAAGAAGATAAATCTTATAAAAAATCCGAATTCAGATATGGCGAATTTTCAAGAACCGTATATTTCAATGAAGAAATTGATACTGAAAAAACTGAAGCTAAATTAGAAAACGGTATTTTGGAAATAGTGCTTCCTAAACGGGCATTAGAAAAGGAATCAAGAAAAAAACTAACAATTAAATAATAACTAATACTTATCAAAGAAACCGCTTCATAATAGAAGCGGTTTCTTCTGTAAAAACATTTTAATCAAATATTATAGACAATGAGACTACAAAATGATAATATATATTTGATTTATCATCAACAACACTCCTTTATAGATTTTCTATAAAGGATTTCTTTATGTAGTTTCGTCAATAAAAGAATCGTTTATTGCTTCTATACCATCAGAACCTACCGATTGTTCTGCATATTTATCAGCTAACATTGCAACATTAGTTGTAAATTGATCATAATCAAAATCTTCAGGATTGTATAGAATTGTTCCTATTTTTTCAGCAAGCATTCGATCTAATTGCATGCCTGTAGTGCCAGTCCCTTTATTCCAACCATAAGCACAATATTCAGCAACATTCATTTCTTGACCTTCAGCAGTTAATGCATATCTGATAAAGTGCAAAGAATCCTCTTCTAATTTAAAATCAGCTGAATTATCAGCAAGAAGCTCATTTAACTTATTTAATTGAACTTCTTCATTATATTCATCATCAACACCTTTATCCCCAACTTTAGAACCATTTGTTGATAAAAACCATTGTTTAAAAGTTTCTCGAATTTCTATTTTTTGACTATCCGAAGCTCCTTTATAAACTTCATAAATATTATCAAGGAGTTCATTTCCTCTTGCTTCAATTTCCTCAAGTTTGCTTGGGTCTTCGGCAATAGATTCTCCAATTTTTTGATGTTCTGACAAAAGTACTTCTTTGTAATCATCATAATTTTCATATATAGAAGTTAAAACAACCATAGTAGCAATAGCTGCTTTATCAGGATTTGCATATAAATTATCTTTAGCTATACCATTCGCTTCTATACCGTAATTTGTAAGTATATTTTTTTGTTCATCTGTTAATTTATCACCATTTAGAAAATCATAGATTTTCATTTGGGTCAAACCGGATGAAGCAGAAGCACCGCCTCGCCATACGTCAATTTGTTTCATTATTCCTCTAAAAAATTTCCCAAGACCTTTATTTTCAGATGCATAACCATTTTCTTCTCCCATACCTGTTTCTTGACTTGCAAGAGCTAATGCAACGCAAGCAAGACTATCATATTGTTCTGATGTAAGTCCTAATTCACTACATAGAACATCCTTATTGTCTTTTAATCCTGAAAGAAATTTTTCTCCTTGTTCAGAATTATCAAGTGATACTTCATTAAATGTTTCACTAAAAGTGGATCTATCCTTCTCAACCTTTTCTGTTGTATATAAAATACTTATATCTTCTAAATCAATATCGTCTTTTTCGTATTTTGTTTTTATTTCATTCGGATTTAAATTACTACCTTTAATTGGACAATTATTAATTTCCACAGTTATATTTCCTTCTTTACTACTTTTTATTCTTAATCGGCATTGAAGCAAAAAACTTTAATCAAAATTAAAAAAATTAAGAACTCCAAAAATAATTGACTTACAAGAAAATAATCTTTATCATTTATATATATAAAGTTGTAAAATTATGAGTTTTTCGTTTATTCATATTTCTGATATTCACCTAGGACGACCTTTTTCAGGCTTGTCGAAATTTGCATATGACGAAAAAATTAACTATCTATATAAAACATCTGTAGAAAAAGCTTTTTACAATGCAATAGAGTACGCAATAATAAAGAATGTCGATTTCGTCTTCATTGCAGGTGATACTTTTGATTCAGACGAACAAGATTTTTCATCAAAATTAATTCTGAAAGAAGGATTAAAAAAACTTGCTGATGCAGATATTGATGTATATTTAATATGTGGTAATCACGATTGTGTTAATTCTTATAACAAAAATACTTTTAATTATGATATTGACTCTAAAATAAAAATTATTGGTCTAAACACTCCAAAATATTTAGATATCGATTTATACAATAAAAATGGAGAGAAAGTTGCTTGTTTGCATTCATTAAGTTTTACAGATGAAAAAATGAATGAAAATCCATTAAATTATTTTAGCAAAGTCACAGATAACAATACTTTTAACATCGGTCTTTTACATTGTGATTTAAATGCAGACGCAATAAGTCCATATGCACCTTGTAATATTAATGAACTAAAAAGTTTTGGTTATGACTACTGGGCTTTAGGACATATTCATGTTCCTTCTTTAAATGATGATACTATTCAATATGCAGGTACTATTCAAGGAAGAAATACTAAAGAAACAGGTCCGCATGGCATAAGATATATAAAAGTAGAGAATAATAAAATAATAAAAAACAATTTTATTCCTATGGATATAATTCGATTTGAGGATATAGATATCGATATTTCTTTTATTAATGACACTACTGATGTTTTATCAAAAATTGAAGACGAATTATATAAAGTAACGAATCAGGATAAAAATTTATGTGAACTATTCCTTATAAGACTAAATTTAACAGGATATACAAAATTCTATTCTGAATTAAATGATGAATTTTATAACGTTATCGCTGATAGAATAAAAACAAATTCATACAATAAGATATATATTTCGCAAATAATAAATGAAACAATACCAAATATAGATGAAAATATTTTGAAGGAAGATGAAGGTATTGTCGGTAAAGTATATAATACTGCAATAAATCAGGATATTATTCAGAAAGTATACTCAGAAACAGAAGAAAAATATAAAAATCATATAGCTTCTTGTAATTTTACACAGCAAGATTATAATTCATTTGCTCAAAATATATTGCAAAAGTCAAAGGAAGAATGTTTAAATCTATGCAGCTTTTTATTTGAATCCGAAAGCAAAGAGGATTAGTCTATGGGCAAATTAATAATAGAAAATATAATAATAGAAAAAAGCGATAAAGATATCAAAACCGGTATTAACTACAACTTTTCAGAAGGACTAAACTTAATTTGCGGAGATAACGAAGCAGGCAAGAGTTCTTTAATGAAATTTATTAAAGAAGGCTTTTTTAGAGTAAAAGGTATTGATACAGGAAAAATTTATTTCAGTATTATTGATAATGAAAATCACTCAAAATATAGAACAGATATAAAAGACCATCGTTCTCAAGATCAAAGATGTAAATTATATGATGAAAATAATTCGGAGATTAATTACGGATTTATTGAAAAAACCATAAATCAAAGATATTTTGAACAAGGTTTTACAATTAATTTGGATGATTTAATGAACATTCAAAATAAAGACACTTCAACCTTGATTGATATTATAAAAGATCCATCAGGTGAGAAATTATCTGATTATATAGAGAAAGTAAAAACAGGAACAAAAAGAATATTGGGAGATAATGGCAGATTAACAAAAGAAACAAATTCTATACTTGATAAAATCTCGCTAATAGACTCCCAAATAAAAGAACTTTCTAACAAGGAAGCATTATATAATGATGCTGTTCAATCAATAAAAGCAGCAAATGAAGAACTTGATGAAATATTTAAATATGAAGAATATCTAAATCTTTGTACAAAAGGTGAAGAGTTAAAAAAACAATTAAATACTACGCAAGAAGAATATAACAGTTTATTTTTAAACTTTAATGAAAAATTTTTTAAAGATAGAGAGACTTATGTATCTATCATTCATAATGCAGGTAAATATGAATCTAATTTAAATATACTTTCGAAAAATCAAGTAAAACTGGATGCTTTGAAATCGAAAATAAATCTAAATATGAACTATTTAAAAGCTGATTTTGCTTTAAATATGAGTGAAACAGATGTATTAAATTTTGTATTAGACTATTCAAAAATAAAACAAATAAAAGATTCTTTGTCTAAAAAAGAAACATTAGATAAAGAACTAATAGCATTAAGTGCAAATAAAGAAAATATAGAAGAACTTCTTCTTAAATTAAAACACGATATTTTACCGTTAAAAGATAAACTTATACCAAAAGAAGAATTTGAAAAATTAAAAGAATTATATAATTTTATCGATGAAAATTTGAAACATTATAATTTTATATTATCAAAGATAAATAATACAGAAAAAAATACTAAAATTAATGCGAGTGGAATTAATGCGAACAAAAACCTACTCATATTATTTGCAGTTTTATTTGTTATGACTGTTTTAAGTGCTGTTATTAGTTTTTATCAAAAAGTTCCCATTGCTGGAATTTTTGCAATTATGATGGCAGTAATATCTGCATCTGGGTTTGCCACTTTAAAAATTGCAAGTTATAAAGACAGAAAAGATGATGAAATAAATAAGGATGAAGAAGAAAAAAACAATATCTTAATTTCACTAAAAGAAAAAATCAAAGACTATTACTTTGAAATTGATAATGTAGAAAGTTCATATCTCCCTGTAAAAATTGATAGTTTAAAACAAGAAATTTGGTCTAAAATTCAAAATAATAAAAATATTGAAGATATTCTGACAAAAAGTCAGTCTGAATTTCAATATAATAGTGAAAAATCAGAAAAGATAAATGAAAAATTAAATCAAATACAAATAAAAATTAATGAAATAAAAACTCAAATAATAAATCTAATTCAATCAGAAGAAAACAGCCTTAAAATAGATGAAAAAATATATCTTGAAGTTATAGATATAATAAAAGTATTAAAAGAAGATATAAAAGAAAAAAATATAATCAGCAAAGAAATTAATGACCTTTCAAATGAAAATAATTCAATATTAAATGTATTTAATTCATTTATTCTTAATAACGAAATAAATATTTCATTAAGTGAAAAATATGAAGATAATATTGGAAAAATAAAAGCTGAAAACGAAAAAAATTCCGGTATAAAAACTCAGTTAGATATTCTGCTTGCAGAAATTCATAACTTACAAGACAAAATAAATAAAATTGATGAAGAAAAACAAAAATTCAATATTCATAATTCAGAACATTACAATACAAATATTGAAATACAAATAGAAGAACTTCAGAATAGTAAAAAAGAAATACTAAACAAGAAAAAAGAAGCTGAATTTAAAAAACGAGAACTTGAAAGTTTTGAAGGGTTAAATGATTTAAAAATTCAAAAAAATATATATTTAGATGAATACCGAAAAAAGATTGAAGAACTGATAAAAAACAAGGTAATAATTTCATTAATAGAAAAAGCGAAAAATAGTTTTAATGAAACTCAACCTGATTTAAAAAATGCCCAAAAATATCTTTCCATATTGACAGATGGCAAATATTCCAAAATCAATTTAGACCTTATGGAAATTCAAAATGAAGAATGTACAATTACAAAAAAATGGCAGGATTTATCTCGAGGAACGAAAGAACAATTATATTTAGCTTTAAGACTTGGCTATGCTTCAAATTATTCAAAAGATAAAATAACTTTAAAGCCAAACGGAAAAGTTGATTTACCGTTAATTATAGATGATGCCTTTGTAAATTTTGACTTTACAAGAACTAAAAATGCAATTAAATGTCTTAAAGAATTTTCAAAAACAAATCAGATTTTATTTTTCAGCTGTCATACAGAACTAATGAAAAAGCATTTTGAATCAATCGGTGAAGATTTTAATATCATAAACCTGTAAATATAATTTAGTTTGAACTATACTTAAGTTATGAGTTTTTATGATGATGAAATAAAAAAACTTGTAGAAAAAGATAGCTTCAGACAAGTTCATAATATTGAATATAAGACAGGTAAATATTTATCTATTGACGGAAGAAATCTGCTTAACTTTTCTTCTAACGATTATTTAAATATTAGTACCGATAGAGATTTACTTAATGAATTTATAGAAAAATATAAAAATCACGAAGAATTTATATTATCTTCAACCTCATCAAGATTACTAACCGGAACATCAACAGTATACAAAAAATTAGAAAATAATCTTGCAAAAATATTTAACAAAGAAGCTTGTCTTATATTTAATACAGGCTACCAATGCAATTTAGGCGTTGTATCATCATTAGTAAATAGAGATGACGTGATTTTTTCTGATAAACTAAATCACGCAAGCATAATTGATGGAATGAGATTATCATCAGCACAATTTTTCAGATACAAACACTTTGACTACAATAACTTAGAAGAACTTTTAATAAAACACAGAAATGAATATAAAAAAGCAATAATAATATCAGAGTCTGTCTTTAGTATGGATGGCGATATTGCAGATATAAAAAAACTGATAGAACTTAAGAAAAAATATAATTGTCTGTTAATGATAGATGAAGCACATGCTTTTGGAATATATGGTAAAAATCTGGCAGGAATTGCAGATAGAGATAACATCCTAAATGACGTAGATATAATTACGGCAACATTGGGAAAATCATTTGCCTCAATGGGAGCTTTTTGTGTTTCAAATAGAACAATAATTGGTTACTTAATAAACAAAGCAAATTCATTCATATTTTCAACAGCTATTCCGCCTGTAAATATAATGTGGTCAAATTTCTTAATTGAGGAGAAGTTCAATACAGTAAGACAAAAAGCAGAAAAATTAAATACGCTTATAAAAGAAGCACACAATTATATAAAAGACAATGGTGAAACACAGATAGTGCCCGTTATTATAGGTAAAAATGATAAAACAGTCAAAATAGCAGAACAATTAAGGGCAAAAGGCTTTTATATATTACCTGTAAGACCACCTACAGTACCTGTAAATACATCACGTTTAAGATTATCTTTAACAGCTGATATTACTTTTGATGAATTTAAAACTGTAATTGATACGGTAAAAGAGGTTTTATAATGCAATATAAATGGTTAAATAAAGAAAATAATAAAAATCTTATTGTATTTTTTAACGGTTGGGGAATGGATGAGAAAATCGTTTCTGATTTATATGTACAAAATTATGATATATTAACACTTTTTGATTATAGAACTATAGAAACACCTGATTTTGATTTTTCTAATTATGAAAAGAAATACTTAATAGCTTGGTCAATGGGCGTATTTGTTTGTAATTATTTTTATGAACAATATAAAAATTTTAACAGATATATTGCAATCAATGGAACATTAAAACCAATAGATGATAATTACGGGATTCCCAAAAACATATATGATTTGACTGTTGCTAATTTTAATGAAATGTCCTGCTCTAAATTTATGAGGAAAATTTCTGCAACAAAAAATCTACAAGAATATACTTCTCGCTCACTTAACGAACTAAAAGAAGAATTAATTGCGATAAGAGATTTAAAAGTAAATAACTTTCTACCATTCGATACTGCTTTTTTATCAATAAAAGACAGAATATTCCCATTTAAAAATATGTTGAACTTTTGGGCAGAAAAAAATATAAAAATTAAAGAAATAGAAAATTCGCACTATATTTTTGATTCCTACAAAAATTGGAGTGATTTTATATGATTGATAAATCGCTCGTAAAGAAAAGATTTAAAAAGAGTTTAAAAACATATGATGAAAATGCCATAGTACAAAAAAAAATGGCAAAAGAATTAATAAATTTACTTCCAAAGAAAGAATATAATAAAATTTTTGAAATTGGCTGTGCCACAGGAATACTAACAAAAGAAATAGGAAACAAACTCATATTTTCAGAACTGTATTTGAATGATATCGTTGAGGAATCAAAAAAATACGTACAAGAAATATATAAAGAATGCAACTTTATTGCAGGGGATATTGAAAATATCGACCTAAATAAAAAATATAATTTGATTATTTCTAACGCCTGCCTGCAATGGTGTTCAAACATAGAAGATACTTTGTCGAAATTAATAAATGCTTTAGATGATGATGGTATTTTGGCAATTTCAATTTTTGGAGAAGATAATCTAAAAGAAATAAAATCTATATTTAATATTGGAAACGAAATATCTTCTATATCATCAATGGAAAACTTTCTAAATACACAAAAAATTATTATAAAGAAAGAAAATAAAATAAAAATTGATTTTGAAACACCAATGGAAGTTTTAAAACATTTAAAATACACCGGAACAAACGCAATAAAAGAAATTAAATTAACAAAAACAAAACTAAAAGATTTTGAACAAAAATATAAAGAAAACTATTCACAGAACAATAAAGTATATCTAACTTATAATCCTATTTATATAATATGTAAAAAGGGATAAATTGTAGTTTATACAGGCACTTGTTATGTCAGTATGTGTTTAGTATCATAAACAATGATAACAACTAAGGAGATAGTTATGATAGCCCAAACATTAGAACAAGAATTATATAATTCAGTTGAAAGAAATACTCCTGAATACATTAAAAACAATAAATATATAGATATAAACAATAAAGATGAAATGGTATTTGTATTGAAGAAAGAACATTTAAAGCCATATGATGCAAATACAAATCCTGAAGGTTTAAATTTAGATAACTGGCTGAAAAATTATGAAAAAGAAGCCGCTGTTTCAACCGCAGGAATTAGAGGTCCACAAAATATCTTATACCCATATGATGTTCGTTTCCCAATAAATATAATGGGTATAATGCTTGCTACATATGCAAAAGCATTAGTTGCTAAAGAGAAGTACAAAGGTAAGAATCTTATTAAACTGGCAGGAAGAGAAGTAAGATATAATTCCGATAAATTTTTAGATTTAATAGCAAGAGTACAAGCCGCACAAGGAATAGAAACTCTTACAACATATGAAAGAAAAACAATGCCAATATGGCTTGCATCATTTTTATGTTTTAAACTTGATTTATTAGGCGGTGAATATATAACTTCAAGCCACGGAATAAGTGTTAAGAATGCAACAAAAGATTTAAACTCTCAAGGCAGCCAATATTTACCTGAAGAATCAATGGAATTTGTAGATAAAATAAAAGAAATATTTGCCCTTGTAGAGAAAGATGGCAAATACGAAATTAGAATTGCAAAATCCGATGACGAATTAATCAATGAATCCTTTATGAAAACAATCAATAATGGTATTGATTTATATAAAGAATATTTAGAAAAAGGTGTAGCAAATAAAGAAAATCTTGATTTAATAAAAGGAATCAAAAATAAAATTATTATAGAAAATGTAGGCGGCAGTGCATATAATACTCTAAGTAAAATATTAGCTGCATTCAATATTACAGAAAAATTTGATTGGATGAATATAGAAGAAGACCCATTCTTCCATGGAATAGGTAAATATGATACCGACCCAAAAGGCAATAAATGTTTTTACGATTATTCTGTTGATGCAACAGTACTTGGTAAAAAACAAGATGGAAGTTCATATTTCCCTGTTATTGATACATTGAACTATGATAAAAAATTAAAAGAATATCCGATAGGAACAGTAGTTTTAATTACAGACCCTGATCATGACAGGTTAACCGTATGCCAAATAGAAGACAAAAAATCAATAGATTTTCTTGATAAGACAGGTATAAGTTATTCTGAGCTTGATAATGACAGAATATTATGCATATATACAGCAAATCAATCTTTCTTATTGATTATGGATTTCTGGGCAAAACAATTAAAAGCGTCAGGTCAATGGAATAATCACCCAAGATTTATGATAAAAACAACAGCAAGTGCAAAATCTTGGGATGAGTGGGCTAAATATAACAATATAAAAGTTGTAAATGTACCCGTTGGCTTTAAAGAAATCGCAAATATTATGAAAAAAGTTGAAATGCAGTTAATCAATAATCCGGAAAAAGATGTAATTGTAACTGACGTATTTGGCTATGAAGTAAATCTTGGCAAAAATCCAAGAATGATATTTGGCGGAGAAGAATCAGGCGGAATGATTATAGGAAGCGAAGAGTTAATAAAATCAAAAGCCGGCAGAATTGCAATAGCAATGAGAGAAAAAAGTGCTTCAGAAGCAATTATAGTTGCTTCCGCTCTAGCAGCAAAACTTGAAGCTGAAGGTAAAACTTTATCAGTTGCATTGGATGAAATATTCAACTCGAATGAAATTATAGCAAAATATGATATGAGAGAAGATATTGCATACTATAATGAATCAGAACCTGATATTGTAAAACTTACACAAGCAAAAAAAGACGGCGAAGCATTAAGAACTAAAAATGATTTATTCTATCTAACAATGGCACTAGCAGAGTTTGACGGAAAAATTACTTTAGATAATGTAAAATCAATTTTAAAATCAACATTCCCAACTTTAAATTTTGATAACTTAATTGATATAAAATTCGTAGGTGATGGTACATTCTTGAAATTTACAGATAAATTTATAGAAATTCGTCCGTCAGGAACTGATGCTAAAACAAAAGCATACGGTGCAGGAAGTAACAAAGATAATATATCAAAATTTGCAAAGATTTTAGGAAACTATTCAGGCGATTTGAACGAAGAATATCTTGCCTTAATTTCCAAAGATTATTACAATAATGCTAAAGATAAATCAATGGAAGAATATCTTAAATTCACAAACAAAGATGCTGATACAAGAATATTTGAAGTTCCGAATTATAAAAAAACAATAGGTATATAAGAGGTAGATAAAATGGCAGAAGAAGCAAAAATATTAGCAACAATTCCAAGAAATGCAACTGAACAATTACAAATAAGTATTAATTCTTATAAAGACAAAAAATATTTAGATTTAAGAATTTATTACACAACAGATGAAGGTGCTACTTGGCTTCCTACAAAAAAAGGTGTAACTGTATCTCCTGATAATTTGATGTTGTTAAAAGATGCAGTAGAAGAAGCAATGCAAGAATTAGCTTCTGAATTGGAAGAATAAACTTAACAACAATTAATTATGTTTATTCCAATATAAGCAAACATAATTTGATATGATTTGACTTATATTGGAATTTTTTATTATAAAATTCAAAAAAGGTCTGCTTGTTATTTGAAATTCATAAAAAAGCAGATAAAATAAAGTTATGCAAGAAGTAGAAAAAGAAAACAAAAAATATGCCCTTTGCCTTGTAGATGTTATAAATCTTGGTACAAGAACATTTTCATATTTAATACCCGATAATTTGAAAGCGGACATTAAAGTAGGACAAGCCGTATTAGTTCCCTTTGGATACAGAAAACAAAATATCGTTGCATTTGTCACAGGGTTTTCCTCATATTTAGAAGAAGGAATAAAAGCAAAAGAGATTATAAAAATTATAGATAAAAGAAGCGTATTTTCACTTGATTATCTTAAACTTTTAGATTGGATTGCAAACTATTATTGTTGTGATATCAATACTGTTTTACAAGCTGCTGTTCCAATGAAATTTTTAAAAGAAAATACAGGAAAAGTACAAAAAGAAAAAAAAGAAAAATATATTTCATTTATAACAAAGGAAAATGCCCCGATAAGACAAATTAAAATATTGGAAAAGCTTGAAAATAAAAATGAGGTTCCTCTAATTGAATTTGAAAAAGAAGTAAAAACAACAAGAGCCACTATTTTAAAATTGGAAGCAAATGGTTTTGTTAAAATAACCGAAAAATCTGTTTATCGAGATCCGTTAAATGTATTTAAAAATATAGAAAAAGATGCTTTTCCACCTCTTTCAGAAGAACAGCAAATTGCTTTTGACAAAATTTCAGAAAAAATGGATAAAAAACAATATGAATCCATATTAATAAACGGCATTACAGGAAGCGGAAAAACAGAAATTTATTTCCGAGCAATCAAAAAAACACTTGAGGAAGGTAAAAATATATTATTCTTAGCACCCGAAATTGCACTTGCTTCACAATTAACTTTAAGGTTAATCAGACGATTTAATCAGGAGGAAATAGCTGTTTGGCATAGCAGTATTTCGGAAGGCGAAAAATTTGATGTATGGAATAAATTAAGAGAGAATAAAATCAGAATTATTATAGGTGCAAGAAGTGCTGTGTTCGCACCATTAAATAATATAGGTTTGGTAATTATAGATGAAGAACACGAAAACACCTATAAACAAACATCACCTTCTCCAAGATATGATGCACGTTTGGTTGCAGAAAAAATATGTGAATTAAATAATGCAACCTTAATAAAAGGAAGCGCTACTCCTGATATAAATTCTTATTTTAAAGCGCTTTCATCCGACAATTTAATAACACTAAAAAACAGATACAATAATGTAGATTTAGCAAAAGTAACAGTTATAGATATGCGTGAGGAATTCTATAAAGAATCACGCAGCATTTTCTCCAATACTTTAATAAATGCAGTAAACAATGCGTTAAAAAATAAAAAACAAACAATTCTTTTAATGAACAGAAGAGGTTTTTACACAAGTGTACAATGTAAAAGCTGCGGTGAAGTCATAAAGTGTCCTAACTGCGATATTCCAATGATATACCATAATTCAGATAAAACATTAAAATGTCACTGGTGTGATACAACAAAAAAACTCCCTGATAAATGTCCTAAATGTTCTTCAACGGAAATAAAAATGTCAGGGATGGGAACTCAAAGAATAGAAAATATAGCTTCAAAACTATTTCCAAATGCAAAAATAGAAAGAATTGATTCGGATGTACTTTCTTCAAAAACAAAATATATCGAAATTCTTGAGCGTTTCCAAAATGGAGATATTGATATTTTAATAGGTACACAAATTATAGCAAAAGGGCTTGATAATAAAAATGTCACAGTGGTAGGAGTAGTAGATGCCGATATAAGTTTTTCATTACCTGATTATCGCTCAAGCGAAAGAGGATTCCAATTACTAATGCAAGTAGCAGGCAGAGCCGGACGAGGCGAATTTGACGGAAAGGTTATTTTCCAAACATATAATCCTGATTTATATGCTATAGAAAATGCAAAATCTCAAAACTATTTGGAATTTTATGAAAATGAAATTAATAGGCGTGAAATGTTTGATTATCCGCCATTTTGTCAAATTATAAAAATTGTAATTTCTTCTATAAATGAAGATAGAGCATACAAATGTGCACAAGAAATTTCAGAACGATTAAAAACTCAAATAACAAAATTGGGATTATCTGAATATATAGAAATAAATGGCTCAATGAAATGCATAATGTATAAATTAAATTCAGAATATCGTTTTCAAATAATAATAAAAAATAAAATGAACAAAAAAGGTCAATATATAGTATCGACCTTTATGAAAAATATTTCTATAGCAGATGACATAAAAATGATAATTGATATTGACCCTGTTGATATAATTTAATGAATTATTTTTGAATATTAACTTTATGTATACGATGTTGTCCTCTGTGTTCTATTACTTCTATAGAATAAGGAGCTTTTCTTGTTTTAACTAAATAACTTATTTCATCATTTGTTTGCTTTGTAACTTTTCTTAGAAAATTTTGAAACTGTTCTTTCTTCGTCATAAATATTTTAGCAACACCTATATCTTTTCTTGCTCCTTTAACAGTATCAGCTGCAATTTCTGATTCTTTTCCGCTCAATAGAAATACCTCTTTCCCTTTATTTAGAGTCAAAACCCTAACTGGGCCATTCTTTGTTCTATCTGAAAATATTTTTTTTGCATCTCTTTGAACTGATTGGTGCGCTTTATTTGTAACATCTGAATTTGCAAGTGCTAAAATATTTTGGGCAGTAGATTTTGTACCATTTACTCTTATTACTTTTCCGAAACTAATAGGCTGTACATTCATTATTTAATTCCTTTCTTTGTATCATATTCCATTGCTTCTTGTATAGGTCTAACCTTATCTTTGACATTATCAAGAGATATAAATTTTTGTATCCTTTTAGAAATACCATTTAAAGAAGACCAACCATAATCCATAAAAGAAACTTTATCGGTTGCTTCTTTTCCTGTAATAACAAAATTTATTTTTTTACCTTGTGATGCAGCTGCATTACATAATCCATTAGTTAAACCTTGAGTATATAGTTCAGTAGCATCTAAAATAGTTGCTTTACCATTTGTTTTTTCAATAATTTTCTTCATATCTTCAATTTGTTGTTCAGTACCCGCAACAGCGTATACACTATCATATTCTCTTGATACAGATTTTACCCTTGTTTGTTGTGGATTATAGATTGCACTTATACTGAAGTTAGTAGCAGAATCTAAAAGAAAATTTCTTTTTTGATTAAGATATCTGTTATATTGTCTATCAAGAGATTTTTTAAACTTTTCACTCTTACCAATAGGTAAAAGAGAATCACCTGCTTGTATTATTCCGGTTGCTATTTGTTCATTTAATAAATCAATTTTTTTACTTTCTTTACCACTAACAATATATACTTCTTCTTCTCCCCAAAGATTTGTATATGTAGCTACTTGTGCAGGAGCAAATGATACATCATCAAAAATAGCTTTTACTTCTTTTTGTGCACTTTTTTCTGATTTTGAAACTTTCTTTTCATTTGCTAATCTTGCAATATCAAACGCAACATCACTTGTGGCATTAACTCTTACTGTTTTTCCGAAACTTACAGGTGAAACATTCATACATTTTTCCTTACTCTTTTACTCTCATATAATATTTTATTATGCTTAAAAACATATAATTTATTTTTTTGCTAGAAAAATTTATAATATTTAAATATTAATATTGTATATTTATTTTAATGATTTTGAACATAAGCCCATTACTATATGGATTAAATCATTGTATGTTCTACAATTTGTGGTACCATTTAAATTTTGTCTGACTATTTGTCCTGCAATATATGCTTCTTCTTCATTTTTAAATGATTCCGCACAAATTTGTCTTATTGTTTCACGAAGTTTTTCATATCCACCATATCTATATATGGTATCAACAATTATAGGATCACTTTCATAGTGCATTGTCTCAAGTAATGAATCAAATGCTTCATTAAATATTGATATCATTTGCTTTTTCTGTTCAGTAGGATTTGTACCCAACCCAAGAATCTCCGCTATTTTATTTTCACTCATCTCTATTGTAATAGGAGAATCCATAAATTTATTAAAGTCATCTGGTGTTTCTAACTTTGTTCCTGTTTCTTTTATTAAAGATATTGCAGTGTGAGTGACCATATTATCCGTGAACTTGTCCAATAATTTTTTTTGTACATAAAACATAAACTTACCCGACATAGTTGGTTTTAAGTATTCGCTATCTGATGCTTCTCTTCTAATTGATTGGTTAATATGAGTAAATTCGTGAGCAAGTTTATCAAGGTATTCTATTAGTTTTTGTTCATTTTTAGAATCAATTTCGGGTAAAAATAAATCAACTTTTTTAAGTTGAACATTCTCATCGTAACTGGGTCTGACCACTGCTGCCAAATTTTGGTTTTTTGTACCTGCGGGATTGTCATATTCAGACATAGGATGAACATTAATTTCTAAATTTGGGAAATGTTCACTAATAATCTTTTTAGTACTATTATAAGTTGAATTTCCATTTTGTATTAAACAAAAAACTTCCTCTGCAATATCTATACCACCGTATATATTGGCAGTCTGTAGGTTGGGTTTTTGAAGTGTACCCCAAAAAGCGGACAAAGTAGGTAGGAAAAATTCTGTTAAAATAAGGAAAGGAGAAAAAGATGAGAA
>CALUQL010000045.1 GCA_944322895.1 Candidatus Gastranaerophilales bacterium
CCTGGGAAGATAGCTAGTTGCCGGATTCAAGTTTAGAGGAGTTAGATGATTAATTCATTTAACTCCTTTTTTAGTTGTTATTATTTATTAATAGTTTCATTATCTACTTTTAACATTTTTACAACTATATAAAAATAAAACAGAATACAACCTAAGTAATATATCCAAAAGTCATCTACTTTTGATGGTATTTGAGTATTAAAATTAATATATAAAGCTGCAAGGATAAATATAATTATTGAAATTCTGCATATAATTGTATAATTGGAATATTTCTTTGGATTTACGGAAATCTTATTTACTTGTTCTTTATATTTATCAAATTTTGATTGTGATAATTTACTATAATAATTGTCTGCTTTTTTAAATATCGTTTTGCTGATAAAAAATAAGCCAATTCCAATTATGAAATATGTTACTAATTCATATGTTATATAAAAAGAATTAATGCAATTATAACAATAACTTAAATAATATATCGTAGCCCCAATTATTGAAAAGTATATGTAATCATTTTTAAATGTTTTAAATTTATATAAATAGGGTTTGTTTTTTATACAAATTATCCCCCAAATAAATATAAATATACTTAATATTATAAGATTGATTTTATCTGATAGAACAAAAAATGGAGAATAAGAAATTGCTACTAATATTATATAAATTAATGCAATAAAAATTTGTTTTATGTTTATTGTTGTATTTTTGTTATTAATTTCTTCTTTCATCATAATTATTATATATATTTTCCTTTATTCTTGTCACTCATAAAAGTTTCCAGTTTATTTAAAAAGTAATATTTAGTTTTGTTCCCTCTTTTTAGTTTTTTTAACATTTAGTTTTTTGAATTTCTCGCCATTTGCCACTTTTCTTCAATGTGTAAATATATACAAATATTTTATTTTTTTTAAATTTAACTTGTCTAATTTTTATTTTAAAACTTCTTGAAAAAGTTATTAAGTTTCTTTATTCTTCATTTTATTATTATGTTATAATTTTCTTGTTATTTGTCTATGGAAATATTATGAAAACAACTTATATTATTGTATATCCGCCTATTTCAAGAGCAGAAAGATATTCTTCTAAGTTCTTAGGTGCTGCTGGTGGTTCGCAAGTTCCTCTTGGAGTTTTATATATTGCTTCCTATCTTGAAAATAAAGGAAATGGTGATTATGATGTTAAGTTTATAGATGCTGAACATCAACAATTTACAATAGATGAAACTATTAATCTTATTAAGGGTTATATTACAGACAATACATATATAGCTTTAACTTCCACATCGGCTTGTTTTAATAGAACAGTAGAGTTAGCAGAAAAAATAAAGGATGTTTTCCCAAAAATTAAGATAATACTTGGTGGTGTACATGTTTCTGCATTACCAGAACATGCTATGTCATTTAATTGTTTTGATTATGCTGTTATTGGTGAGGGTGAAGTAACAACTTTTGAATTGTTAGAGGCTTTAAATAATAATTCTGATCTTTCATTAGTTGATGGTATTGTATATAGACAAAATAGTTCTCTTATTTTTACAAAAAAAAGATGTCCTATAAAAAAATTAGATGAGTTACCTTTTCCGGCAAGACATTTAGTAAAAGATATACATTCTTATGTTCCTACTTTATGTGACTATAGTACTTTACCTGTTACAAATATAATTACATCAAGAGGTTGCCCAGGCTTGTGTACTTTTTGTTCGCATTCCGTTTTTGGAAGAACATATAGAGAACGTTCTGCTGGAAATATTTTTGAAGAAATAAAGGAAGTCATATCTAAATATAAAATTAGAGAAATTCATTTTAATGATGATACTTTTCTTTTAAATAAGAGAAGGATATATGATTTGTTTAACATGTGTAAAGAAAATAATATCAAGTTTAGTTGGTCTTGTTTTGCTAGAGTTGATAATGTTGATTACGATTTTTTAAAGTTTTTGAAAGAAAATGGTTGTTGGCATATTGCATTTGGTGTTGAATCAGGTGATCCTCAAGTATTATTGGATATAAAAAAAGAAATTTCTTTGGAAAAAGTCGAAGAGGTTATAAATTGGTGTCATAAGCTAAAAATTAAGACAAAAGGACATTTTATTGTTGGACATCCGACTGATACATTGGAATCAATTGAAAGAACAATAAAATTTGCCCTGAAAGTACCTTTTTCTGATGTTGTGGTTACTGTTTCTACTCCAATGCCAGGTTCAGAACAATTTACTGAGTTGATTTCGGAGGAGGAAAAACTTCGTTTAGATTATTCAAAATTCAATTCATGGCTATCAATAGTGGAACCTAAAGGTATTAGTGGAAATGAGGTTTTAAAAAAGCAAAAGGAATTTTATAAACGTTTTTACCTAAGACCTTCAGTCATATTTAGATATGGGTTGAGTTTGATTTCATTTGCTGGTCCAAGGCGTTTTATAACGTTATTTATGAATTTTTTATATTTGGTTTTGCCAGTTAAAACTCAAAAAAAAGAACCTTAATTATATAAGGTTCTTTTTTGTATATAATTATTTATTATGCTTTTTCAAACATTAATACTGCATTATGTCCGCCAAAACCAAAAGAGTTAGATAATGCAACTTTTACATCTTTTGCTTTTGCTTTATTTGCTACATAGTCTAAATCTGCTACTTCTGGGTCTAATTGCACAATATTAATTGTAGGAGGAACTATTCCTTCTGTGACTGTTTTCACTGCAACAATTGCTTCTGCACTTCCTGCTGCTCCAAGCATATGACCTGTCATTGATTTTGTTGAACTTACACATAATTTTTTGTTTTTATTTTTGTCTCCAAAAATTCTTGCTACGGTGTTTGATTCTGCAATATCACCAAGGTGAGTGCTTGTTCCATGCATATTTATATAGTCAACATCATCTGGTGTTTTATTTGCTTCTTTTAGACAATTTCTTATTGCAAGTTCAGCACCTCTTCCTTCCGGATCCGGTGCTACCATATCATATGCGTCTGAACTTTGTCCGTATGCAGAAAGCTCAGCATATATTCTTGCTCCACGTGCTAGTGCGTGTTCTCTTTCTTCAAGTATAAGAACAGCACCGCCTTCAGATAGAACAAACCCATCTCTTTCTGCATCATATGGTCTTGAAACTTCTTCTGCAGGTCTTGTACTTTTTGATAGAGTTCTTGCACTTGTAAACGCACCTATACCAAAATCACATACACTTGATTCAGCTCCACCTGCAAACATTATATCTGCATCACCATATTGGATTGTTCTAAATGAATCTCCTACAGAGTGTGCTCCTGTTGCACATGCAGATAGTACAGCTTTACTTGGACCTCTTAGTCCATATTTTATTGAAACTTTTCCTGATGCCATATTTGCTATCATCATTGGAACTGTAAATGGTGAGCACTTATGGAAGCCTCTTGTCATCATATCTTTGTATCCTGTTGTTACTACAACAAGTCCGCCTGCTGCTGTTGATACTATTGTCCCGATTCTTGTTTTATCTTCTTTTTCTAAGTCCAATCCGGAGTCTCTAAAAGCTTCTTCTGCTGCGATTAGTGCATATATTATACTTTTATCAAGTCTTTTTGCTTCTTTCGGATCTATATATTCATCTATATTTAAGTCTGCAGGAACTTGACCTGCTACTTTTACCAAGTGTTTATCTTTATCCAGATTATGCTCTTTTATTCCGCTTATTCCGGCTTTTAGGTTGTTCCATAATGTATTTACACCTATACCATATGGTGTTACACATCCCATACCTGTTACTACTACACGTCTCTTTGACATTTTTACCTCCAAAAGCAGAAAAAATTACTTTTATTTTTCTGTAACTATATTAATTTCAAACTGAACTTATCTTTGATATTATCTTGAAAACGCTTCAAAATCAATATTTTTAATCTTTTATTACAATATTTTTAATCTCTTTTATTTTTGTATTATATGTTCTTATTCTTAAATTATTATTTTCGTTTGAGATAGAATATATTAAATCTTTTGTTTTTATGTCAAATTTTTTATTTTTTAGATTACTAAATAATGGTACATATGCAGAATAAAATTCTTCAGTTAATCTGAACAAATCTTTTTCTTCATTTGTAAATGCAATTGCAAAATTTGCTTTATTTTGTCCGATACATTGTAATTTAGGCGTTTTTAGCGGTGGACCGGCTGGGGTTCCTCTTGTGGGATTTATCGGATTTGATATAATGCCTGTTGCTCTTAAAAGAGTTAAATTTATTGTCTTTTTATTTATTTCGTATTCGCAATTACCTTTTGTTATTAATGCAAAATTTTGTGCTGACATAAATCTTTGCATTGGTGAATTATTATACTTTAGTTCTTTTCCTTTTGGAGCCGGAATATATTTGTATATATCATAATCAGCATTAAAATTGCGTTCTACTGTTCCAAATAAATCTTCATTAATTGTTTTTGTAATTTTATTTTTTAAATTAAATCCTATTTGAAGAATGTGATCTTTACTTTTATTTTCCCAATTAATCTCAAATTCTGCAAATTCATTTTGATTATAAAGCGTTATAAATATATCAAGCTTATGTTTTTTTGTTTTTTTATTTCTACCTTTTAAATTTGAAGTTACAGGAATATTAATAGTATAGCTTAATTTTATAATTGCTCTTTGCTGGTTTGATTCTTTAACTTCATATTTATTCAACATTGCATTAATTGGAGTATCATTTTTTAATGCTCCAAAATTGTAGCTGTCACCAATATCTGTTCTATCTGAAATTGTTATTATATTTTTATATTCTTCATTTCTTTTCTTATCTGTTATATTGATTTTATTGTTTTTTACTTCTATTTTTATGTTCTTGTTTTCTATAGAGTTTTTTGTTGTTTTTATGTATTTTTCATTACAGATATTTTCTTTTTTTATCTGAGTTAGTGAAAATGAATCTAGATTTTTTACATCTATAAGATATTCATTTATATTTGTAATATCTTCTGTTATTGGGATTTCTTGAATGTTATATAGTTTATTATCTGTAAAACCTTTTTGAGATGATATTTTTATTGCATTCATCCATTTGGGAAGTTTTTGTTCTGTTTGGATTTTGATTTTGCCGGAGTAGTTAAAATTTGAAAGATTTATAACAGAAAGAGGGGCATTATTTTGTGATAAATCTCTAATTGTTCTTTTTATTATTCCGTTTGATATAGTATCTGTTTTCTTAAATCTGGTGAGCATTTCATCGTGCACTTTATCTATACTGCATCCGTATATTGAATCGTGTGCGTGATTTTTTATTAAGGTTTTATATGCGTGATTAATTTCATTTTGTTTTGATTTTGTTCCGAAATAAAAATGACTTAATGCTTGTAATGGTTCTGCTATTCTGCTTAATAACCATTGCGAATGAGCATTTGCTTGTTTTATATATATTCTTGAGGAATATACACCAGGCAGTATAAAATTAAGTTCATTATTTAGAAACTCACCATTTACTTTTGTTCTTGATTTGATTTTTTCAAAATATTCAAAAGGAGTTTTAATTTCTATTTTATAGTCTTTATATATTTTATTTAAATCTTCAATTTGTTTTTTTAAGTTTTTTGCAATAGCCAAATGATCGGCTCCAATTGGTAAAAGTATATAATCTTTGCTTTTTTGTGCAATTTTATCAATATATTTTTTTAGTGCTTCTGCTTTTTTCTCCATGGGTAAAGAAGTATTTAAAAAATCTTGGAAATAACCTTGTATAAGGTATGTTGTTTTTATATCTTGCCAATTAATATCAGCAGGAAGACTACCTAATCCTCTCCATAAACAGGCTTTATCTATATTGTATGCTTTTAATATGCTTGGAATACATTGACTGTGACCGAAAGTATCTGATAAATATCCTATAAATTCAGTTTCTCCGAGCTCTTTTGATTTTGATAAGCCAAGTTCTAAATTTCGGCATAATAATTCACCTGAAACCAAAAAACTATCAGATGAACAGTAAAATGGACCTATCCTTAATTTCTTTTGTTTAATTAGTTCCTTTATTTTTTCAAGTTTCTCAGGATGGATTTCCAAATAGTCTTCTAATGCAGCGGTTTGACCGTCAAAATAAAAATATGGCAGCTCTTCTGTTTCTAAATTTTTTAATACTTCATCAAAAACTTCAATGAGTCTTAGTCTGAATTCTTCAAATTCTCTGTACCACTCTCTGTCCCAATGAGTATGAACATAAGCTATTACTTTTTTCATAACCTGATTTTAATATTTTTTTTATAAGTTTTCAAGATTTTACATTCCTTTTTTCTTGAAAATTTCAAACAAATCTTTCATTTCTTTATAGTAGCCAGATTGCAAAAGTTCATTGAATTTTTTTGTTGTTATTGGGGCAATTGTTGAGATTGTTTCAGGTGTTGAAAAATAACCTTGTACGTATCTTGCAAATAATTCGGTTGGTTTTTCATAATATTTATTTAATTTGTTTATTCTTCTTGTAATTTTGGATTGTTTTCGTTTAAGAGAACAAAGTCTTATATATACTCTAAAGGCATAAGGCATTTCGGGAAAATCGTTATCTATATTTTTTACTGTCAGAATGCGTTCTTTTTTAAAGAAGAAACCTTGCATTAGTCTTATTGCATCATATTTTACGAGATATTTTGCTTCTGTGTTCTTTATGTATTTTTCAAATTCATTAAATTTTTTGGAACGTTGAAAATTCGGGTACTCTCTTTGTATGGCATTCTGCATACTTTTTATGGTTTTTGAAACTTCTTCTTTTGCATTTAGAAATATTTGAAGTCTTGAATTTTTATCAATTAACTTTGTTACATTTATCAATTCTTCTTTTATTTCTGTTATATCTGATGTTTTAAAGAGAGTTTCTAAACTGCCGCCATTTTTTATAAAATCTTTATCTATTTTATAGTGTATATGGTGAGAAAACTCATGAACTAAAACTTCTATTGCTCTTTCTTCATCAAGACCCCTTGCAACATCAATTCTGTTTTTTTGATACAGCCCTTGGTTTCCTCTTGCTTTTGTATTTGTTCGGACTTCTATATTTAATGAGGTTAAAAATGCAATGAGATTTCTTTTTGTTAATGGCTTTGATTTGTCATAGCTCATTTTTACAGTGTATTCAGGTTCTTTCTCTTTTCTTAAAAAGTTAAAAATGGCATTGCTCCTTTATTTTGTTTGATCATTTACCCAGGATAAATATTCGCTGCTTCCATTATTTATTGGAATACATATGATTTCTGGAGTATCGTATGTATGAAGCTCTTTTATTGCATTTTCAACTTCGTTAAATAATTCTGCTTTTGTTTTCATAACCATAAGGCATTCTTCATCATAACACAATTCATTTTCCCATTCATATACTGATGTGATTGATGGAACAATGTTACAGCAGGCAATTAATTTGCGTTCTACAAGACTTTTCGCTATATAGATTGCTTCTTCTTTATTTCTTGTCGTGCAATTTATTATACAGTAAGCCATTTAGAAAATCTTTCCGGGATTTAGTATGTTTTTAGGGTCAAATAATTTTTTTATCTTTTTCATATATTCTAAGTTGTTAGGGTCTAGTGCTTTACTTATAAATTCTGATTTTTCGCAGCCTATACCATGTTCACCCGATAGTCTTCCGTTTAGTGAAAGTGCGAGTTCAAATAATTCAGTTTTTGCTCTTTCAAAATTATAACGTTCAACCGGATTTCTTAAATCTAGTGCTATATTAGGGTGGATATTGCCGTCACCTATATGCCCCATTATACATGTTTTCAATTCATATTTCTTACAGATTTCCCATATCCCTTTTACTAAAGGAACAATGTTTTCTCTTGGAACAACAACATCTTCCGTTAATACATTTGGTGCAAGTTTTGCAGTGGCTCCAAATGATGAACGGCGTGAAATCCAAATTCGTTCTTCTTCTTCCTTTGTTGAGGCTGTCTGTATATATGAGGAATTATTTCTATTACAAATTTCTATTATTTTATTGTACTGGCTATTCAGAATTTCTTTAAATCCATCTATTTCAATCAATAAAGCTGCTGTTTTATCTGTTTTTAAATTACAAGGGTAAAAACTTTCTATTGTTTTTAATGTGTTATTATCCATTAAGTCAATGACAGAAGGAGTTATTAGGTTTGAAATTATATCGTTAACCGTTTTTGATGTATCCTCTAGCGTATCAAAATATGCTAACATTACTCTTTTTGCTTCCGGTTTTGGTATTAACCTTATAGTTGCTTGGGTTATTATACCTAATGTTCCTTCTGAACCTACAAATAATTGTGTCATATTATAACCGGTTACATCTTTTGAACAAGATGAACCTGTATGCATTATTGTTCCGTCAGAGAGTACTACTTCTAAATCTATAACAAAATCTTTTGTAGCTCCGTATTTAAAAGTATGAGGTCCGCCTGAGGATAGCCCTATGCTTCCTCCTATCATTGATGCTTTTAAATTAGATGGATCAGGCGGGTAAAAAAGATCTAATTTTTCAACTTCTTTTTGTAAATCTTCAATAACAACTCCAGGTTCTACTTTGCAGATTAAATTGTCTTTGCTAATTTCAAGAATTTTATTCATTTTCGCAAAGTCTATTATTATTCCACCTTTTTTTGGTAAACAGGCTCCACAAAGATTAGTTCCTGCTGCCCTTGCTATAACCGGTTTAGCTTTTGAATAAGCATATTTCATTATTTTACTTACTTGTTGAACGTTTTCAACAAAGACAACAACTTCGGCTATTTCATTTGGATTCGTTATATTTGTGGAATCGGTTGAATATGTCAGCAGTTCTTCATAATCAGATAGAACATTTTCCTTGCCGACTACATTTTCCATAGTCCTGATTGTATTATTTGTTAATTTTATTAATGTATTTAGCATACTTAAATTGTACTCCAAAACAAATTTTTATAACAATCTTTTGTACTTAATTTGAAGTTATAATAACTGTTTAAATTGATAAAACAGCCTGCTTAATGACCAATGCACTTTATATAAAACAAATGTTTAATTATATTTGTAAGAGAGGTTGTGTTACATTATGCCAAAACATATGAAGTTTTTATCTGTAACAATGTTTGTAATTATATCTTGTATTAGTGGCGTTATGTTAAACGACTGTGTTTATTCAAAAGATTATGATTATAAAGGCGAAGAATTCATAAATGTCACGGTTTATGAGAAAATAAATCCTGCTATTGTTCTTGTTGAAGCTCAAATGTTAGATGGACTCTCAAGTGGTACAGGATGTATTATTAATAAGAGTGGAATAATTTTAACCAGTTCACATGTTGTTGCTAAATCTTCTTATGTAGAAGTTACAACATCAAAAGGTGAAACATACAAGGCTGAAATTTTGCCTTCTGATGGTGCAAATGGGGATTTGGCTTTATTAAGAATAAAACCAAATAAACCTTTGCCTACAATTAAACTTGGTGATTCATCTATGGTTAAAGTTGGACAGAAAGTTCTTGCAATAGGTAATCCGTTTGGGTTTAACGGTACGTTAACTACAGGCATTGTATCCAGAATTGATTATGAAAGAAATAAAATCCAAACGGATGCTGCTATTAATCCGGGTTCATCCGGTGGACCTATATTAAATGCAAACGGGGAAGTTATTGGTATTAGTCAATCAATATTTAATCCTGATAATAATAAATCTAATATCGGTATAGGGTTCGCTGTCCCTGCTAATGAAGTTAAAAAAATAGTTAGTGCATATATATAAAAAAATACTCCTCTATTGAGGAGTATTTTTTTCTTGTTTTGCTTTAATATCCAGTACTGCGTTATGTGCAATCAAATACATTGAGCAGGTTTTATAATTTTTCATATACCAAGCACAATTTTCTTGTGCGCATACAATATTAATTTCATTTCCTGCACTCATTAAAGGACAAATAGGTATTTTGTTTGCCATTATAATTCTCCTTTATCTTGCAACAGCATCAGCTTTTTTTAGAAGATTACAGTTTTCGCTTCTTCTTCTTTCTTCATCTTTATATATTTTTGTTCTGTTGATAACTTCGTCAAAATCTATTTTATGCGCATCAAAGTCAGGTCCATCTATACAAGCAAATTTTACTTCTCCGCCAACTGTTACTCTGCAAGCTCCACACATGCCTGTGCCATCTATCATAATTGGGTTCATACTTGCTTCTGTTTTTATATTCTTTTCTTTTGTTAGATTTGCAACAGCTCTCATCATTGGCATAGGGCCTACTGCAATTACATAGTCTATTTTTTCTTTAGACATAATATCCGCTAATACTTCAGTAACAAAGCCTTTATGACCTAATGAACCATCATCGGTTGCAATATGAAGTTCATCACAAGCTTTTGCCATTTTATCTTGCCAGAATAATAAATCTTTATTTCTTGCACCCATTATCATATGAACTTTATTTCCTGCATCATAAAATGCTTTAGAAATTAAATAGCAAGGTGCTGCGCCATAACCGCCAGCAACACAAACTACTGTTCCGTATTTTTCTATATCCGTGGGTTTTCCTAACGGTCCTACTACATCAAGAATTTCATCGCCAATTTCTAGTTGTGCAAGTTTTTTTGTTGAATATCCAACTGCCATAAATACAACTGTTAATATGCCTTTTTCTCTATCTACGTCAGCGATTGTTATTGGTACTCTTTCTCCATTTGCTTCAACTCTGAAAATTATGAACTGACCTGCTTGAGCATTTCTTGTTACAAATGGCGCATCTATTTTTAATTCATACTGGTTTGGGCACAATTCAATTTTGTCTAATATTTTATAACCCACGGTTAAAACCTCCTTTTTGTTTATTTGAAAATATTATATCATACATAAATTTGAGTGAAAAATATTATAAAATGGCAAATTTATTTATATGATAAAAAATAAAGACCGCAAAATGCGGTCCATAAAAAATAACAAACAATAATTGGGATTGGGGAAACTATGCATATGAAGCATTTATGTATGCAAGTGCTATATCGCCAGCTGTTTTCTCTGAGATTTCAGGAAATTCATCTATTGCGATATTGAATGCTTCATCGAAATCAGCTTCAAAACCTTTCATAAAATCTGCTATCCTTGATTCTTGCTCGGAATTTACATATTTTGAAACTTCTACTGTTTTTTGAGGTTTAACAGGAATCAAGTCTGCATTTTGTGCAGCTAAAAATCCAAAAACTTCATTTGAATTAACTTGTTTATGGTTTTGTTGAGCTTTGGCTTCTTTTTCTGTATTCTTTGATAAATCTTCTTTTGTTTCTTGCCTGAAATACTGGTTACCTGATACTCCGAATTTTAATGGATTGATGTTTGACATTGTTATTTTCCTCCAATTGTTTGTTACACACATACCATCGACATATTTTTAATGAACTTTAGTTTTTATGTCATTTTTATTCGTTAAAATGTAATATTTGTTTACATATGATTGGAGTGGCTTTTTATTTATAATTTTCTTTTTCTATAAATTTTCTTGTTTTGGGGGAGTACATATAAGTTCTGTAATTACTATTATTTAAGACCAATTTAATTGCATTATGGTAATCTGTTCTTAAATATTTCTTGTTATTTTCTTCAAGAATTCTTATTGTTTGTGGGTGCGGATGATTATAAAAATACCCGCTTGTTGATAGTATAAATAAATCAGAGTTATTAATCATTTCCTTATTAATAGTATCTTTTGCACCGTGGTGTCCTGATTTTATTATAGAAATATTCTTTTTATATTTATTAGGAATTGACTCATATGTTTTTATATCACCATCTGCCATAAAAAGAAGACTTTTGTCTTTATATTTACAGTGAACTATTAAAGATTTCTGATTCTCGCTTGTTATTAATTCCCCAACAGGTTCAATTATTGTTAGGATGAAGTTGTCTTTATTATGTATTTCCTTAATATTTTCTGCTATTTCATAATTAATTTTATTTGAGTCTAAATATTCTTTTATATTATTTGAAAGTATTGTGTCTTCATAAGTTTTAGTTATATATAACTTTTTTACATTTATATTCTCTAAAATATCAATGATTCCACCGGCATGGTCAGAGTCAAAATGTGTGAGAATTAATGAATTTATTTCTTTAATTCCTTTATCTCTCAGATATTTTATTATTATGTTCTTAGCTTGAGAAGCCCCTTTTAGGTATCCGCTTCTGCCTGTATCTATAAGGAAATATTCATTATTTGGGGATTTTAATAAAATGGCATCGGCATTTCCTACCGAAAAGAATATAACTTCCACATTTCTATTTGGGATTGTAATAAAGGTTAATGCGAATAAAATTAACAAGGTTGCTATTGAAATAATTATTTTCTTTGATTTTATTTTAAACTTTAATAAACATGTAATACTTACAATTATTGTGAAATATAGGATAATCTGAATTAATGATGGCTTTTTTAAATAAATAATTGAATGAGGGAGTGTTGAGAAAAGTTCCGCCACTTTTACTATATAAATTAAGATTGGGTTTAAAATTAAATCAGCGAAATAACAAATTTGTTTTGCTACAACAGGTATCATCGCAATTATTGAACTTATAAAGCCTATAAATGAAACAATACTTAACACCGGAACTATAGCAATATTTGCAAGAACAGCATATACAGAAAAAGTATTAAAATAGTACATTTGTAGAGGTGCCGCATAAAGCTGGGCAATAAATGGTATTAAACAAGCTCCCAATGTAATATTTATAAACTTGTGTTTAAAATTAAAAGTTAATAATGGAGCCGTAATAATTAATGCAAAAGTAGTAATAAAAGAAAGTTGAAAACCAATATCGAAAATAGTCAAAGGATTTGTAAGCAACATCAAAAAGGCAACAATAAATAATAAAGATATTGTAGATGTTTCTTTATCTATTAATTTACCTATTAAAATTAGAGTTAACATTATTGTTGCTCTTATAATAGGTGTGCCAAAACCTGTCATACAAGTATAGAATAAAATAAGTAAAATTCCTGAAATTATTGAATATTTGTAATTTAGTCTTAAACTTCTCGCTATAAAATACCAAATACCGAAAATTAATGTTACATTCATTCCTGATGCGGAAAGTATGTGAAAAATACCGGAGTTGATAAATTTCTCTTTTGTATTGTCATCCGGATTAACTGCATCATCACCAAAGATAATGCCGCCAAGTATTTCTAACATTGGGGATTTTATATTTTGTCCATGAATTCGTATAATGTTGTTTCTTGTGTCATTTAGTTTTCGTATTAACTTTCCTGTAATATCATTTGCTCTGTTTTGAATTTCCCAATTTTCATTAACGTAAAGAAGTGAAAAAGTTTTCTTTAGTTGTAAATATCTCGCATAATCAAACTGCGAAGGGTTCTGTGCAATATTGGGAAGTTTTAATTTACCTTTAAGTTTTATTGTGTCCCCGATTTTAATTTCTCTTAGGTCTTTTATTTCATCATTTATCGTTACTAATGTTTTTGCTTTGATATTTTTAGTCGTTTCTTCTTCTGTTGATACAGTTAACACTTTTGCATAAAACTTTGTTCTGTATTCTTGGCTGTTTGTTGGAATTGTAAGTACTTTTGCTGTTATATTAACATTTTCATTTGCATATGTTGTAAGTTCATCATCTGTTTTAAAATTAAATGAAGAATTTAAGAAACCTAAGAAAAAGATTATTGCATATGTACAAAATAATTTTGTTGAAATTAAGTTCTTGAATTTATATAAATAGCCTAAAATGATAAAAATACCAATTGAAACAGGTAAAAAATATTCAGAAAAGAAGCTATAAATCCCAAGCATATACAGGCAGGAAAAGATTATTATTTTTGCCTGTTTATTCATCAATAACACTCCTTTAAAATTAAGACTCTTACTATTGTAAGAGTCTTAGATTATTATATCATTGTTTTTCTTATTTGGCTTTTTGAACGTTCAATTTCTTTTATTCTTCTTTCAATTGTTTTTATTTGATCACCAAGAACACGCCTTTGTTCTTTTATTAATTTATATTGAGTATCAACTTCTTGGTATTTTGCTTTATAGTCTAAAAGTTCATTTCTTATATTAACTTGTGCGCTATCAAGTTCAAAAAGAGCTTTGTCAAAGTATTCATTTTGATCGGAGGCAGCATCTTGAGTGTATGTTGAAGATGCTTGTGTTTTCTTTTCTATGCTGGCATTAGATTGAACAGCTCCTTTTTTTGTTGTAGTTGCTTGATATTCCGTAGGATCAAACACCATTCCATCAGCCAGTGCAATTCCTGATGTCATTGCAAGGATTATTGACAATATTAAAAACTTCTTTTTCATATTATTACCCCTATTGTATATCTGTTAGTATTAAAACATCTTTTTTGCTATTTAGACAATCGTATAAATAATTGATAATTTGTTTTTTAAGTTTTAAAATTGTGGAATGCAAGAGTATATTAAAAATATAAAATGCAAATATTCAGAAGAAATAGCTGCTTTATTGAAAAAACGTGTTTCCTTTGCAATGAGCGGTATTACTAATTGCTCAAAACTTTTTATTTTGGCTGATTTTTTATTAAAAAATAATAAAAAACTTGTTTATGTTGTAGAAACAGAACAATCTGCACTTAAATATTGTAATGATTTAAAAAAATTGTTTAATATAGATGCTCTTATTTTTCCATATCAAGATGGATCTATTTATGATACAAATTCGAAAAATCTATATAAATATGCAAAACAAATTAATATATTAAATTCTGCATTATCTAACGAAATTCTTATTGTGCCGCAAAAGGCTTTATTTGAAAAATTTCCGGATAAAACCTTTTTTGAAATTAATAACTTAAATATAAAAGTAGATGATGATATTAATATAGAAGAAATAGCTTTAAAACTTGTAAAAATGGGCTATAAAAGAAAGACTCTAGTTGCTGATATCGGGGAATTTAGTATTCGAGGCGATATAATTGATATTTATCCATTAAGTGAAAATCCATACAGGTTGGAACTATGGGGAGATACAGTAACTGATATAAGAATTTTTGATGCATCTAATCAAAGAAGTATTTCAAAACAAAAAGATATTAATATTCAACCGATATATAAGTTTATTCTAAATAATGAATCATATAAAAAAATAGAAAAAATAATTGATTTTAATGAAGAAAATCAGCTTGAAATTTTGGAACAAATAAAAAATGAAAATTATTTTGAAGGTATTGAATATTATGAATCTTATTTTAATAATGATTTGAAAGTTATTTCGCAATTAACAGACAGTGATTTTATATTTGTTTT
>CALUQL010000046.1 GCA_944322895.1 Candidatus Gastranaerophilales bacterium
AATAAGAAAAAAGCTATGATTTAATCATAGCTGTAGATTAGGGATATGTGTATCATCGTTTTTTCCAAGGAATATAGGTTAATATTAGCAGTCCGAATCTGTTTTTAAATCATACATAATGTTGAATAAATTAATTACACCTTTTGTTTTTTTCGTATAAAAGTAGTATGTACGAAATGAAAATCCTTACAATTATTAAATATTATGAAATGCAATCATATTATACGGAATAATACATAACGGCTATTGTTATTCTTTATTCTGTTATATAATAAATTTTAAGATTAGGGAAAAAGGAAGAATAATGAGCAACGGTATTTTAATGCAGGCACAAATGCTAATTGATGAAGAGCAATATGATAGAGCATATGAAATGCTTGAAAGGGCATACGATAAATTAAAAGATGATGCTGAGTATCTTGAAAAAATTGCACTTTTAGCAAAGACAATGGACAAGAAAGAAGAAGCTGCAAAATATTGGGAAGAGCTTGTTGTTGTTAATCCTAATTGTTTGGTCGGTTATTCTGAGTTAATGGATATTTATGACAGTACTAATAAATATAAATATTATATTACTCGTGCTAAGTATAAGATTTTGAATGAAAAAGTATCTCAATCAATAGATGATTATAAAAAAGCAATTTCTTCAACAACAGAAGAATCAGAACTTGTTAATGCCAGATTTTTACTCGCTAAAGCATATGAACATACCGGTAAAATTCAAAATGCAATTGATGAATATTTTAGAATTATTGAAACAAAAGATGATATGGCTATATATTATAAGCTTGCGGATTTATATGCGGAGATGGGTGACAGATTTTCTGCTATAAGTGTTTTAGAAAGAGGTGTTAAAGCATTCCCTCAGGTTAATGAATTGGCTGAATATCTTTCTGCTTTATATATGAAAGAAGCTCAGTTTGATAAGGCTTTAGAAAATTCAAGAAATGATTATTCTAAAACAAAAGCTTTACTCATGAAAGGTGAAAATGAAGAAGCATTAAAAGTTTTAAATTCAATTCAAGATCGAACAAATGCTAATTATTATGCTTTATTTGCCGAATACTATTTTAATATTAAGGATTGGGATAAATGTAATGAATACATTGATAAATTCAATGAACTTTCACCGCAAAATCCTTTAGTATACCAAATGAGAGCACTTGTTGCAGATGCACAAGATGATTCATTCGGATATCACTTTAATATGGGTAAATGCTATTCATATAAGCAAGAATATGAACTTGCACTTGCTGAATATTTGAATGCACATAGAGTTGATTCAAAAAATGCTGAAGCGATTAAAGAAATAATAAAAATAAATGAAGCATCAGGTGATAAAACAAGTTTAATGGAGTTTTATGAAAAACTTGTAAGACAAGAACCTGATAACCCTATAGCATTAAAAGGATTAGGCGATGTTTATGCCGATATGTATGAATTCAGAAGTGCTATAGAATATTATGAAAAATTGGCGAAAGCAGATAAAAATAACTATGAGGTTTATAATAAACTGGGCTTTTGTTATGAGAAAATAAAAGATATTAAATCAGCAAAAGAGTGTTATGAAAAATATTTATCCAAGGCGCCTTTATCTCCTGACACGGAAAAATTAAAAGAAAAAATCTCGAAGATGACAGGAGCAAATTCTTCAAATGTTGAAAGTGAAGAAGGCTTTATAGATAAGATAATGAAACTTTTCGGTAAATAATTGATTAAATTAATAAAATTTAATGTTAAAACAATAATTGCATAGGGAATTGTTTTTATATAAGAGCAGTATATATAAAAGGAGTTTTTATGCACACAGGTTTTGTAATGATTCCGGAAATGATTAAATCGCCTTGTACAGCACTTGTTCTTGGTGAAGATAAAAAAATGCTTCCTATGGTTGTTGAAGAAGTTTGTACTGCTTTAATTAACTGTTAAATTAGTCATAAAAATAAAAAATAATTTTTTGTCCATATAAAAGGCGGACTTATTTTGTTTTGCTGATTTTTGTATATTCTTTTAACCCAAAATATATTAAAGCAGCAGAAAGTATTACAATGAAAAATATTATTAATGTATTCTTGGCTGTTAAATTTATACCTGCAAAAAACGGGTAGGCTCCGATTATCAGTGCAAGGGTTGTAAGACCGAATGCAAATCCTTCTCTGTTATTTAACATATTTGAAATAGCAGTCAAAGTTACAGGCATGGTGAAGTTAAAAAAGAAAATCCCTGTTATAAAAAGTATAGGATTATTAATTCCGAATGCAATTAATGGAGAAGATATAATAAGTGCGCTGACGGTTGTTTTTATCCACCCGAGTTTATCTGCAATAATACCTCCTGTCATTTTGCCAAATACTACTGCTAAAGTTAGTGAAAAGGCAAGGGATATATTAGCTTTCCAATCAAGAGTTATGCTTAGTCCAATAAATGATCTTATAATAATTGCCAAAAGGAGCATGTTTATAATTAGTAAAAGTTTATTATATATTGGATTTTTTATGTTTTGATTTGTTTCTATCTTAGGTTTATTAATTAGAATTAAAAGAGCGCATATAGAAAGTAAAATTATAAAAATATATGCAGGAAGTAAATTTTTTTCAGCACTATAAGCCCCCATAAATAATCCCATAGCGCCCGGGGCAACATAAATACCTGGAATTGATGCTTTTTTATTACCAAGTTTCAGGCAGATTATTCCTCCTCCTACATGGAATGCTGCATTGCCGAAACCTGCCAGTATTGATGTTATTATTGGATTTCTCCAAAATAATACAGCCGATATAGTTAATAAACAGCCTATTATTGCGCATATTTTCGGTTTTTTATTTCTATCAAAAATATTTCCTATAAAAGCTTGTACTCCAAATGCAATTGTATTGTATAGAACGATAATGATAAAAGCAAATATACTACTTGTAAGATTATTAAATTTAACAGTTGAATAAAGTACAAAAATACAAGCCGCATCAATTAAAAGATGAGTTATGCTATATATAGAAACAGTTTTAATCTTGTTTATTTGCATTATTCTCTTTTATTTCTCTTTTTACGGAAATTGCAATGAAAATAATAATCACTATAAGAATTATTGTGAATGGAATAATCGCGATGCTTTTTTCACCTTGAGGAATATAGTTTTTTACAATAATATCAGCAAAAACAGGAAATTTATTAAATAAAGTAATTATAAAAAATAAAGCAAGACGTTTTTTCATTGTAGGAAATCTCCTGTTAAAAGAATATATATCCACAAACAAACTAGAAAGGAAACTGAATTTAAGACAAAAGATATTCTTAAAAATGGTAGTTTCATTTCTTTTAAATATAATTTTAATAAATTAGATTCAATAATTATAACAAGTAGTTCAAGTGTACAAAGATAATACAAACGGTATTTTTCTATTGCTTCACTGGTTTGTGATAAACCAAAACATAATAAAAGAGTTGTAAGTATATTGATAATTAATATATAAGTTATAATTTTTCGGTTTTTTAAATCAATAATTCTTGAAGTAAGAAATTTTGATATTGATGTAATAATTAATGGAAAAATATAATGCCAAAATACTATTAATAAATTATAATTCATAAAACTTCAATCTTTTTTGTTTATATCCATAACCCTATCAAAAATGAGGTTGAGTTTATTATAAAAGATATTTTAAATAGAGGCAATTGCTTGCTCTTAATTACCAATTTTAATAACAACCATTCAATTATTACGACCAATATTTCTAAAAAAATAATATGAAGGAAGTTAAAATCAATATAAGTTTCATTTAATCTGTTTACAATAAAATTTAAAAGAGGATTTGTAAGAATATTGATTATTATAAGGGAATAGAATAATAATTTTTCTCTGAATCCCAATAAATATATGACGGAAAGTTCAATAATAATAGTTAATATTAATGTATAAATATAATTCATTTTTATTCTTGATTATCCGTTTTATTTTCATTGTCTTGTCTTTTCATATCTTTTTTTATTGATATGGATATAAGTATAATTAAAGTTAGAAGAACCAGTGAAAATTTCCATAAGATATTACCCGCATATACTTCAACTTTAGCTATACCATTTTTAAAATCGGATGCGCTTCTGTATTGAGGTTTTATAATAGTTTTACCTGTTTTGTCAATATAGCCGTATCTGCCTCTTATGTATTTTCTTACAGCAGCTACACCGTCTGAGAATGGAAGTATCTCTTTATACTCGCTTGCATCAATAACAACCTCTCCTTTTTTATTTATATAGCCTATTTTATAGTCATTATAAAAGTAACCCTTCTTTAGTTTTTTCATTGCTTCAGCGCGTTCGACGGTAAGAGGTTCTGTTGTATAATATATTCCAGGCAACTCTTTTGTAAGAAGTTTAATATGAAATTTATCACCTTCAATTATTCCGTATACTTCATTATTGTATTTAGCGTTATTATCAATTTCTACATCAAAAACAGCATCATATATTTCTTTACTCTGATATTCCAGTCTGACTTTAGGTTTTGCATAGTATTTTATGGGGGCAAGTCCCTCGCTAAATATAGTTGCTCCTTTACAATAAGGATCTTCCCTATGCATATTGGAAATTCCGTTATTATAGCAAATAATGCTCGGGAATTTTGGTTCTATAACCCAATTATTATTTTCATCAATAAAACCCCAATTCCCGTTTTCTCTTTTCAAAGTTAAGCCTTCATAAAATTTATCGTATACCGGAATCTCTCGGAATGTTGAACCGACGGCTTTTTTCTGTTCTTGATTAGGGAATACAATTTGTCCTTTTTTATTTATATAAATATAGAATGTTGTTAGCGGCGGCGGAGCTATATCTGCTTTTACAGGTATAATTGTAGCCATAAACATAAAAATAAAAATGATAACTATATTTATTTTGATTTTTAGAAATTCCATAAAATGGCTCCTGTTAACAAACCGAATGAATACATACCTACTATAAAAGCTATAGAATTTACAATTATTGATAACTTAAAAAGAGGAAGTTTTTTATTTTCTATATTCATTTTTAACCAGAAATATTCAATTAAAATAACTATTAACAATAATAATAAAAGATAAAATATTCCAAATTCTTTATATGTTTTATTTGTTAGAAATAAAACTATAGAAAAAATAATATCTGTTATTATACTTATAACCAAAAGGTTTTTATATATTTCTTTCTCCTTAAGTCCGAGAAGTTTTAACATAATTAATTCTGAACCGATAGTTAAAATTATAGGAATAAAAATGTAAATAGATAATAATATTAAATAGATAATAACGCCCATTTTATTTCTTATTTTCCTTTTTTGCTTGTTCTGTTTGTTATTGCTTTTTTATATCTTTCTTTATTGATATAAATGTAAAAACAGCCAAAATAAATAATGCAATGTAAAAAGGAAGTCTTGCTTCTTGTGGAAAAGCTCTGCCGAAGGTATTTACAATATCTGCTCTTACAGGATTTGAAATTAACAATAATAATAAAAGAATAATTATTCTATACATCAAAATATACTCCAAAAGAAAATTATACTTGGTAAAAATGATATACAATTCATAAATACAGAAATTTTAAATAAAGGTAAATTCGTTTCTTTAATGAAAAATTTTAAGCAAAAATATTTAGCAGTAATAACTAAAAAGAGAAAAAAGACCGGTGCACTTCCATATTCTTTGAACGGAAAGCCCCAAAGAATACCCGTAAATACTGCGGAAATAATCAGAACCCCGCATATTATATTTGAATAAAATATATTGGGGTATGATATAAATTTTTTTAACCTTAACAATTTTACAGCCATAAGTTCTAAAATACTTATGAAGACTGCATAAAGAAATAGAAATATACCAAAATACATAAAAACCTCTTTGTAATCATAGCATTTTATCTATGGTTTGTACATTTTTATAAACTTGAATTAATTTTCATATATCATAGGGGCTTTAAATCTTTTTTTTATATCAGATAATAAAAGTATAATGATATGAAAAGGGGAAAATTATGAAAAGAGTATTACTTTGTATAATGGATGGTTGGGGTATAAATAAAGATTGCTCTAAAGATGCTACGAAAGTTGCAAAAACTCCGAATATGGATAAATTTTATGCAGAAGAAAAAAATATTCAGATTTTTGCAGACGGAGAACATGTTGGACTTCCTGACGGTCAAATGGGAAACTCAGAAGTAGGACACTTAAACATAGGTGCAGGAAGAGTTGTTTATCAAGATTTAACAAGAATTAATAAAGCAATTAAAGATGGTGATTTCTTCACTAACGAAAAATTCTTAAAAGCAGTTGAACATGTTAAAAAATATGATTCATCACTTCATATGTACGGACTTGTATCAACAGGCGGTGTTCACTCTTCATTAGACCATATTTTAGCTTTGATAGAATTTGCAAAACAACAAGGTCTAAAAAAGGTCTATTTCCATGCATTTTTAGATGGCAGAGATACTCCTCCGAAAAGTGCTGTTGAATTCTTATCTCAAGTAGAAGAAAAATTAAAAGAAGCAGGACTTCCTCCTATAGCATCAGTAAGCGGAAGATACTATGCAATGGATAGAGATAATCGTTGGGATAGAGTTGAAAAAGCATATAATATGCTTGTTTTAGGAGAAGGTAATAAAGCAGAATCTGCAATTGAAGCTGTAGAAGCTTCTTATGCAAAAGATGTAACTGATGAATTTGTTGAACCGACTGTTATTAATGTTCCAAATTCAAGAATACAAGATAATGATGCAATTATTTTCTTCAACTTTAGACCTGATAGAGCAAGAGAAATTTCAAAAGCAATGATGTTTGAAAACTTTGACGGGTTTAACAGAAAAGCTGTAAGAAAAAATCTATATTATGTAACCTTCAAACAATATGATGCATCATTCCCATTTCCGGTTGCATTTGAACCACAACCATTGGTTAATTTGCTTGGTGAAGTTTTGGATAAAAACGGAGTAAAACAATTCAGAACCGCAGAAACAGAAAAATATGCACACGTTACATTCTTCTTTAATGGCGGAATTGATGAACCAAATAAATTAGAAACAAGAGTACTTATAAATTCACCAAAAGTTGCAACTTATGATTTGCAGCCTGAAATGAGTGCACCTGCTGTGTGTGAAGAAGTTTTAAAAGCTATTGAAAATAAAGATTACGGTTTTATATTGGTAAACTTTGCAAACCCTGATATGGTAGGTCATACAGGTGTTATGGACGCAGCAGTTAAAGCTTGTGAAACAGTTGATACTTGTGTCGGTAAAATTGTTGAAAAAGCAAAAGCTAATGATGTTGCTGTTGTTCTAACTGCTGACCACGGTAATGCAGAATGTATGGAAGATAAAGTCACACATGCACCATACACAGCACATACAACAAACCCAGTTCCTTTATTTGTAATTAATGCCGGAAATGTTGAACTTAAAGAAACAGGTGCTTTATGTGATATAGCTCCAACAGTTCTTGACATTATGGGAATAGAAAAACCGAAAGAAATGACAGGAGAATCTTTAATAAAATAATCTGTTAAATTAATAATTGAAAGCCCCATTATTGGGGCTTTATTTTTTATAACTTAAGTTCTTCTATAAGTTTTGGAACTATGACTTGCCATGCTTTTGCATTTGGATGAAAATCATTAGGCGATAGTGTATATTCTGGTGACTTTACATCTATTTTGGCAATATCTTTAACCTTTACGATTATTATCCCTTCTTTATCCAATATATTCCAATTCTCATTTAGATAATCTTCATATATCAATACAACAAATTTTGTATCAGGATAATGCTTCTTTATTTCTTTATTTATCTCTTTTAAATATACACACATTAACCTAAAGGCTTCTTTATTATTAATTTCTGAATATTTCCAATCCAGAAATTTTTTATAAATGTAAGAATTTGCTATTAGTTTATTTTTTTCGTAATATTCAAGCCCGTTTTCTGTTTCTTTAAAATATGGACTGTATGTGTAAGGTTTTATATCAGTATATAATCTATATCTGTGATTAGAAATATATGGATATATAACATATTCAAAATTATTTTGATTATCTAATAATTTATTTCTTAAATCATTATTTCTCAAAATATATAAAATTTCTCTTGTTGAAGTTGCTTTTACACCAAGATTATAAACAGTTCTGTTTGTTTTATTGGAAATTAAAGAACTTATTGTTTCGTTTTCATTTAGTCCGAGCCCGTATGCATAAGAACAACCAACTATAATAATTGGTTTTTTAAAAATTTTTCCATATGAAACAGGTCTAAAATCATATTCTTCAAAATATTTATGATTTATATAGGAATTTATGATTTTTTCAATGTGATTTCCAAAATTAAAATTTTCCCAATTCTGGATTTTATATGTTAAACAAATACATGTAATTTCAGCCAATAGTATTATTACTAAAATTAAAAAGATATTGATAGAAAGTATTTTGAAAAATTTTTTCATTGCATTATAGAAGATTAAAGATTTCTATTTATTGTGTTTTTTAATGTCTTTAAATTTTAAATTTATATCGGATAATGTTATTATAAATAAGTTAAAATTAAAGGGCAACAAAATGAGTTTAACCAAAATTGAAGATTTACCTACAGTTTATAATGCGAAAGAAACCGAAGAAAGTATTTATAAATTTTGGGAAGATAATGAGTGTTTTAAGGCGGATGCAAAATCAGAAAAAGAACCGTACTCAATAGTAATACCTCCACCAAATGTAACAGGAGTTTTACATATGGGGCACGCATTAGACGGAACTCTTCAAGATATTTTGATAAGATACCATAGAATGTCAGGTTATGAAACGCTATGGATGCCCGGTACCGATCATGCAGGTATCGCAACGCAAAATGTTGTAGAAAAAAAGCTTAGAGAAGAAGGTAAAAGCCGTTTTGACATTGGTCGAGAAAAGTTTGTAGAACTTACTTGGGAATGGGCTAACGAACATAAAAGTGCAATTCTTCATCAATTTAAACGATTAGGTGCATCTTTTGATTTATCAAGAGAACGCTTTACTTTAGATAAAGGCTGTAGTGAAGCAGTAAAAGAAGTTTTTGTAAAATTGTACGAGAAAGATTTGATTTATAAAGGTGCCTATATTGTAAACTGGTGTCCTCGTTGTCAAAGTGCTATTTCAGATGTTGAAACAGATTATGAAACAGAGAAAAGTAATTTGTGGGAAATAAGCTATCCTTTAAAAGATGAAAAAGGAGCCATTGTAGTAGCAACAACAAGACCTGAAACTATCTATGGTGATGTTGCAGTTGCTGTTAATCCAAGTGATTTTAAATATAAAGATTTAATAGGAAAAACAGTTCTTATACCTTTAACAGGAAGAGAAATCCCTATAATAGCAGATGATTATGTAGATAAGAGTTTTGGTACGGGTGCATTAAAGATTACTCCCGCTCATGACCCTAACGATTTTGAAGTTGGAAAACGTCATAACTTGAAACCGATATGGGTAATAGATGAAGAAGGAAAAATGAAAGCTTGTGAAGAAGTTCACTATGCTGTTCAAGGCTTAACAAGAGAAGAAGCTCGTATAAAGACAGTTGAAATGCTTCAAGAAAAAGGAAGATTGGTAAGAATTAAACCGATTGAACATAATGTTGGTAAATGCCAAAGATGTAATACAACTATAGAACCATTACTTTCAGAACAATGGTTTGTAAGAATGGAACCTCTTGCTAAAGCTGCAATTGCAGCTATTGAAAATGGGGATATTAAATTTGTCCCTGAACGTTGGACAAAGAATTATCTTGGTTGGATGACTAATATTCGTGATTGGTGTATTTCTCGTCAATTATGGTGGGGACATCAAATACCTGCATATTATAATAATGAGACAGGTGAAATGGTTGTTGCAAAAACAAATCCTGATCCGACTAAATATACACAAGAATCAGATGTTCTTGATACTTGGTTTTCATCAGGTTTATGGCCATTTTCAACAATGGGTTGGCCAAATACTGAAAGTGAAGATTTCAAAAAATTCTATCCTACTTCAACACTTGTAACAGGATTTGATATCATTTTCTTCTGGGTTGCAAGAATGATTACTATGGGTGAAGAATTTACGAAGAAAGCTCCATTTTCAACCGTATATATTCACGGTTTAATTAGAGATGAAAATGGTCAAAAAATGTCAAAATCTAAAGGTAATACAATTGATCCTGTCGGTATAATTGATAAATATGGCTGCGATGCACTAAGATTTACTCTTACATCTTTGTGTACATATGGTGGTCAAGATATCAAAATCAGTGATGAAAAATTTGAATACGGAAGAAATTTTGCTAATAAAATTTGGAATGCTTCAAGATTTGTACTTATGAATCTTGAAGGTATTGATAATAATGATATTGATTTTGAAAAGTTAACTCTTGCTGATAAGTGGATTTTGAATAAATTAAATGAAACAGCAAAAGAAACTAATGAAAATATTAAAAATTATCGAATTGGTGAAATGGCACATACTTTATATGATTTCTTCTGGAACTCATATTGTGATTGGTATGTTGAAATCGCGAAGATTCAACTTCAGGATGATAGTTTAAAACTAAATACTCAAAGAGTATTAAGATATGTTCTTGATATGACATTAAGACTAATTCATCCTATTATGCCTCATATTACAGAATCTATTTGGCAATTGATGCCTAATAAAAAGGATTTTAAAGCAATAATGCTTTCAAAATATCCTATATATGTTGAAAAACTTAATTTTGCAGATGAAAATACCCAAATGGAATTGGTATTTGAAACTATCAAATCTTTAAGAAATTTAAGACAAAGTTTTAATATTCCTGTTTCAACCAAAGTCAATATTGAAATTTTGGCTGGTAATGGTGAAGAAAAAATCTTTGAAAAAGTAGAATCATATATTCATCGTTTAGCAAGGGTAGAAAAAATTAAGTATGTTGATGAATCACATAAAACAATAAAACAATCAGCATCTGCTGTTGTTAGTAATTCTAAAATAATTGTACCTTTAGCCGGTTTGATTGATTTGAATGAAGAAATTAAACGTCAAAATAAAAAATTGGAAAAGCTTCTTTCTGAAAAGAATAGTTTGCTATCAAGAACTAACAATGAAAAATTTATGGCTAATGCAAAACCTGAATTGATAGAACAGACCAAAAATAGGATAGAGGAAATAATTGTTCAGGAAAAAGCTATAAATGATTTGATAAATTCATTAAAAGATTAGTGATAATAATTTAAATAAGAGGAACATTATAAGTGTTCCCTCTTATTTAATATAGTGAATTATAAAAATCTTGATTTGAAAAAATATAAAAAATTTGATATTTTAGTATATAGAATTCAACTTGTTGGATGAATTCTATGTTGTTCAGGTATAGTACAATTTGTACGGAGGACTATTATGAGTGAAACATATACACTATATACGAGAAGTAATTTTGATGGCTTGGTTTGTGCCGCATTATTAAAAGAAATTGGATTGATTGATGATGTAAAATTTGTTCATCCTAAAGATGTACAAGATGGAAAAATTCAATTGGGCGAAACAGATATTACAGCAAGTCTGCCATATTGCAGTGGTGTTTATATGGCTTTTGACCACCATTCAAGTGAGGCAGTTAGGACAAAAGAAATAAAAGAAAACTATATCATAGAACCTGCAGCTCCATCTTCAGCAAGAATCATTTATGAATATTTTGGAGGGGAAGATAGATTCTCTTCTAATTTGCATGATTTAATGGAAGCGGTTGATAAAGCTGATTGTACAAATTTCTCTGAAGATGATGTATTAAATCCTGAAGGTTGGGTATTTTTAAATTATTTAATGGATCCAAGAACAGGACTAGGTCGTTTTAGAAATTTCAATATTTCAAATTACAATCTAATGCTTAAGTTGGTAGATTTATGTTCTAAAAAATCAATCACAGAAATAATGGAAGACCCTGATGTGCGTGAAAGAATTGCTCTTTATAATGAAGAACAAGAAAAATTTAAAGAACAAATTAAACGTTGTACTAAAGTAGATGGTAATATTGCTATATTAGATGTAAGGAATGAAGAAATTATTCACGTCGGAAATAGATTTATGGTATATGCCCTATTTCCTGAATGTAATGTTTCTGTGCATATTTTCTATGGGAAACAAAATCAAAATACAGTTTTTGCAGTTGGGAAATCTATTGTAAATCGTTCTTGTTCTATAGATATAGGCGCAATGATGTATGAATATGCAGGTGGTGGACATATGAATGCCGGTACTTGCCAAGTAGATAATGATAAAGCTGATGAAACCTTAAAGAGTATTATAGAAAACATAAAAAAGTTGGAATCAGAATATACCACACAAGAATAGTAATTTTGTTATAATATATAAAACAGCCTCATCCGAGGCTGTTTTTGTTTTTTATTTTCCTGCACTAATTAGTTTTCTCTCTTCTATTAAATTATCCTCCTTTTCTATCCAAACTTGTCTAATTGTATATTTATTCTGTGGAATTACGATTTTTTTGAAAATGGCATAGTGAACATCAATAAAATTAACTTTATCAAGTTCTTGAACATAAAAGTCTGTAGCACCACAATTAGGACAGAATTTTGTGTCGGGTTTTATTTCACTATATTCTGTGTGTGCACTTCTTTTTATATTGCAACAACTACAGCGAACAAGGAACCACTTGTTTTTTATTAATGCGCCACAGTCAGGGCAATAAGCTTCATCCACATCGATAGGCACATTTTTGTGATTACATTCATTTTTTTGTTTTAGAAAATCAAGTAACATATTTTATATATAATTATCTTTTTTATAAAGTCAAAATTTATGTATAATTTATTTATGGATATAATAAAAAGACTGGAAAAAGAAGCAGATAAAAATTATCAGAAGTTTAGTTCATCCTTGCTTCCTAATGTTAATAATGTTTTGGGTGTTAGGCTTCCTGTACTACGTAGATTGGCAAAGGAAATTGTGAAGGAAGATAAATTTAAGAATTTTCTTTCTGAAAAAAAGCATAAATATATGGAAGAATATATGCTAAAAGGTATGTTAATTGGTCTTTTAAAAGAGCCTGTTGGAGAAATTATTAATTATATAAGATTGTTTGTCTCGCAAATTGATAATTGGGCTGTATGTGATAGTTTTTGTAATAGTTTAAAATTTACTAAAAATAATTTAGAAAAAGTATGGGATTTTCTTCAACCATATTCTGAATCTTCATCAGAGTATGAGATTCGTTTCGCTTATGTAATGTTGTTAAATTATTATCTTATTGATGAATATATAGATAAAGTTCTTTGTTTAGTTGATAAATTTAAAGATGATAGATATTATGCAAAAATGAGTGTTGCTTGGCTTGTTTCAATGTGCTATATTAAATATCCACTGAAAACCGAACAATATTTAAAAAAGTCAAAACTTGATAATTGGACTTATAACAAGAGTATACAAAAAATTTGTGAGTCTTTTAAGGTTGAGAAAAATATTAAAATGAAAATAAAAAAACTTAAAAGATAATAGTTATTCAATACACCATTCTTTTATGCTTTTCTCTGAATGTTTCCAAAGCCTGGGGGTGCATTTGAAAATATCACAATATCTACAGAATGGTATTTCATGAGAAAGATATTTTAAAATATCTCTTAACTTTGATATTTTATGAATATCTATATAATCTTTTTCTGTTATTTCAAAGTTGGAATTAAAATATTTATTCAGAATTTCAATATTTCCTGCAATTGGGCATTGAAAAATTTTTCCATTTCTCAGAAAAGTACAGGTTCTTGTCATAAAACAAGGAATATAACTGTTCCAAATATTTATTCTCCCCTTTTTTGAAAGCTGAAAATTTGTGAATATTTTATATTGTTTGTTGGGAGTTTTTGCAAATACAAAGTTGACATTTTTTTCTCTTGCGAGTTTCTCTATTTCGTCATAATTTGTATTAATAGGGTATTTAGTACATTCAAGAACAATGTTATTATTTTTACAAGTTTCCCAGAATGTATTATTTTGTCTGTTTAACAATATTCCATTAGTAACCAGACTTAGTCTTGTGTTTGGAAAATATTTACGAGCTATTTCTATGAATTTATTACATTCAGGATGTAAAAGCGGTTCACCACCTAATAAGCGAATGTCATTTATATTAGAATTTGTTAGTTGTGCTAACTTTATAATGTCTTTTTCGAAAACATTAATATCACAAAAATTGGGTTCTGATAAAGGACAAAAATGAGTACAATATGCACAATTCAAATTACAATGGTCAACAAGATGTACTTCTATATATTCTAGTCTTTTCACTTTCTTAAACTTATTAAGAATTTGAGTTAAATACCATTTAAGAAATTGTAAATTTAAATATTGTTTATTCATAATATGATTCTTCTCTGGTTAATCCAGTGTGAATATATCTTGTAAATCAGCATAAGTAAGTGTTTTTCCGATGTTTCTATCTACAGAAATTACAGAATCTACAAGATTTCTTTTATCCATCTTTAATTTTTGAATTTTTTCTTCAACGGTATTCTTTGTAATTAATCTATATACAAATACTTTCTTTGTTTGTCCAATACGATAGGCTCTATCTGTAGCTTGATCTTCGACAGCAGGATTCCACCAAGGGTCATAATGAATAACATAATCTGCACCAGTCAAGTTTAAACCTGTACCTCCGGCTTTTAAACTTACTAAGAATATTGGAATTGAACTGTCGTTATTGAATCTTTCAACCACTTCTTGTCTGTTCTTTGTTGAACCTGTCAGGTATTCATGTTTTATACCTTCTTTTACAAGCCATTCTTTAACTATATCAAGCATATCTACAAATTGAGAGAATAAAAGAATTCTATGACCTTCAGATATAATTTCTTCAAGCATTGATTTTAATTGTTCAAATTTACCTGATGTTTCAATACCTTTTTTATTTTCTTTATCATATAAACGAGGATGACAGCATATTTGACGTAATCTTAAAAGTGCAGAGAATATGCTCATGCGGCTTTTTTCCAGTCCGTTTTCGGCAATGGATTTAAATAATTCTTCTTTTGTAGAGTCCAATACTTCCAGATAAAAGTCTTTTTGTTCCGGAGTTAGCTCACAATATGCAATGTTTTCAACTTTATCCGGTAAATCCTTTGCAACATCTCGTTTCATACGTCTTAAAATAAACGGATATATTTGTGATTTTAA
>CALUQL010000047.1 GCA_944322895.1 Candidatus Gastranaerophilales bacterium
AATTTAGTTTTAAATACACTTTTCATAAATGATGGTTCACTTATTGCACCATTTTTCAAAACATCCGCAACTTGCTGTCTTGTTAAAACACCACCTATTCCTGCCTGTTGCGGCTGAAGTTTAGAAAGTTCTGCCGCTTTTTTAAGCAATGTTTCATCTGTTATATGCTTACTCAACTCAGTCAAAGATATAACATCCGAATTAAACGGAAGTTTAGTTAATAGTTCTTTTGCCTTGTCATCCAAAATACCAATGGTTTTTGCTGCAAATTCTTTTACTCCTATTGTTCCAAATGACCCATCGGCTTTTTTAATTTGTTCCAAACACATGTTATGAACTTGTTTTGCTGCAACAGTATCTATTGATGTATACTTTGAACTACCGGATAGTTTCTGGAATAAAGAATATAATAATGGCGTACTTGCGATGTAGAAAAATGAAGATGCAGTATCTCTGAATAAATATTCAATCCCTTCATCTTTATTTCTTGCAGTAGTAACACGGCCAGCCAATATTCCCACATCACTTGATAATAGTTTACATATTTTATTGCCTTCCAAATAATGAGCAACTGTAGTTATTGCATTCGGAGAAATTCCTTTAAAAGTAGGCTTTTCTTTCGAAGAGAATTTTTTATTAAACTCATCAAATGAAACAGAAGCGAATTCAGCGTATTTATCAGCATTGCTAATATTTTTTGATTGTAAATTATTTCCCTTATGCATTAATTTTCTTGTAATCGCCTGATTGATTTTTGGAAGTGCAAACCCAACAAATCCTGTTGCCAATAATGTTGATAATATGATTTTGGAGAATTTAAATACAGCAAGTTTTTTTTCTAATTTTTTCAAAGCATCTGCATCTTTAACTTTTTCTGATAAATCACCAACCAGATTGTTAAAAGGTGTTCTTAATGCGTCTTTACCAACATCAAATTCAGTTGTCGGAAGTTTTAGTACATGTGTACCAATCTTATCTCCGATGTTATTAAAAATATCAACACCTTTCATCCAAAAAACAGCAGAAACAATGTCATCAAAAGCTCTTTCTCTAAGTTCTGCACTACCGCCACGTTTATATGCATTATATCCGCGACCACCCGTAACTGCAGACTCTAACAATATTGTAGAAGCTAAAGCATCTTGATCCGCAAGAGTCCTAACTATTTCTCTTGCACCTTTATTACTTACTTGATATTTTTTGTTATTATTGTTTTCTTGACTAACAGATATTCTATTTATTTGCATCGATTATTATTTTTATTCAATAAACTTTTCAAAATGGTTAAAAATAGTAAAAAACTTTTTTTTGCTAGTTTGTTTCAATTTTTAATATTTTAAATTTTTCATTTACTTTATATTTTTAGATTATATAATAAACTTACTCACTAATCCTCTAAGCAGATTGTTACATTGACAATACTGACATTAGAAAGGGAAATACATTATGGCAAATATTAAATCCGCTAAAAAAAGAATTTTAACTGCAGAAAGAAACTATGAAAGAAATGTTGCTTTCAAATCTTCTATCAAAACTGCTGTTAAAAAAGTTATTGTTTTAGCGCAAGCCAAAGAAAAAGACCAAGCAGCTATTAATACAGCATTATCAGCAGCATATAAATTATGTGATAAAGCTGTTTCTAAAGGTATTTTACATAAAAATACTGCTGCCAGAAAAAAATCAAGATTAACAAAAGCAGTTAACAAATTAATGGCTTAATTGTTTTTGATTAACCTTAATTTTTAGGTTTTAAAAAAGCTCCTGACATTGAGGAGCTTTTTATTTTATTATCTTTGATATTTATTATCCAACTAACCCTGAATCATCATATTCTGAAGCTTTTACCATAATAGCATGTTCAACAGGATTTTCTTTTTTTATTGATGTGTCAAAAGGAACTTCATCAAAACTATATTCTTCTTTTACCCTTTTCAACTGATTTTCATCAACTAATTTCTTTGCAAGTTCCGCAATTTCATATACTAATTGATATCTGTTTTCAGTTGTTTCATTAAGATCCCATGCTATTTTTATAATTTGGTTCATAAATTCCTCCAGTATAATTTCAGATATTTTAATAATACTATGCTCATTTTTTAATATCAAGCAATGTTTTTTTCTTAGAAATCAAAATATTAATTTTTGTAAATGGGCTTAAATTCATGCAACATCATGCTTTGCCATGTTTCGAATTCATCTAGTTATATATATTAAAAAATGTAAACTTGAATTTAATATCATGAAAACTCATGTGTCATCATGCTTTCCATGATTTTAGTCACAATAAGATTTATAAGGGTTCTAGCCCTATATCATGCCTAAAACCTATGATTATAAAGGTAGATAAATTAATAGGTTTTATGCAAAATTCTAGTAATTACTCATATATAGACAATAAAGTAATTAATATAAAGTCAGAACTCCTTTGTAGAGAAGCTGAAGATGATTTTTATTATTTCAATAAAATAAATGAAGCCTACAAAAAGCTTACTCTAGCAATACAACTTACACCAACACACCTAAAAAGTACTATCTTACTTGCGGATATCTGTTTTATTAAAGGAAAAATAAAAAAAGCTTTAAGTCTATATTTAATTGCAAAAAACATTTCACCAAATAATAGCAAAATAACAGCTGCCATTGCTAATTGCAATTACGTTTTAGGGAATTATTCACAAGCATTGACTTATATAGAAAAATCAATAAAAAAAGCTAGTTCTGAAAATTGTGAACTTTATTCACAGTTACTTGAAATAAAAATAAATATTCTATTTGAACAAAAAAAATACAAAGAAGCATATTCTACTTTTATCAATTTTAAGAATAATCTAAGGAGAATTTCTTTAATTACAGATTATAATATTAATTATGAATTACTTAGTAAGAAAATAGACTTGCAGAAAAAAGTAAAAAAATCAAATTTGAAAATAGTTTAAAATATTGGTTAGAAAGACAGAATAGTGAAAAGTCATATAAAAAAATTTGTTTTATTACTCATAACTTTAGTTTTCCTATATTTTGTCTTTGTTAATTTAGATATAAAAGAGCTAATAAAAAGCATAAAAGAATTTGATATAAAATATATTATATTTTTAAGCATTTCAATAATATGTTCTCTTGCATGCAGAGGAATTTGTTTTAAGCAACTCATATCTAAAACAGTAGATGTACCATTAAAAGAACTTGTACCATTATGTTTAACAGCGGCATCGTTAAATATTGTTCTACCCGCAAGAGCTGGAGACATATTTAGAGCTTTCTTTATAGGGCAAAAATATAACGTAAGCAAGATAAAAATATTTGGTACTGTTATGCTAGAAAGAATATTTGATGTATTCGTGATATTTTGCTTTCTATTAGTCGGTGTTTTTTTGTACCATAAGAATGAAATTGCTATTAAATTATGTTCGTTTGCCGGTGTTTGTATTTTTATAGGAATAACATTTGCTATAATTACTTTTAAATATAATAAAACAGATGAAATTTGCAATCTTATAATTAATAAAACTAAATCACTGCCATTTTCTAATTTAATTCAAAAAGCAACAAATTTCACCAGTAAAATGTGTAATTCATTTTTTAATGGATTTGAAGTAATAGAAGCCCCAGAAAAGATATTTACAGCTTTAATCGCCTCTTTTGGAATATGGTTTTTTGAATGTTTAAATTTTTTTATAATCATAAACGGTTTTGGATATAATTTACATTGGTCAGTAACAATTTTTATTATTTGCTTTATTGCACTTGCTTGCATGATACCTTCAACTTCAATTTTTATCGGACCTTACCAATTAGCAGTAATAACTGCATTCTCAATTTATGATGTAAATAAAGAAGGAGCACTTGCAATTTCTTTTGTAGAACAAGCTATAGTTACTCTTGTAACTTCAATATTTGCTATATTATTTTTATTAAAAAATAATATTTCATTAAAAGATTTACAAAAAGATGTACAAGAAAATCTCTAAGTTTTATTAAAAAATTTTAAAAAAAATTCGTTTTCAAGCAATTAAAAATATTTTTTTTCTTTATCGAATTAAAGGTAAGGAGAAAACAAATGAGTATTCAACCTATAAATGTAATAAAAGGTATCTGTAAAAAGATTAGTACATCAAAGGCAACAAAAACAGCATTAAATAAAAAAGCAATTCAAAATGTACTTGTAAAAGATACTGGTAAAATTTTTTTACACAAATCAGCTCCTATAGAAATGATAAATAGCGGAATTCAAACCGGGCTAGGTGACAAATTACTACCATTATTGGGATTAACTGCCGCCGGCGGATATTCTGCAAATAAAGCACTTGAGAAAGGGCAAAGAGTTTTTTCTACTACTGCATAAAACAAAAAAGATATTGATTTCTCAATATCTTTTTTGTTATTAATAACTTTTATTACAGTTTAGCAAGGTATTCATTAATAGCTTTTGCAGCTCTTTTACCTGCACCCATTGCGTTAATAGCTGTGGATGAACCGGTAGGTGCAACGTCACCACCAGCGTATACACTATCAACTGAAGTTTCACCTGTTTCTGCATTAATAATAATATAACCTTTTTTATCAGTATCTAAATTCATACTATCTTTTAACATAGAAGCTTGAATTGTAGGGTTAGGGCCTGTACCTAAAGCAACAACAACTGTATCTACATCTAAATCAACAAATTTGCCTGTAGGAACAGGTTTTCTTCTGCCTGATTCATCAGGTTCACCAAGTTCCATAATTTCAAACTGCATGCCATTTACATAACCATCTTTATTATAAATTTCTTTTGGTGCATGTAAGAACTTAAATACAACACCTTCTTCTTTTGCGTGTCTGATTTCTTCTAAACGTGCAGGTAATTCAGCTTCAGTTCTTCTATATACAATATAGACTTCTTTAAAACCAACTCTTACTGCAACACGAGCTGCATCCATAGCAACATTACCACCACCAATTATAGCAGCTTTTTCACCTACTCTTATAGGAGTAGCCGTTTCTTCTAAATTTGCCTGCATCAAATTAACTCTTGTTAAGAATTCATTTGCGGAGAATACTCCATTTAGGTTTTCCCCTGGGATTCCCATCATCTTTGGCAATCCAGCTCCAGACCCTATAACAATAGCATCAAATCCATCTTCTTTTAATTGTTTTATAGTGATAGATTTTCCAACAACAACATTTGTATAGAATTTAACACCCATTGCTTTTAAATTATCAATTTCTTTATCAAGGAAAGTTCTTGGTAATCTAAAAGGAGGAATACCATATCTTAATACACCGCCTAATTTATGCAATGCTTCAAAGACAACAACTTCATGTCCTGCTTTTCTCAGGTCAGCAGCAGCTGTAATACCTGCGCAACCCGATCCAACAATAGCTACTTTCTTGCCAGTTTCTTTTATTTCACCAACTTTTAAACTCGTTGCATCACCAACATAACGTTCTAATGCTCCAATTGCTATAGGTTCAGATTTTATACCCAATACACATTTACTTTCACATTGACGTTCTTGAGGGCAAACTCTACCACATACAGAAGGTAACAAACTTGATTCTCTAATAATTTCTCCTGATTTTTCAATATCACCTTCTTTTAATGCATTTATAAATCCCGGAATATTAATATTTACAGGGCACCCCTGTACACATCTTGGATTTTTACAATTCAAACAACGTGAAGCCTCTAATTTTGCTTGTTCATCTGTTAAATTTGATTCAACTGCTTCAAAATTAGTACGCCTAACCATAGGGTCTTGTTCATGTTGTCTTTGTCTTACTGCCATATCTATATCCTTCTTGTTTAACCAAAACTTAAGTAAATTATACTATAAAAACATTGTGTAATATTTTTGTTTTTTTGCAAAGTTTTTAACAAGATTTTTATGTATAATAGTTTTGGCACATTTAAACTTGGAGAGTTTATGAAAATTAATAAAAATTATTTAAATTTAGAAGACAGCTATTTATTTTCAACCATTGCAAAAAAAGTAAATCAATTCGTAAAAGAGAACCCTGATAAAGATTTAATCAGACTTGGTATTGGTGATGTTACATTACCTTTGGCTCCGGTTGTAGTCGAAGCTATAAAAAATGCAGCAGATGAAATGGGGAAAAAAGAAACATTTAAAGGATATGGACCGGAACAAGGCTATGCTTTTTTACGTGAAGCAATTCAAAAATACTACTCTCGTAAGAATGTAGATTTAGAAGCTGATGAAATTTTCATTTCAGACGGTGCAAAAAGTGACTTGGGAAACATATTAGATATTTTTGGACTAGATAATACTGTTTTAGTACCGGATCCTGTATATCCTGTATATGTTGATACAAATGTAATGGCAGGAAGAAAAATAATTTTTGCAGATGCAAATGAAAAAAATGGATTTTTACCATTACCTGACGAAAATGTTAAATGTGATATTATATATATTTGCTCACCAAATAACCCGACAGGAGCTGTTTATACAAAAGACGGACTCAAAAAATGGGTTGACTATGCACTAAAAAATGATGCGGTTATACTATTTGATGCAGCATATGAATGTTTTATAAAATCAGAAGAACTTCCAAACAGTATATATGAAATCGAAGGTGCAAAGAAATGTGCCATAGAATTTTGTTCTTTCTCAAAAACTGCAGGTTTTACAGGTACAAGATGCGGTTATACGGTTGTCCCTAAAGAATTGGTAAAAGAAGGTATTTCCTTACATAAATTCTGGTTAAGAAGACAAACAACAAAATTCAACGGAGTTCCTTATATTGTTCAAAAAGGTGCAGAAGCTATATTTTCTGAAAAAGGACAAGAACAAATAAAGGAAAATATTGCTTACTATAGTGAAAATGCCAAAATTATAGCAAAAACTATGGATAAAAAAGGCATATGGTATACAGGCGGTAAACACTCACCATACATATGGTTAAAATGTCCCAATAACATGTCTTCATGGGAATTTTTTGATTACCTTTTAAATAATATTGCAGTAGTTGGAACCCCAGGGGCAGGATTTGGCAAAAATGGTGAAGGATACTTCAGATTAACATCTTTCGGCAACCGAGAAAAAACAATTGAAGCAATGGATAGATTTTCAAAATTATTTTAAAAAGAGGAGTTTTAAACTCCTCTTTTTATTAATTATGCTTTGCTTTTTCAACATATTTTAATATAGCTGATGAAACAGAAGGTCTTTCGTACCAATCACGAATATACCGTTCAAGCCCAAAACAACTTCCTCTTTCTTTTAATCCATTCGTAACATTAAAAGCAGCTTCACACATTCCGATTTGAACAGTAAAATATGGAGATTTCGGATTTTTAACATCTATATTAAAACTCAAACCACGAACTCTTTTTGCGCCGCCTGAAACTTTTTCTTCTATATCCTTTTTGGAAGTAAGAAGATTTATCAATGATTGTTCCAATTCTGTTATTACCGGTTCTTTTCCTTCTGCCATATTTTTATCCTTCTCTAAAATATTTATCTTTCAATTGCCTATTAATTAATATACCACATTTTGTAGTTGCTAAACCTCCTTGCGAGGTTTCTTTTAACAATGGGGACATCAATTGACCTGTTTGGACCATTGCATCAATAACTTCATCAAAAGGTATTTTACTTTCAACTCCTGCCATAGAAAGTTCTGCTGCAGTAATTGCGTGTGTTGCAAGAAATACATTTCTTTTAACACAGGGGATTTCAACCAAGCCTGCAACCGGATCACAAGTCAAACCTAAAATATTCTTAATTGCCAAAACTGCTGCATTAATTATCTGATTTTCGTTTCCGCCAAGAATTTGCACAGCAGAAGCAGCACTCATAGCGGAAGCGACACCGCACTCCGCTTGGCATCCCGCTACAGCACCTGCCATTGCAACTTTTGATGATATAACATAGCCTATTGTACCAGCGGTAATTAGCGAATTTATTTCTTCTTCTTCTGTCAAATTATATTTTTCTGATAAAGAAATAATAACGGCCGGAACTATCCCGCAAGAACCGGCTGTTGGACATGCAACAATCTTATTCATTCTTAAATTTTCTTCCATTGTTGCAAGTGCATAAGTTGTAATTTTTTCATACAAATCGCCAAACAATGCAGGTGTTTGAGCATATCTTTTTTTTAATTTTAATGTATCATCTCCGCATAATCCGCTAAAAGATTTTTCACTTGAAGTAAGACCATTAACAATTGCTTCTTTCATTGCATTTATATTTTTTAGAACTTTTTCTCTTACTTCTTTTACAGTAATTTCAAAGTCATAGGCTTCTTTTTCCTGCATTATTTCATATATTTTTTTATTTTCTTCTTTGCAAGCTCTCAAAAGTTTTTCAAAAGTGTTTATAGAATATTCCAACTTATGCCTCTAGTTTTTTCACATTTCTAACAAAATACACATCATCAATTTTTTTTATTTCATCAATCAAAATATCAGAAATATTACCATCTAAACAAATGCTCATTGAAGCGGTTTTTCCCCTTGCATTTCTGTCACAATCAAGTGAAGCAATATTTATATTTTCTTTTTGAATTAATGTTGAAACTTTTGATATCATCCCGGGTTTGTCTTTATAAAATAGAACAAGAGTATTATATTCACCTGAAATTTTAGTTGCGAAATCATCAATCTTAACTATCTCAACATTTCCGGCTCCCACTGAATTTCCGGAGACCATCATTTGAATTTTTCCATCTAAAATAAAATCAACAGAGTTAGGATGCATATCCAAATTTTGTTCAAATTCATAATTGCATTTTATTCTTTTTGCTTCTTCATTATCATAAATATTTTTTATTTCGTCACTATCAACATTGAAGCCCAAAAGCCCTGCCAATAAGCCTTTATCTGTACCGTGGCCTTTTCCTGTTTGAGCAAAAGAATTATACAATCTGAAGGTAACTTTTGTAGGCGTTTCACCGTAAATATTTCGAACCAACAACCCAAGCCTGACAGCACCTGCAGTATGAGAACTGGATGGACCTGTCATAATAGGTGATATAACATCAAATAATGAACGCTGTTTCATAGTTTAATATTATATGTTTTCTTTTGGGTATGCAATATTAATACAAACAAAAAAAAGCTCTTTCTTAGGAAAAGAGCGTTAACTAGGTTAGTTTTGGTAGATAGTTGTTCAGTTTTAGACTTTTATGAGTCTTACATTTTCTTTAATAACCCTGAATATTTTTTTATGCGCATTTAATGCAACATTTTTACAATACTTTACATGTTTTTTATAAATACTTATTTAAGAATTAAAGTTTAAGACAAATTTTCCGATTATAAAAAATACATAAAAAAAATGAGGTATTAATATGTATTATTACAATTCGGTATGGCCAGGGGCATATAGTTTTAAAAGCGAAATCAAATTGTTTACTCAATGGTTTAAAAATCAACTTGAAATAATACTAAATAAAATTGAAGAAACAGAAAAAAAACTCGGATAAAATTATAATTGTTATTCAATAAAAACCTATGGTATACTTGCTCTAGTAGCTAGTATATAGGTTTTTTATAGTGATATCACAAATTTTAACAGCCTGCGTAATAGGGCTAGATGTATATAAAATACTCGTTGAAGTTGACGTAAACAACTCTCTTCCCTCTGTTTCTATTGTAGGGTTACCAGACCTCTCAATAACAGAAGCAAGAGAGAGAGTTCGTTCTGCAATTAAAAACTCAGGGTATGATTTCCCCAATAAAAAAGTAATAGTAAACTTGGCACCTGCGGATATAAAAAAAATCGGCAGTTATTATGATTTGCCAATTGCAATAGGGATACTTTCAAAAAACAATACTATTCAACAGAATGAATTTAAAGATATTGCATTCATTGGAGAATTATCACTAGATGGTTCACTTAGAGCTGTGAACGGAGTTTTACCTATTGCAGCAGGATTAAAACAACAAGGAATAAAAACACTGATTGTTCCGTTTGATAATGCAAAAGAAGCCGCAATTATTCAAGGTTTAACCGTTATCGGTGCAAAATCTTTAATTGAAATAGTTAACCATTTTAATACTGAATCACCTGAACATAAAGAAATCAAACCAACTATTGTAGATATAAATGAATTTATGCAAGAAAAAACTGAGCAAGACGGTTACTTTGATTTTAAAGATGTAAAAGGTCAGCTAAAAGCTAAAAAGGCTATGGAAATAGCCGCCGCGGGAGCCCATAACCTTTTAATGTCAGGACCTCCCGGTTCAGGGAAAACATTATTGGCGAAATGTTTTTCTTCTATTTTACCGCCTTTAACTTTTGAAGAATCAATTGAACTAACTAAAATATACAGTATTAGCGGATTAATCAATCCATCCAAACCATTGATTACAACAAGACCATTCAGAAGCGTTCATCATACAGCTTCTGCAATAGGAATAATTGGCGGAGGAACAAATCCAAAACCAGGAGAAATAACACTTGCGCACAGAGGTGTATTATTTTTGGATGAATTTGTAGAATTTCCGAGGAACGTGCTTGAAGTTCTTCGTCAACCGCTTGAAGACGGGAAAATAGTTATTGCAAGAGCAAAAATGCGACTTGAATTTCCTTCCGATTTTATATTACTTGCGGCGATGAATCCTTGTCCTTGCGGTTATTTGGGCGATAGCGAAAAGAATTGTACTTGCAGTGATTTTCAAATAAAGCAATATCGTTCAAAATTATCAGGACCATTGTTAGATAGAATCGACATTGTTATAGATGTTCCAAGATTAAAAATTAATGAATTAACAGACAAAAATACACCACAGGGAGAATCCTCAGAACAAATAAGAGAACGAGTTGTAAAAGCAAGAAATATCCAACTTGAAAGATATAAAGGGCTTGGAATATATACAAATTCAGAACTAACACCCAAATTAATTAAAAAATTTTGTATTCTTGATGAAACAAGCTCCAACATTTTAAAAGAAGCTGTAAGAAAGTTTAGTTTATCTGCAAGAGCATATGATAGATTATTAAAACTTGCAAGAACCATTGCAGATTTAGATTCATCTGAAAACATACAAGCTAAACATATTGCACAAGCAATACAATACCGTTCCTCAATGTAAAATGGAATAATTTTATGAGAAAAATTGTTGAATTAAAACAAAACCAACATACTTCAATCTCCTAAAAATTATATAAATATATTCTGTCACTTACTATATTGTTTGTTCCTTTATATATTCCGCCAGTTATAATTATCTTATTATTTTCTATCACTGTAATCTGAGCTCTAATTACTGGCAATTCAATGTTGGTTTTATTTAATGAATAATCATTTAAATTAAACTTATACTTTAAGTCTGAAGAAATTAACTCATCTTTATTTAATGGTATATATTGACTAACATTGTATTTTTTTTCTTTTCCATCATTATTTGCAATAGGTACGAATTTTACTAATTCATCAACATTGTAGTTTTTTATAATTTTATCTTTTTTTATATCAAAAAGTTCTAACTTAAAGTTTTCAACTTCTTGTCTTACTCTGTTTTCAAGACAACTAGAAATTAATATTAAATCTTCTGTAATTGGAGTAATACTTATTAAATTACCAACATTTTCGTGCTTAATTATGTTACTATATGTTTTGCTTTTTATCGAATATTTATATATATATAGTTTTGAACTAGAACCAAGTTTATTATATAAATATCTATATATAATAAACTTATCTTCGTTTAATTTTACAAGTTTTAAAGTATTAAATTGTTCTGTATCTATTATATCTTTGTTAATTTGGAGAATATTATTCAAATATTTATTGTATAAAATACAACTTGGACCATCTGCAAGTGATGAATATCCCTCACATACAACGATATTATCTGCGAATACTAATGCTTGTTTTGAATATGAAAGATTGCTGCCTAGAAAAAAATTATCATAAGTTTTAATTTTATTTTTTTTAATATTAAAAATCATTAAGTCATTCTTATTTTGGGGTACGAACATAATATTATCGCCGTCAAAATAATTGACACTATATAAATAATCATCAAAGTTTTTAGCAATTACTTTCGACTTTCTTGTTTTTAAATTAAAGATTTCCGCATTATGTTCTTCTATATCAGGTACATTCTGTAAAGAAGTTATAAGTCCCAAGCTTATATGCTTTACACCATTTTTGCTAATACCACCAACAATTAATAGTTTATCTTCGCCAATTGTAACAACTGAATGACCTTCTCTTGGAACTTTCATTTTACCGATATAATGCAAACCTTTTTCTTTTAATTCATTATTGGTTGCAATTTTTTCCGTTTTTATATTTTCTGTATCATCTATCTTTATATTTTTTGCAAATAAAAAAATAACCAAGTAAAATATTAATGCAACAATTAATACCCTATATATATTTACTTTAAATTTGGGTTTTAGCCCACAGGTTTGGTTTAAAGCCAACATCTTTTTCCACCAGATTTTATTTACTTCCGGTTTATTTTTATTTTCTTCTTGATTATTTTCTATATTCTTATTCTCGTCAGTCATCAAATTTTCCTATTTTAAAAAAAGTAATATTTTGTTTATATTCCCTTTTTCTACTTTGTTGAAACATTTTGTTTTTTGTTTATTAGCCTTTTATAGATTTTTCTGTTGGGTTATGGTAAAATAGACATTTTTCACAAAATCAAAGATTTTAGAAAAAGTAGTCAAACCCAACCTACATACTGGAAACGATTACTCCAATTGTTGGGATTATTTACTTTCTCCTATATTAATAATTTTTATTCGATTGGAAATTTTTTTAATTCCACCGATATTATAAAGGCCACCAATAAATATAACCTTATTATTTATATTTGAAATAGAATTTCTGTAAGAATAACTTTTATATTTTTTTGATTTTATCAATGAAATAGAATTTGTTCGTAAATCATAAAATAAATTAAAATCGAAATAATCTATAATATTATAAGAGCCTAATAACAACACTCTGTCCTGTCCTATTATATTTATTGGCTGATATCCTTTTTGATACATATATGAATCAATAAAGTTAGTTCTATCATAAAATTTATCAGTAAGAATATCGTATTTTTCTGCATATATTGATCTAGGACTTGAACAAACATGTACTAAAATATCTTTGATTGAAAAAATACTATTATATACACATATATTTTTATCATATCCTGATTGTTTTTTTTGAATTTCTTTTAATTTATTTTTATTAATATCATAAACATACATAACTGTATCATTACTTTCTTCACTATGAGGAGATGTTTTAATAGCCCCCACTGCAAAAAAAACATTAGAGCCTATTGTTATAAAATTAACCTTTTCTCTTACTGAACGTTTTGGTTTAGAGATATTTCTTAATATATTATGTTTTATATCATATAAATCTAAATTATTAGTATATCCATCAATAATTAATACACGACTATCATCAATTAATGCTGCGCGTACATAATATTTCTCTTCTTTCATTTGAGTAAGAAATTCAAACTTCTGCTCTTTTGTTCTATATATTTCAATTGATTTTTTATCTTTATCTCCACCTATTATTAATACATCACCATTGGGCAATAGAACACTTGCATGTGTCGTTCTCTTTGAATTCATTTTAGCTTTTATTAATTCGACCTTATTGTTTTTGGGGTCATAAATTTCAGCTGTATCTAGTATGACAACCTCTCCCGAATATTTTGTTTCTCCACCTGTTATTAATATTTTTCCATCATTTAATACAACTGCTGAATGATTATAACGTGGAATTTTTAACCTAGGTTGATTAACATAAAATACAATAATAGAAATTAATGTTACGAATACTAACCCGTAGGTTGAAGCTAAAACCAACAATTTTTTCCACCATTTTTTATTGCATTTTGTTTTATTTTGATTTTCTTCTCGATTATTTTCTATATTCTTATTCTCGTCTGTCATAAAATTTTCCTATTTTAAAAAAAATAATATTTTATTTATATTCCCTTTTTTTATTTTGTTAAAACATTTAGTTTTCTAACTTGTTAGCCTTTTTTATTTAATTAGAAAATCACGATGCGGAAGAACTTGCGAGCCAATAAAAAATTTCGGAACGACAAGATTTCACGACAAACGAGGCGAAAGATGAGCCGTAGTTTGACGGGTTCCGTA
>CALUQL010000048.1 GCA_944322895.1 Candidatus Gastranaerophilales bacterium
GAAAATGGAGCTGATTTAAGGGTTGTTCAAGAACTATTAGGACATAGTAGTATAAGCAATACTCAAATATATACGCACGTTTCTACGGAAAGATTAAAACAATCTTATAATATTGCACATCCCAGAGCAAATTAGTATATAATATTACTAAAGTTATTGAAAGAGGGACATATATGTATGATGTTATAACAATTGGTAGTGCAACATTAGATGCTTTTATTGAAACTGATGCTGCAAATATAGTATCTGTTTGTTCTACGGATAAAAAAAAGGATTTTATGGCTTATCCATATGGAGCTAAAATTGAAATTGATAATTTCGAATTTGAAACCGGTGGTGGGGCTATTAATACGGCTACTAATTTTTCAACTCTTGGATTAAAAACATCAACCATAGTTAAAGTTGGAGATGATATTCAAAGTGAGAAAATTAAGCATGTGCTAAAAAAAGCTAATGTGGATTTATCTAACATTGTAAAAACAAAAAGATATCAAACCGGTTTTTCTATAATATTAACAAGCTTTCAAGGAGATAGAACTGTTTTGGCACATAGAGGTGCAAATGCACAGTTAGAAATGGAAGATATTAATTTTGAAGCTATAAAACATTCAAAATGGTTATATCTTGCTCCTTTGAATGGAAATTCAACTAAAATTCTTGATAAACTTGCCGATTTTGCTGAAGAAAATAATGTAAACTTGGCTATAAATGTTGGTACAAGTAGTATTAAACAAGGCAAAGAAAATTTATATAATGTATTAAAAACTGCTGAAGTTGTTATTTTAAACCGAGATGAAGCTTCTATGCTTACTGGAATACAAGTTAGACCTGATACTAAGCATGAAAAATATTCAGAAGATATAATTCATCCCGATATTATATCAATGTTAAAAGAAATAAATTCCGGAAAAGCTAAAATAACCATTATTACTGATGGAAAAAATGGTGCTTATGCATATGATGGTGTAAGATTCTATCAATGTGGCGAGTTCCCTGCTAAAGTTGTTAGTACTCTTGGTTCAGGGGATGCTTTTTCATCTACATTTGTTTCTTCTTTTGAAAAAACAAATGGTAATGTGGAAAAATCTTTAATGTATGCTTCTGTAGTTGCTGCTTCTGTAGTTGAGCATTTTGGTGCTCAAAGTGGATTTTTGACTTTTGATAAAATAGAACAAAGATTAGAAGAAAATCCCGGGTTTAAAGTTAACATTATTAATATCTAAATAAGAGTGGCATACAGCCACTCTTATTTGGATTTGACTTATTTACTTATTGTATTATGCAGCTACTATAAGTTCTTCTTCTAATAATTTGTCTTCATCTTCTGGAACAGGAGTTGTAGCATCTTCTGTTACATCTACGTTATTATCTTCTGCAGTTTGCCCTTTTGTTCCATCTTCAGCTATCTCTTCATTGACTTCTTCTTTTTTGTCTAAAGATGCTAAGAAAGTTTTTGCTTCTTCATCAGCTTCTTTCTTTGTTGCTTCGCTGATTCCATCCATTTGTTCTTCAGATACACCTATGTTAGAGAAGCTTTCTTTAATTTCTTCTTTTAACATTTCTGATTTTTCAGTGTACATATTAAAGAAGTTTACGTGTGCTTGTAAGTCTTCAGAGAATTGAGTTGCATCTAAACCAGTTGTTTCAGTTTCAGTTGTATCTGCAGAGATGCCATAATTTTCTGCTAACCAATCAACATCATCTAAAGTGTTATATCCGCTTATAGTTTGACCGTTTGCATTAACATTGAATGTGCCTAACATTGTTTGATCTGCAGTTCCATCTCCGTCACTATCAGAAGTTGTATCTACTGCACTGTGAGAACCACCTTCTTGATATGATGCTAAATCAATTGAGAAGTCTTCTCCAAATTCTTCTGCTAAATCCACAATTTCTTGAGAACCATCAGCATTTGTTTTTACAGCTTTAATATTTCCTGCTTGTAATTCTGCTGCAGATACAATATTATCACCATCTGTATCTAAAGCTGTCATTTCACTCCATTGACCGTCAGCACCTAAGAAGTCGCTTGTTGAATCAAATGCACCGTCATCAACGATGAAATCATATTGTGCTTCATTTCCTTCTGCATCTGTAGCTGTAAATCCGATTGGGTCACAACATTTAGCTTCTTCTTCAGCTTTTTTAGCTGCTTCAAATTCTGTATTTTTTAATTCAATTTGTTCGTCAATTACTTGTGTATCTGTAATTAATTTATTTAGTTCGCCTAAGCAATTATCAATTTCTCCAACTTCTTCACTGGCTGCTGTTAGAGCTGCTACTGCATCAGCTATTTCAGGTGTATTTGGCATTGCTCCTTTTATATTTTGTTGAAGTTCATCTCTTGTCATGCCTTCTCCGCCTTCTTTGTTAGCGTTGATGTAAGCATTGATATTTTCTTCTAATACTGCTTGAGTTTCTTCTTCATGGTCTTTTACAGTTGCTTCTTGTGCTTTTGCTGCTTCTAAAATATGTTGTTCTGCTGATTTTGCTAAATTTTCGATTTCAGCTTCAATCTTTTCCATCTTTTCGATGTTTTCTTCTTTCTTAGCTTCAAGTTCTTCTATTTCTTCTTTGATTTTTTCAGAAGATTCACCTGTTGCTGCATTTGTAGCTGTTGTTGCTTGTGCAGCTTGTGCTCCGGCAAGAGCTTGAACATCTTCAGGCATTTCTGCATCTTCTACTTCATCTTTTCCTAATGCAGCTTCAGCTTCTGCGAAATCAGCTTCAATGTCTTCTAAACTTTTTGTACCTTCTAAATCATCTCCTGAGCCAAAACTAATAGGATTTGTTGTTGTTTCTGTAGTCTTATTTGTGTCTAAATTTCCTGTTTGTGATGCTAGTAGCTTTTTCAAAGCAATATCATCAAAACTGTTTCCAACTCCGATTGTCATTTTTTCCCCCCCGTGTTTTTCTCTTAAACATGTAAACAATTTAGAGGACTTAAAATTGATATTTGTTATATTTCTTTTTTATATATATTGGATTAAAATGCTTCAAATCTTGCTTTTAAAAGACTTTACAAAATTTAACATTCAGGGTTGAAAATTTGTTTATCTATTTCATCAAAGTTGTGTATTATTTTATTTACATATGGAATGGATTCGTATAAGGAATCACTTTCTATTGAAGCTATTGCAATAATCATTCCAATTCCGGCATTATGGGCTGCATTTATTCCTGATATTGCATCTTCTACAACAATACATTCATTAGGTTCCAAATTTAAATTTTGGGCAGCGATTTTGTATATATCAGGTGCTGGTTTTCCTGGTATTTTTCCGTTAGAGTATACAATTTTATCTACATCAAACCATTTTGCTAAATTGAATTCTTTTATATAAAACTCAACATTATCCCATTCTGACATTGTGGCTATTGTTCGAGGTATATTATTGTTCTTTAGAAAATCAAGAAAGTTTTCAGCTCCTGGAGCTAATGCCATATTTTTTCTGTCTTTCCTGCACATATCTCGATACATTGATTCTTTTTCTTTTGCTAATTTTATTACCATTTCTTTAGATGGTTTTTTTCCTATAGCATATTCAATTATATCGGCATTGGTTCTTCCAAACATTTTTTCTCGCATTTCTTTATCTGAAAATTCATAGCCTCTCAATTTTTTAGAGTATAATCTCCACGCTTCATAATGCATATGAGAATCGAAAAATAATGTACCGTTGAAGTCGAAAATAATACCTTGCATAATATACCTCTTTGTATTTATCCTAACACAAAAAGGGAACGATAATTTTATCGTTCCCTTTTATGTCTCTTATATATTGTAATTACTTTTTGTCGAACATCTGTTTTATTCCGTCAACTGAGCTTAAAATACCAGTTGCTTCGTATGGCATATAAACAACTTTGTTATCGCTTCCTGCTGTTATATTGCTCAATGTTTCAAGATATTTCATCGCTATCAAGTATTGGTCAGGTTTTCCTTTATCAGCTAATGCATTAATAATTCTACTAATTGCTTCTTTTTCTGCATCTGCTTCAATAATACGAGCTTGTGCAACACCTTCTGCTCTTAGTATTTCTGCTTGTTTTTCACCTTCTGCTTTATTTATTGCAGCCATTTTTTCACCTTCTGCAGTTAAAATTGCAGATTTTTTTATACCTTCAGCTTCAAGAATTGTAGCACGTCTATCTTGTTCTGCCTTCTTTTCTTTTTCCATTGCTTGTTGGATTGAAGCAGGTGGAACGATATCTTGAAGTTCTACACGATTTACTTTTACGCCCCATTTATCAGTTGCTTTATCAAGAATTTCTCTTAATTTGTCGTTGATAATATCACGAGATACTAAAGTCTCATCTAATGCTAATTGACCAACCAAATTTCTTAAGTTTGTTTGAGTTAATTTTTCAATAGCTTCTGGAAGATTTTCTATTGAATATAGTGCTTTTTGTGCATCTATAATTTGAAAGTATAAAAGAGCGTTAATACTTATTGTAACGTTATCTTTTGTAATTACATTTTGTCTTGGAAAATCATAAACTGTCTCTCTTAAATCAATTCTTGGAGAATATGTTATTGTAGAGTATGTTCTTCCATCAAGTGTTTTTTGTTTTTCAATCTTTAACATTGGTCTTGGAGAATCAAAAAATGGCACAATCCAATGCAAGCCCGGTGCTAATGTTTTTGAATATTGTCCAAGTCTTTGTATAATTACTGCCTCTTGTTGTTGTACTATTATGCATCCTTTTAATACGAAAATTAAGGCTAGACATAATAAACCTAAAACTAAAAATCCCATTTTTTTCTCCTCTATACTTTTTCTACATATAATATTAGACTGTCATTTCCTGTAATTTTTACATCGCATCCGGTCGGAATTTCTTCACAGCCTTCTTTTATTCTTGCTTCCCATCTCTCGTCATAAATACTTACTGCACCTTGAGTTGTACTTATTGGCTCTATACTTTTTACAATTTTTCCTATATATTGTGCATCAAAATCTGCATTTTTTTCTTTCTTTAGTAGTTTTGTTAGTAATGGTTTTATAAATATTAATGATAATACTGATATAACAGCAAATATAATTAATGTTGTGTACAAATCACCCCAGAATATTGAAATAATTGCTGTTATTATTCCTCCAAAGGCAAAATTTATACAAAATAGGCTAGGTGCGAATATTTCAATTATTATTGCAATAATTGATAAAATAACGTAAAACATCCATAATTCAATCATAAAAAACCTTTCTAAATGGCTAAATCTAATATATCAAGTATATATTTTTTTTTATTTTTAGTCAAAAAAAAAGAGAAGGCTTTTGCCTTTCTCTTTTTTCTTGTGGATTTACTATTCTGAATTCTTTTGGCTTTCTTGCTCAAAATTTGTATTTTCTGTTTTGTTTAATTGTGAATTTATTGTTTGTTCTTTTAGTTGATTTAATAAATTTTGTTTTGTATTTTTTGTTGTCTCTTTTAGAATTTGTTTGGTTTCTTCTTTATTTCCGAATAGACTTTTAAGTTTGTTAGCTGTTTCTTTTGTTTTATTTATCGATTCTTTTGTCTCTTCCGAAACTGATTGATCTAAAGTATTTTTTATTGCTTGTTTTGTTTGTTCTTTTGCTTGTGTTTTTATTTCTTCTTTATCAATATTTGTTATATCTACAGGCAGTGTATTTTGAGGTATTGTATTTAAATAAGACTTCGCATTTTCAATTTCAGATTGAAGAGCCAGCCATTTAAATGATTTAATAAGAGTTAATGGTTTCGCCACATCACCTCTTACCACAACTTGAAATTTTGTTGAATTAGTTTCTGATATATCTTTTCCTAAATTTGGAATTTGCGCTATTTCATCTTCTGTTACTTCTTCACAAAATAGTGCAAACATTTTTCCTAATACAATGCTCATACCAGGAGTGGCTTTTACTAAATTTACCGGATTTAACATTGCTAGTGGTCCCATTGAATCTGAAACTTGAGAGCCTAAACGTCCTCTTAACTTAATATCTATAGTGTTTTTTAATAAGTCAAAATCACCAAATATATATGTACCCATAACATCTCCTGTAGATGTAATCGGATTTATTTCTGCTACCCCGTTATTAAATCTTAATTCACCTTTAAGGGTATTGTAATGGCTTGTGTCAAAAGATAATAGAGAATTTATAACAGTTCCTATTGTCGATTGGAAGAAAGCTGTTTCTCGGATATTTTCAGCCATAATTAAGTTCTCAAGTTTACCAAATGGTCCAAGAGTTCCATCTTTCATTGTAAAGTTCAAAGTACCTTTTAAGGTTTTCATTTGTTCTTCATATGTGATTCCTTTTAAGGAAATGTCTGTGTTGAAATCCATTTTCCCTGTTAAAGTGTCTTTCATTGCTGCAGCATCAAGTAATGTTTTTTCTACATCTAAATCATTGCCTTTTAATACTGCTTTTATCTCATTGGTCAGAAGGTTTGTTGAAACATTGCCTCTTATTTTGCCTTTAAATCCTGATGTTATTAAATTATTTATATATAATATATTTTTATCAAATGAAATCTTACCAGTTGTTTCATTTAGAATAATGGTACCTGTTTTTATTTCTTTTATATCAATATTTCCATCCTTTATAATAACAGGAATATCTGCTTGGTTAATATTTTGAGTATTGTTTCCTGACGCAGAAGATGGCATATATTTAATAGCAGCATTTGATACTTCCATTAATTTATCTGCATCTGTTAGGTTTGATATTAAATTTAAATTCTTAATTGTGAAATATTTTGACGGATTTAAATCTGCATTCATCAAAATGTTATAATCTGAGCCATTTGCGATTAAGTTCTTTATATTTATATCTAGATTTTTACTTTCGAATTTTGCAATTGCTTTATCCATTGTGACCATAAGTTCAGGTATGGATAAATTCCAAACATTTAATTCTCCTCTTATTCTTGGGGCTAATAAATCTCCAAAGATAAGCAAGTGCCCGTCTGCCGTCAGTTGTGAAGAAGGAAAAGCACATACTGTCATATTAAGGCTATTTGGTATTTTAATTTTTATAAGGTTTATGTTTGGATTTTGAGTATTTAGTTTTGTTATTGTTCCATCTATATCTACAACTTCTTCATATTTTGTTATTGTCTTTTCAGGATTTTCAGAATCTTGTTCTATTGTTTTTATAAAGAATCCTGTGTCTTTTATTTTTAACCTGTCTCCTTTAAAGTCAATAACTGTTTTAAATATAGTATTTTTATCCAGAACATTTTTTATATCAATTGGAGTAATATAGTTATTGGCATTCGCTTCTAATGATGCTGTTAATGTCTGTTTCTTTTTATCGCCGTTTAAGTTTATATTTATAGGGATAATTCCTTTTTCTTTTATGAAGATTGCTATATCAGGTCCTAGGAGTTGTTTAAGGTCTTTAGTTCTGATATCACCGTTTACGTTAAAATTGAATATCGGATTTTTTATATAGTCTTTGATTTCACCATCTATATTAATGTCTGTAGAATTGTTTATTTTTATTATTGATGGATTTATTTTTAAATCTTTTTCTCCGATGTTAAGCGAGAATTTTTCACAATCAATACTTGCTCCGTTAATTTTTAACTTAAAATCAGAGTTGTTTATATTACCTGTAAATGTTTTAAAATCACTTGTGAAATCGGCTACTAATAAATTATTTAGATAGTCTATTTTATTAATTTTATCTGTTAATGACAAATTCTTAAGTGATAACTTGATATTTCCGTTTGCATTTTTTAATTCACCTTTTATATACGCAATTAGGTTTATATTTCCTGAGTTTACATTGTAGGTGTTATTAATTTCTATAGGTAGAAACATAGAAAATACTTTAGCTAATGGCATTTGTTCCATTAAGATAGAAATATCAGCATATGATTTTTCATTGATGCTTCCATCAATTTTAAATATTGTTTCTGCAATTTCTAAAGAGGTATCTATAAATTTAAGAATACTGTTATCTAAAGATATTATAGAATTTATTTTTGCTAACTGTAGATTTTTATCTTTATTTTTTATTATGCAGTTTTTTATTTTAATGTTTCCGTTTGAATTTAGCTTTTTAAAATCAGTCTTAATATAAGTATCCGCAGTAAATATACCTTCCCCGATTATTGGATTAAGTTCATGTTTTATGTGAAGGGAATCTAAAGTTGCTTTTATTAAATTTATAACATTATTTATATGTATTTCATTTGAAGTGATTTTTATATCTGTTGCAGGCTTTGCACCATAATTTAACATTCCGAGAACGGATATTTTTTCTTCATTTGTTATATATAAATCTGTATCCAAATTAACTTTTGTACCTTTTGAAGTAAAATGGATTTTACTTTCAGGAAGTTTTAAACCGGCTAAGTTGATTGTAAAATTATCAATATTAAAATAACCGTTTGATATAATTTGTTTATTTTTGTTTCTTATTTTAATTTTTGAATCAATGTTAGCTTTTAAATCGTAAGCTTTGTACATTGCAACTGGGTTTATAAAAGGAATTTCAACTCTTTGAGCTTTATCGTCTTCTTCATCCAGCTTGCTTTGTTTAGGAATTATTGTATCTATATTTATATTTGCGTTTATATTTTTTGTTTCGTTAATAAATAATTCTGCATTGGTTTTTAATAGTATACTTTCTCCGTTTCTATAACCGAAAACAAGTTCTTCCCCATTTAATTTTAGTGTTTCCGAAGTTTTTAAATCGTTAATTTTTGCGCAATAGTTAATTATTTTAAATGCAGGAATTTGCACTTTTATCAAAGCTGGGTCTATTATTGGTTTTTGTGCTGTTTGTAAACTTTCTTCTATCTTTTCTTCTTTGTTATTTAAAATTACTTCATAGGCTTGAACAGCTTTAAATGCTTTTCCATCTACTATATCAATATTTAATATCGGATTTATTATTTCAGCTTTAGAAACTTTAACAGTTAAGAATAATAAATGAGGAAGTGAAATTCTTCCTGTAAAAGAGTCGGCTTTTAAAAGATTAGAATCATCAGGAAGATTTAAATATATATTATTTGCAGTAATACCGGCGGATAAAAACGGTGTTACGGAAATTTTGGGATTATCAAAGTCTATAATAAGATTAGCTTGTTCTTTTACTATTTTTTGTATTTCCGGTTTGAATTTATTCAAATCCATAGTATTTGGAAGTAGAAACAGAAAACTTAAATATAAAAGTACAACAATTGAAGCTATTGTAACTCCAAGAACTTTGAAAAATTTTTTCATATAAAACCCTTTTCTAACCAAAATCTTAATATTTGAGAAAATTATAATTCAAATCATAGAAAAATATCATTAATCCTAAACTTATGTAACAGGATATATTATTTTTTTATAAAATGTATATTTTCCTTTTTACTTTTTTTTTGTTTGTATTACCATGATTATTGAGTTGTGAATCCGATAGGTTGTGTTGCATAAGGTGATGATAACTTAGTCTTATAAAGATGGGAAAGCAATTCATAGGTTACAAGAAAAAAGGAGAAAGAACGATGCCGGTAGCATCAATGATTGAATTACTTGACGCAGGTGTACATTTTGGTCACCAAACTCAAAGATGGAATCCAAAAATGAAACCATATATATATGGTGCAAGAAATGGAATTTATGTACTAGACTTAAGAAAAACTTCTGAAAAATTAGATGAAGCATATGCTGTAGTTAGAGATGCAGCTGCAAAAGGTCAAAATGTTGTTTTTGTTGGTACAAAAAAACAAGCAGTTGACGTAGTTGCTGAAGAAGCTACAAGAGCTGGTGCATATTATGTAAACAGAAGATGGTTAGGCGGAATGTTAACTAACTTTGAAACAATCAGAGGCAGAGTTAACAAATTAAGAGAAATTGAAGAATTCTCAAATTCAGGTCAAATTGATAAATTGCCTAAAAAAGAAGTTGCTCAAATGATGAGAAAACTTGCTAAATTAACTAAAACTTTAGGCGGTATCAAAGAAATGAGAGGTATGCCTGATTTATTAGTTGTTATAGATCAAAAGAAAGAAGCAATCGCAATTGCTGAAGCTAATAAGTTAAATATTCCTGTTATTTGTTTAGCAGATACAAATGCAGATCCTGATGGTATTGATTATATTGTTCCAGGTAATGATGATGCTATCAGATCTATTAAATTAGTTTGTTCAAAACTTGCAGATGCTGTTCTTGAAGGAAAACAATTAAGAGAAAATAAAGCTAACCAAATGTCTAAAATTCAGTCTATTAAAGCTGAAGATGCAGGTGTATCTGAAGAAGTAAAGGCTGAAGTTGAAGCAGAAGAAATTCAAACTGAAGAATAAAATTTTTGAGATACTTCTGATTTCAGAAGTATCTCAATTTTTTCAATAAAAATGTTTTGGTAAATTTTAAATTTTGAAAGGATAATGATTATGACAGTAACAGCTGCAATGGTTAAAGAACTTAGAGAGAAGACAGGCGCAGGCTTCATGGATTCCAAAAAAGCTCTTGAACAATGTGACGGCGATATGGAAAAAGCTATGGAATTCTTAAGACAAAAAGGTATTGCATCAGCTGATAAAAAACAAAATAGAATAGCTGCCGAAGGTTTGGTGGCTACTTATATTGAAAATGGCGTTGGTGCTATTGTCGAAGTTAACTGTGAAACTGATTTTGTAGCTAAAAATGAAGACTTCAAATCATTTGTTAATGGTTTGGCAAAGCATATAGTAGCCACAAAACCAAAAGATATGGATGCTTTAAATGCTTCTGTATGTGCTTCTTGCAATATGACAATTGAAGATGCTGTAAAAGATAAAATTGCTACAATTGGTGAAAAAATAAGTATAAGAAGATTTGAAATTCTTGAAGGTAATTTAGCAACATATGTTCACAATGGTAAGATAGGTGTTTTAATATCTGCCAGTGCTCAAGATGAAGTTCTTTTAAAAGATGTTGCTTTACACATTGCATCTTCTGCACCTGAATTCGTTTCAAGAAATGAAATTCCTCAATCTGTTATAGATGAAGAAACAAGAATTGAAATGGGTAAAGAAGATTTAGCTAATAAACCTGAAAATATTAGAGCAAAAATTGTTGAAGGTCGTGTAAATAAACTTATGTCACAAAAATGTTTAATGGAACAACCTTTTGTTAAAAATCCAGATCAAACAATTGAAGCTTTATTAGCTGGAAAATTAGAAATTAAAGCTTTTGTTCGTTGGACATTAGGTGAAGGTCTTGAAAAAAGACAAGATAACTTTGCTGAAGAAGTTATGAATCAAATGGTTAAATAAGATTTTAATCTGAAGCTGAAAAGGAGAGACAATTTATATGTCTCTCCTTTTTTGTGTTATAATTTTTCTATGGTCTTATATATTATTATATTTATTAATTTCGTTCTAATTTTTGCTTTAATTGTTATATGTTTTATTATTTTTAATAAATATAAGAAACTATTGAGTGATGTCTCAAAGATATATCTTGCTGTTAAAAGAGTGAGGTATGGAGATATAAATGTTCGGTTAGATAATCTAAATAATAAAGAGTTGGAAAATACTACAAACCGTCTTATTGAGACAATGTATGACAGAGAAATGATGATAAAAGAATATCAAACAACTCTATCAAGGAAAAATCTTTCATTGGAAGAAATAATAAAACAGGAAAAACAATTACAGCTTTTTAAAGAAGAATTTGCTGCAACTTTGACTCATGATATGAAGGTTCCTGTTATTGCTGAGCTTAATTCCTTAAATTATTTGTTGGATGGGCGTTTTGGAAATTTAAACAATAAACAGCTTGAAATATTAAAGCTTATGAAAGCTTCAAACCAAGAGTTAAAAGAATTAATAGAAAATATGCTTGAAACATATAGATTAGAACAGAAAAAGATTAAATTAGATAAGTCTAAAAATTATCTTAATCCGTTTATTAATTCAATTGTTGAGGAAATGGGGCAAATCGCTATTGAAACTGAACATAAAATTTCTGTGGATATTTCTCAAACTGAAAACTTTGAATTAGAATTTGATGTTTTTCAATTAAAAAGGGTGATAAAAAATCTCATACAAAATGCAATATCTTTTAGTCCCAATTCTTCGGAAATTATTATTCGTTCTGAATTATATAATGAAAAAATTAAGTTATTGTTTACAAATAAAGGTAGTGGTATTTCTGCTGATGATTTGGATCTGATATTCCAGAAATATTATTGTGGGCATTCTAAATTTAGGAAGGCGGGAACCGGTTTAGGTTTATACTTGTCACAGCAAATTGTTCTTGCACACAATGGAAAAATAGAAGTTGATTCATCAAAAGACGAAGAAACTACTTTTATTTTAACTTTGCCATTTTAATTTATATATTACCTGTTGAACTATTTCTATCGTCTTCAAATAATTTTATATCAACATGTTCTTCTGTTTGTTGCATTGAAGCGTATCTGTAGCCTGATGTATTTGTGTCAATTTCAATATTGACATCTGCGTCTATCATTTCTACTTCTTGATTTGGAAATTCTTTAATTTTTCCATCTGATAATTTAACAGAAACTTTATTGGTTAGTACATTTAAGGCGCAAACTCTTCCGACACCGTCTTGAGTCATAACTCCTGAACCAATAGGAACCATTTCTTTTGCTGTTTCCATATAGTTCTTATATTCATAATTAAGACAGCATAATAGCCTTCCGCAAGTTCCTGAAATTTTGCTTGGGGTTATTGGCATACTTTGGTCGTGTGCCAATTTTATATTTATTGAATCAAATTGTCTTTTAAAAGTACAGCAACAAAATGGTCTTCCGCATAAACCGTTACCACAGCATAATGACGTTTCATCTCTAACGCCTATATGTTTTAAGTCTATTCTTACTCTTTTAAATACTTTAGTTAAGTCTTTCAAAAGATTCCTAAAATCAACTCTTTCAGGTGCTGTGTAATAAAAAGTAACTTTTCTTCTGTCAAAAGTATATTTGCATTGTATTAAATTCATTTGAAGATTGTGCTGCTTGATTAAGCTAAGACAATCTTTGTAACCATCTTGCTCCATTTTGAGAATTTCTTGGTATTCTTTTTTATCTTCTTCCGTCATTACTCGAATCAAAGGAACAGAAGGAATCTTTTTTCTTTTTAATATGCTTTCTATTTGTGGTGGAACAAAATATGCAGTTGTAACTTCTTCTCCCTTTTCTGTTAGGACAATTACCATATCTCCGTGTTTAACAATGGTGCCTTCCGGTACTTCAAGCGGATATTGTTTGTTTTTTATAAGTTTTACAGCAATCATAAGTATATTTTAGCATAAATTTTGCATATTGTTTATTATTATTTAAGCAATTTTTTCTAGCAAAAATACTTTATATATATGTAAGGTGGTTAGTTTTATATTGTGAGGTTGGTTTTATGAATCCAAGATTGGTTAAATTTGCGGTAGAACTTCAAAATGGTGAAAAAATTGAAAATACCAAAAAAAATATCAACTTTAGGAATGGCGGTGGCCGTAGGTTATTTGACCTTTTTAAACTTGCCAAAATAACTGTTCCTATTGATAGAAATCAATAAATTATAATGTAAAGTATTTGCAAAAAGCTTTTGCATTATATCTTAGTCTTTTTGTTTGGAGTTCATCAGTTAATTTTCTCAAGTTTTCAAGTGCTATTCTTCTTTCAGCATCAACAACTGTCATGGCTTCTAGTGTTTTATTTGAATTTTTAAATAAGTAGTTAAGCTCCATTGTATCTTTATTTAAAATTCTTTTTATATTGAGTTGCTTTTTATTTCTTGTTGTCAGATTACAAAATAAATCTGTCATCTGTTATTTGTCCTTCAAATCTAGCTCAATAATAATTATACCAGTTGAAGGATTTAATGCTTTTATTATTAAGAAAATATAACTTTATGTTTTATATTTTATTTTATAAATGTTGTAGATGTTCCTCAAATTATACAATTAAAAGGAGGAACAAAAGTTCCTCCAAAGATAAAACGAAAAAAGGATAAATGTATAAAAAGAAAAGGATATAAT
>CALUQL010000049.1 GCA_944322895.1 Candidatus Gastranaerophilales bacterium
TTTGTAAGTTTTTTAGTTTTGCAAACATTTATTTCTATATCTTGAGGTCTGTTATGTTCACCAACAACCATTCCTCTATATACTTTAGTTTTAGGTGTTATGAAAAATACTCCTCTATCTTCAAATTGAGCCAAAGCATAAGGAATAGCTTCACCTTGTTCATGAGAAACTAATGAACCGTTTCTTTGTTTAGAAATATCACCTGCATATGGTTTATATTTATCAAAAGTATGGTTCATAATTCCTTCACCGCGAGTCATCCTGATAAATTCTCCTCTAAATCCGATTAAACCTCTAGCCGGTATTGAGAAATTCAACATAGTTCTGCCTTTTGCATTTTGCATTTGAAGCATTTCACCTTTTCTGTTTGATAGTTTTTCAATGCAAGAACCTGCGCAGGCTTCAGGTACATCAATCAATAAGTCTTCAAATGGCTCCATTAAAATTCCGTCAATATGTTTTGTTATAACTTCAGGTTTTGAAACTTGAAATTCAAAGCCTTCTCTTCTCATTGTTTCAATTAATATGCTTAAATGAAGTTCACCTCTGCCTGAAACTTTAAAACTTTCAGTAGTATCTGTATCTTCAACACGCAGACTTACATTTTTTTCTAATTCATCATAAAGTCTTTTTCTTACTTGTCTTGAAGTTATAAATTTACCTTCTTGACCTGCAAAAGGACTGTCATTAACTGAGAAAATCATTTGAAGTGTTGGTTCATCAACTTTTATTAGAGGAAGTGCTTCAGTGCAATCAGGTTCAGTAATTGTTTCACCGATATGTATATCATCGAAACCTGTAATAGCAACTATGTCACCTGCTACGGCTTGTTGTGCTTCAACTCTTCCTAAATCTTCAAATACATATAATTTTACGATTTTTCCTTTTTGAATTGAACCGTCTGCCTTTATTAAATTTACTTGTTGTTGAGCTTTAATTGTACCATTTAGAACTCTACCTATCGCAATTCTTCCGACATAATCATTGTAGTCAAGTGTAGTTACTTGAAATTGAAGTGTTTTATCTTTGTCACCTGTCGGGTGTTTTACATTTTCTAAAATACAATCAAGTAAAGGTTCAAGTGTTTTTGAATCATCTTCAATATTTTTCTTTGCAAAGCCTGCTAAACCGTTAGCATAAACGTATGGAAAATCAATAAGTTCCTCGTTATCTGTTAACTCTGTAAATAAATCAAATACTTTATCAACAGCGCCATCAGGGTCTGCACCTTGTTTATCTATTTTATTAATTACAACAATAATTTTGATACCCAGTTCAAGTGCTTTTGAAAGTACAAATCTTGTTTGAGGCATTGGTCCTTCTTGTGCATCAACAATCAATAAAGCACCGTCAACCATACCTAAAACACGTTCAACTTCACCACCAAAGTCTGCGTGCCCTGGTGTATCAACAATATTTATTTTATATCCTTTGTAATTTACAGAAACATTCTTAGAAAGAATTGTAATACCTCTTTCGCGTTCTAAATCATTGGAGTCTAAAACTCTTTCTTGTACTTGTTGATTATCTCTAAAAACACCGCATTGTTTTAATATGCTGTCAACTAATGTTGTTTTACCATGGTCAACATGGGCAATTATTGCCACATTTCTAATTTTTGTATTATCCATTATTAATGTTTCCTAATATTCGTGTGTAATTCATAAATATTCTATTATAAACATTACTAATAAGACAGATAAAAATTTTTTTTGTCTTTTCTTTATTTTTACTTAATAAAAAATTAATTTTTTCTTTAAATCTTAATTATTTATAAATTTTTTCTGATTTTAATAAAAATACTATTAAACTGATAATAAGAAGTTAATAAGACGAAAACATATAATTGTTTTTTGCCGTATTAAATTTATGAAAAGAGGTGTTCTTAATGATAGATTTTAACAGATTAACAGATTATACAAAGGAGATTATATATAGTGCACAGCAAATAATGTATAGATATAAGAATTCTCAATTGGAACCTATACATATAATGCTTGCTATTACTGAAGATAATGAAGGTATAGCTAAAGATTACTGCAGTGAACTCAAAATAGATAATGATAATTTTAAACATCAATTGGTAAATGAGATATCTTCTTTACCACAAGTGCAAACAACAAATCCAAACCAACAATTATATATTTCTCAAATGACAAATAATATGTTTGATATTGCACAGGAAAATGCAGATAGTTTAAAAGATTCATTCATAAGTATTGAACATATATTAATGGCTATGACAGAACTAACGGGTTCAAAAATTCAACAAATATTGAATAATAATAAAATCACAAAAAATTCAATATTAAATGCGATGAAAAAAGTAAGAGGTAACAGAAAAGTGGATAGCAAAAACGCAGAAGATTCATATAAAGCTTTAGAAAAATATTCAACAGATTTAACTCAAATGGCGCGTAAAGGCAAGCTTGATCCTGTAATAGGGAGAGATGATGAAATAAGACGTGTTATACAAGTTTTAAATAGAAAAACAAAGAATAACCCAGTATTAATAGGTGAACCTGGTGTTGGTAAAACAGCTATTATAGAAGGTCTTGCCCAAAGAATAATACGTGGAGATGTACCTGAAAATTTGAAAGAATCCAAATTAATATCATTAGACTTAGGTGCATTAATAGCTGGTGCAAAATTCAGAGGCGAATTTGAAGAAAGATTGAAAGCAGTATTAAAAGAAGTAGAAGATTCAAACGGCGAAATAATAATGTTCATAGATGAACTTCATACTGTAGTAGGTGCAGGAGCAACGGAGGGTTCAACAGATGCAGGTAACCTCTTAAAACCAATGCTTGCAAGAGGAACTTTAAGATGTATTGGCGCAACAACTGTAAATGAATATCGTAAATATATAGAAAAAGATCCGGCATTAGAACGTCGTTTTCAACCTGTAATGGTAGATGAGCCTTCAATAGAAGATACTATAAGTATTTTAAGAGGCTTAAAACAAAGATATGAAGTTCACCATGGAGTAAGAATCAAAGATTCAGCTTTAGTCGCTGCTGCAAAATTATCAGACAGATATATTACAGATAGATTTTTACCTGATAAAGCAATAGATTTAGTAGATGAAGCAGCATCTTCTTTAAGGATAGAAATTGATTCAATGCCTGAAGAGCTTGATATGTTAGTTCGTCAAAAAATGCAGTTAGAAATTGAAAGAGAAGCATTAAAGCAGGAAGAAAATTCTGAAAATACTGAAAAGATACAAAATATAGAATCAATTTTGAAAGATTTGAATGAAAAAATTGATAAATTGAAAACCCAATGGGAGCTTGAAAAGAAAAGTATTCAAGGAGAAGCTTCAATAAAAGAAGAAATAGAAAAAGTCAAAATTGAAATTGAAGCAGCAGAACGTGATATGGATTTACAAAAAGCTGCAGAACTAAAATATGGAAAATTAATGGCATTGGAAAAACAACTTAAAGAAGTTGGAGAAAAATCTGATGTTCATAAAAATACATTATTAAAAGAAGAAATAGATGAAGATGATATTGCCGAGATTGTAAGTAAATGGACAGGTATTGCAGTAAACAAACTTCTTGAAAGTGAAATGCAGAAATTAATTAATATGGAAGAATTTTTGCATAAGCGGGTAGTAGGTCAGGATGAAGCAGTGGAAGTTGTTTCAGATGCAATAAGAAGAGCCCGTTCAGGTTTAAAAGATCCAAATAGACCTATAGGTACATTTATATTCTTGGGACCTACCGGTGTAGGTAAAACAGAACTTGCAAAAGCATTGGCAGAATTCATGTTTAATGATGAAGATGCATTAATAAGAATTGATATGTCAGAATATATGGAAAAACATACAGTTGCAAGGTTAATAGGTGCACCTCCAGGATATGTAGGCTATGATGAAGGCGGTCAATTAACCGAACAAGTAAGAAGAAAACCATATTCAGTTGTACTTTTTGATGAAATAGAAAAAGCACATCCTGATGTATTCAATATAATGCTTCAAATATTTGATGATGGCAGATTGACAGATTCAAAGGGCAGAACAGTTGACTTTAAAAATACCTTAATTATATTAACAAGTAATATAGGTAGTGAAATTATATTGAAGAATACACTTGAATCAATGTTATCCGAAAAACAGGCTGAAGAAACCAAAGAAGAAGTTATGGCTTTAATGCAGCAAAGATTCAAACCGGAATTCTTAAACAGAATAGATGAAATAGTATTCTTTAAAGCATTAACTATGGCACAGTTAGCTAAAATTGTTGATATACAAGCTGCTCATTTACATAAATTATTGTCTGAACAAGATATTACTCTTGAATTAACAGAGGATGCAAAAGAATTCTTAGCTCAAAAGGGATATAATCCGATTTATGGAGCACGTCCGTTAAAGAGAACAATAAGACAGTTAATCGAAAATCCATTATCTAAAAAGATATTGAAACAGGAAATAACTCCTCATTCAAAAGTAAAAATTGATGTAAATAATGATGAGTTAGCTTTTAAGACTGAATAAATAAAATCTTGAAACGTACACACATACTATAAACCCGAAGATTATTCGTCTTCGGGATTTTTTTGTTCTTTATCCGAAAAGCTTGCATGAAAACTTTTCCAAAATCCTTTTATTCTGTTTCCAATTGAATCTAAATCAACCATTAAAGGATCATTGTCATCATCTTTTTTAGAAGAAGATTCAAAAACATCTTGTTCTTCTTTTTCTTCTTTCTTCTTTTTTTCCTGCTGAAAATAACCTAAATTACCTGCACCACCATCATTTGTGTGATGCGATTTTTGTATTGCAGGTATGTTATCTGGACCATTTATACCGAATGACATCTCTTGCCTTTTGTTAAGAAAGTGAACATCTTCCCAAGATTATTACAATCTCTATTATAATTATATACTACTTTTGTAGAAATTGAAATCATGAATATGAATGATTGTTAAGATTGTAAAAAAGTTAAGTTTTATAAAAATAGTATTAGTAAATATTAAAGTTTTGACAAAAAAAGTCGAGTTAATACATGACCAAATAAGTAAGTAAAGGAAATTTATTTTTGAGTGAAGAATTAATAAATTTAAATAGTATAAAGGAAATACAGAAATTTTTCTCCAATAATAATAAAGAAATAACGGAAGAAGAGATATTTTCGCTATTTGAAAATTCACTTGAAGATGGTGAAACAAATGCTAATATAGATAAATTTGTACAGAATATAGCAGAAAATTATGATATAGATTCAATAGACGAATTACATCAAGTAATATCAAATATTGCTCAAACTGACGGAGATAAAGAAAATTTATCACTAGAAGATTTGATATATGAAGAAGAAGAAGGAAGCAAAACAGATAAAATAAATGCATTTAATGAATCTGAATTAGATGATAAATGGCAATCTGTAGAAGCACAAACAGATAAAGCATTAGGCTTTTTATGGGAGACAGGAACATATACATATAAAACATCAAGTGGAATAGATATAACGGTTTCAGACACAACAGATATAAAAATATATGAAAATAAAGAAACAGGAGAAGTTATAGTTGTTGGTGCTAAAGGAGCAAAAATAAGCAGTAGCTCAAAAGATGCTAATATAACAATATATGATTCCGAGATAGAAAATATAGATACAGGAAAAGGTAATGATAATGTAAAAATATATAATTCTTCTGTAGGAAATTTAAGTACAGGAAAAGGAACAGATTCAATAACTATAGAAAATTCAGAAGTTCGTAAAATCAATACAGGAAGTGGAAATGATTTTGTTTCTGTTTCCGATTCAAATATATCAAATGTAAACACAAGCAGTAGTTTTTTGTTTGGGATATTAGATGATGGTGAAGATACAGTTATATTGAATGATAGTCAAACAGAAGAAGTTAAGACAGGAAGAGGAAGTGATAATATTATTGCAACAAATTCTTCTGTTAACAATTTAGATACCGGAAGTGGTAGTAATTCGCTAAGTACTGAAGAAGCGGATATTGGAAATTTAAGTGCAAATAAAAATGATACTGTTATTAAAGATAAAAATTATATAGATATAGATAAATCTGAAATACAAGGAATAGAATCAGATTCTCAAATAATGCTTGAAGACGGTACAAGTATAAGTGTAAATGATTATGCAAACTATATTTTGTCACAAGAAGTTGGATTTGAGACAGAAGAAGAGTACCAAGAATATGTCATAGATTCAATGAAAGCAAATTTAGAATCAATAAAAAGTACATTTGATACGCAAGAAGCTTCAGATGGGGTAGTTTCTGGTGGTTATAATTTGTTAAAGGAATTAACAGGTCTTGGAATTACAGATGAAGACGTTAAAACACTAATAGCCGAACAGGAAGCTATGATAGAAGGTCTAACTGTAGCATTGAATGGTGAAAGTAATATGACTTTTGAAGAAGCATATGAATATTATACGGGAACAACATATTCCAAAGAAAAAATAGATAAATATATGGAGGTTTCTCAAATTTATTCAGCTGTAATGGTGGGATGTCAATATGATGAAGATTACATGGATAAATTTGAGGAAGCAACCGGAAAAAGTATAGAAGATATTTCAAAAGAATATGCTTTATGTCAAATGGAAACATTTGGTAGAAGTACAGGTATACAAGATTTAGTAGAAAAATATTCAGAAGATCAGAATTCTTTTGCGGATAAATTATCAATGGCAATATCTGCTGTAGGAATAACATGTATAGTAGCAGGAGCAGTTGTTTCCTTTGTATTTCCACCAGCAGCGCCAGCTGGAATGGCATTAATGACGGCAGGTAAATATATATCATTAAGTGGTATGTTTATAGATAATGCAATGGATTTAGTAGATGATTCAACAGATTCCGACGGATTAACTAAAGAGGAGTTAGGTGATATTGCTTTAGAAACAGGGGTGGAAGCTGTTTCATATATGGCAGGTCGTGGAATAGGCAAATTAACGAATGGTTTGAATAGTATAGTATCAAATAAAGCAGCAAGTGCAGGTTTAGGAAAAGTAAGTTCATATGTTGTAGGTCAAACTGCCGAGACAGCAGCAGATGCAGCATTATCGTTGGGAGCAGATTTTGTAATAGCTCAAGGTCAGTCATTAATAACAACAGGTCAATTTATGGATGCTGATGATTATTGGTCAATGGATAGATTCTTAGGCGAAGGTAAGAACCAATTAATTGGTATTTTAACAGGTTTGGCTTCATCTAAAGTTAATGCATATCAACAAGGAGTAATAGCAACTGCGCAGGGAAAAGTTTTAAATGGTGATATAGAAGGAGCAAGAGATTATCTTCGTTCAACAGGAATGAAAATGACAGATTCTGATTTTGATGGTTTTGTAGAACAAGTTAGAACAGTAGATGCAGAATCAAGAACTGCAATAGGGACAGAAACAAATTCAGTGGAAACAAAAACTGATACAACTGAAACTACTAGTAGAACACAGCCTTTGCAAATTGAAGAAACATCAGTTTCAAAAGAAAACACATATGCTGATGTTAAAACTGATAGTATTGAACCTACGGTTTCTGCTTCCCGTTATAAAAATATTGTCAATGCAGTTGATGGAAAATTATATTTTGAAGATCCACAAACAAAGACTTCTTTTGAAATTACAGAATATGATGAAGTAGCTGGAATATATAAATACCGAGATGAGTCTGGTATTATATATGAATACAGGAATAATGAAGGATTGTTGTCAGCATATAAGATGCAAGGTAAGCCTGGTTTTGAGGTTTTAAAATTATCTGAACAAATTGTATTGGATTATGACGGTAACCCTATTGAAGTAAGGAAGAAGATTAAGACAGACAAAAATGGCAATATTACATCATATAAAACATATAATTCAGATGGAACAAAGATAATTAATACTAAAGATTTTTATCCTGATGGAACAACTGTCAAGAAATTGACATTATATGATGATTCACCTATGCCAGCAGTTACAGAGGAATTAATATATAGACAAAATGGAACCTTGAACATAAAAAAAGAATATGAAGCAGGTAATATAAAATTTGAGACAGAATATAAAGAAGATGGAATAACTATATTAAGTAAAAAAATATATAATGGATATGCTTATACCCAACAAAATTTTGATGAGGCAGGTAGAGTAAAAACTGAAACTCAATATAATGCAAGTAAACAAAAATTATCATCAACAGAATTTGAGTATTATGATAACGGAGAAGTAAAACTTCAAACGAAATATGATGCAAAAGGAAAAAAACTATCTACATTGGAATTTGAATATTATTCAGATAATAAAATGAAATTAAAAGTAGAAACAACTTATGATGGAAGCAAGAAAGTTTCTTCTGTTGAATTCCAATATGATAAAGATGGTAATATAACATCTCAAATAAAGACAGAATATAATTCAGATGGAACAGTTAAAAATGTCCAAAAGTCAGGTGCAATTCCAAAAGTAGATACGTCTGTATTGTACCAAAAACTACAAGGACAATTAGGTAACGTTTCAGAAGAAGATGTTGAAAGAATGATTAATACACTCCAATCAAATGGAGCAACAAGAGAAGAAGCTACATATGCCCTTAGTATTTTAACTCAGTTTGGTAATGTAAAAGGGTTATCAGAGGCACTAAGTGATTCTACGTTAAATATAAATGGATTTGAAAAACAAAAAATAATTGATACAAACTCAGCATTAAATTATTATTGTGGTAATAAGAAACAGATTGTATTGAATGGTTCAAAGACAGGGTTTATACTTGATAGTAATAGCTTAGAGTATTTAGAATCGTTAAGTCCAACAGACTTACAAGCCTTTTTGAATAGAACAGATATTCAATTCATAAATCTTGAAGGTTGGGATGTTGGCACAAATGTTTATAATCAAGGTATGGATAGTACTCTAATGACTACTAAAGCAACAGAGTTAATTTCACAAGCTAAAACAATACAAGAACAGTCTGGTATAAACTTTGAAGAAGCATTTAGGCAAGCAGTTAATAGTGCAACATTAGAACGTGCAGCAAAATTAGGTATTACAGATATCAAAACAGTTTCTGCATTAAAAGATACAAGTGTAAGTTCTGATACAGTAGTAAAAAATCTTTCATCATTAAGTATTTCTGAAGAAAAAATAGAGGCTACTGCTGATGCAATAAGTAAGACATTATATAGTGATGTGTTCGATCAAACAAAAGCAAAAGAATTAATTGTGAGATATCTTGAATCACAAGCTGATATATATTCACCACAAAGACTTGGTGAACAAATGATTAAAATAAGAGGTCAAATAGAAGAAAATATAAAGAATTTCAAGAAGGCTGATGGTTCAAGTTATACAATGGATGATGTTTATTATTTGGTTCCATATGCTGGTAAGAGTTATGAACAAGTTTTATTACAATATAAAACATTAAATGGTGTTGATAGTTCTCATATAATCTATTCATCAGCAGATAATGCAGATTTACCTGATGGACGAATATATGTTGCATTTGATGATATAGTTGGTTCTGGTTCTTCAATGCTAAGTCAAATTGATGGTGTTAAATATAGTAGAATAAGTGAATATGGAGATCGTCATTTTATCTTAGCGCCGATAATTTCTTCTTCAGAAGGTGCAAAGAAAATTGTTGATGAAATTTCATCAAAAGGAAGAACCGGTCAAGATATACTTTTGGTTGATAAGTCTAATACAATAGTGGTTCTAGAACAATCAGATTTTTATAAGAGCTTATCTGCTGAAGAACAAACAATGTTGTACCAAATTATAGATGTATTTAATTCTGGTACATGGGGTTCGAAGGGTTTTGGAAATAAAGCTCTTTCTGTAATATTCCCATATATGGCACCTGATAATGATGCTCAAATTACCAGTGTATTTTTTGAAGATTTATTTTTAAGACCTGAAGAATGTATGAAAAATTACTATAATAAGTCCGATCCGAAAGTACAAGAAATTCTTAGTAAGATACAATTAATAAGTTAAATAGTGTTATAATAATTAAAAGGATAATATAATGAATGATATTAAAAAACAAATTTATACATATTATAATCAAGTACCAGTAAAAGAAAATTCCGATAATTCTTTGAAAGGGGTTGAAATGTCTAATCAAATAAAATCATTGATAGAATCTTTAAATAATGCTGAAAATAGAAGTGAAATGGCTCAAATATTTGCTGATGCTGTTGAAAGAGGTGAAATTGAGAAACTTGATCCTATAACATACAGAAATGGAGATTATCTAGTTCGCGATGTATTAACATATGTAGGTGAAAAAGAAAGTCAATTTTTAAAAGAATTGACGAAAAAGGGAATAAGTATTGCTCCGCAATTTGTTGATTCTGTTACTAAAGGTGATTATACTACTATAGTAACAAGAATTGATGGTATGGATGGGGAAGATTTAATTCCGTTCTCACAAGGTTATAATCTTCTTGATGATGCTGCAAAGAGAAGAGCTTTTCAGGATGTAAAAAAACTTGTGCAAGCAAATTTGATAAATCAAGCAATATTTACAAGAGGAAATGCAGCTATTTGTATTACTCCTAAAACAAAGCAGATTGTCATTCCGTCTTGGAGTATGCTGCGACCTATTGAGAATAATGAGAAGCAATCAATTTTAAATGATTGCCATGATATATTTTTTAGAAAGTAGGATATTTTTCCATACTATTTTCTATATCTTTAGGTTTTTTGTATAAATCAAGAGCCAGTTGTCTCAATTCAGAAGATAATTCGACAGAATTCTTCCATTTAGCTGGAATTTTATCTTCTCCAAGATAAGTGCCTAATATATTTCCCACGATTGCTCCGGTAGAATCACTATCTCCATTGTGGTTTACAGACATTATTAGAGCTTTTTCAAAATCCTCAGGAGATTTAAGTACACAATAGATAGAAATTGCGATTGCTTCATCTCCGTGCCAGCCTTCACCAAGATTATAAATTGCAGAAGTGCTAGAAATATCAGATTTGGCATATTCTTTAGCTTTTTCAATTAGATGAAGTGTATCTTCATGACCACTGTATTTTTTCAAAATTTCTATTGAATTATCGACCGCCTCTTCTATTGTTTTTCCTTGAATTAAGTTAGCAATAATACAAGAATGAACACCTGCCGGTAGATAAGCACTAGGACTACCATGGGTTAATGCAGCACATCTTGCACCAACTTCAAAAGCTTTTTCAGGATTTTTATAATACATTAAACCTACCGGAGCTACTCTCATTACGCCTCCGCAGCCCTTACTTTCATTTACATGAGTTTCTATTGAACCAGGAATACCTTTCTGAAGTGAACCTGTACAAGTTGTACCTGGTGCTCTTCTTGAATATAAATCTTTTATGTTTGAAATCCATCCATTATTATTTTTAGAATAATGACCATATTGAGTTTTTAGCCAATTTTGATAAGAATCATAGATTATATTCATATCAGGATTTTTATCCTCATTAAAATCATTAATAGCAGATTTTAAAAGGCCATCTGCTGTAAATATTGTCATTTGTGTATCATCTGTAATTTGTGCTTTATCGTTTACAAGTTGTAGTTCCGTAATGCCATTTTGTCCATAATATTTATGGATACTATGTAATCGTTCAAATTCTACAGGCCAACCTAATGCATCACCTATTGAACCTCCTATTAAACATCCAATATAGTTTTGAGTTTTATGTTTTGGGAAATCTTGTTTATCTGAAATCTCCATTGTTTTTTGTACTTCCATTGCTGAATAATGGCTGTTTGGTAGATTATTTAAATTACAGTCGCGAATATCTTGATTATCTTTTATTTGTTTTTCTTTATTAATTTTTTCTTGTTCTGAAGATTTTATTTGGCTGTGATGTATCAGAGAAAGAGGTGATAGCATTTTATTTTTCCTTATTATTTTTCCAAGTATATAATTATAATGAAAAAAAATATTTGCTTTCTTTCGAAAAATTGTTAAATATTATTAAAATATTAGAGTTACTTTTTGAGCTTAATATGTTACTTTATAGATATGTCAAATATAAACTGGAATCAATTTACAAATAATTTTATGAACAACTTTAATAGAGTTGTACAAAATAATGTTCCAAATACATCTCAAATTGTTCCGGGACAAAATCAACAGGTAAATACACCATATATAGCGCAGCCTTTTTTGCCTCAAACAACAGCGCAATTAAGTAAGACAATTGCGGAATTGAGTGTTTTAAATCAACAGCAGACTATGAATATGCTTAAGGATTTACTGCAGTTCCCAAAGAATTTTGAACAGCTTTTAACTCAGTTAGCTGTAAATCCAAATGAATCTAATCAAAAAATAGCATTATTGTTATTAGCATCTTCACTTAATACAAGCCAGTTATCATCTTTGCTTCAAAATAACTCCAAGCAAGCTATGACAAATTTATATCAAATGCTTGCGCAGTATAACGAAGTTGGTATGAGTCTTAAAGATGAACAATTAGGGCAATTAACAAAGTTGATTTCATTTGTGGCAGCTTCAAGTACGTCTGATGTTCAAACAATAAGAACTACAATGTTAATGTATCTTCCTTGGCTTCCTTTAACTGATCCGAATGCATTTAAACTTGAAATAGCAGGTAAAGATTCAGATTCAAGTGCTATTAGTGATGATTTTGTTACTGTTCTTATAGCTACAGAAAATTACGGTAACTTGCAGGCTGATATATATAAAACACAACAAGATGGGATAAAGATAGAATTAATTTCTTCAGATACATTCCCTCAAAATGATTTTGTTGTTTTAATGAAAGAAGAAAGTAAAAAATATAGTATAAATATAAATTTTGAACTTTCTAAAAAAGAGTCTTTTAATAAAGAAAAGAATGAAAAGTCACAAATACAAGTTTGTATGAATACAAGCCCGGGAGTAAATCCTTTTCTATTATTAATTTCGAACGCATTAATAAAAAATGTACATATAATAGACAGTAAAGAAAACTTAAGAGAACAACGAAAAGAGAAACTGGATAATGGCAAAAGTGAAAACTAAATGGGTATGTCAAAATTGCGGATATGAAACACCTAAATATATAGGTAAATGTCCTGATTGCGGCAGTTGGGGAACTTTAACTGAAGAAGTTGAGGTTAAGTCATCTAATCTTTCACAAAGTGTTATTATTGATGAGAGTCCTGTATGTTTAATTAATGAGATAGAAATAACCGAAAGTATTAAATTACCTACAGGTTTTGAAGAATTAGACAGAGTATTGGGCGGAGGTTTAGTACAAGGTTCTTTGGTTTTACTGGCTGGAGACCCCGGAATCGGTAAATCTACTCTTATTCTTCAAACATCCGGTAATATATGTAAACAAGGCAAAAAGCTTTTATATATTTGTGCTGAAGAATCAGGTTCTCAGGTCAAATTAAGAGCTCATAGATTAGATGTTAATACTGATAATCTTTATGTATATTCACAAACTAATTTAGAGAATATTGTTAATCAAATTGATATTTTAAAGCCAGATATATTAGTTATAGATTCAATTCAATCAATATATACATCAAATATTACAAGTTCATCGGGAAGTATTTCTCAAATTCGAGAATGTACCAATATATTAATGGATATAGCAAAGAATAAAAATATTACGGTAATTGTAATCGGGCATGTAACAAAAGACGGTAATATAGCAGGACCTAAAATACTTGAACATATGGTTGATACGGTTATATATTTTGAAGGTGATAAATATAAATCGCAAAGATTATTGCGTTCAATAAAAAATCGTTTTGGTTCAACAAATGAAATAGGTGTATTCAATATGGTTGAAAATGGCTTGGAAGAAGTTAAAAATCCAAGTGAATTGTTTATGAAAGAACGAAATGAAAATGCTAC
>CALUQL010000050.1 GCA_944322895.1 Candidatus Gastranaerophilales bacterium
TGTTGGGGTAACTAACATTTTGGAATTTTCAATGGCTTTTTTCTACCCCAAATTGCGAACTTTATTGTACACTATCCAGGATTTTTTCACAAAAATAAAGTTCCAAAATTATTGTAAGTTTTTTCTTAGACATAATAATTACTTTTATATGGCATAATAAGATAGTATTTGTAATAAGCCGGTTACGATTTGTCAGTTAAAAATTTTAAATGTAATAAATATGCTTTATTAAACAGCAATTATGCAGAATAGTCAATTTACAGGCTGGAAATTTCTGTTTGGTGCCGGTTATTTATGAATAATTCTAAACAAATAAACAAATGTTATAAAATTTGTGAACTCATTTAGCACTGATTTTTTTTAGAATTGATGCAAATTATAAAAAAAAACTGTCCAAGGCAAGGCCATGAACAGCTTGTTATAATATTTTTGCCTGGCTCTAAATGTCTAAAAGTTTACTGTAAAGTTCCATGTATGAATTATACATTTTATCCAATGTGTAATTAGCTTCAAACTTGTTAAAAGAATTGTCACCCATTTCTTTAAGCAAGGTCTTGTTCTTCGAGATAATGAGAATCTTTTCCACGGCCTCATCAATAGAATTTATTAAAAAACCATTTTTATTATTTTCAATTAACTCCGGTATTCCACCTACATAAGAAGCAATAACAGGCTTACCGGAGGCCAGGGCTTCTATTATCGTAATTGGCAGGCCTTCATAATTTGAAAACAGGACAAATAAATCTGCAAATTGAATGTAAGAACCTGCATTCTGAACTTCTCCTAAGAGACTAACGTTTGAAGGAATTTTATTGTTTTTAATCAGATTATTGTATTTAATTTCTTCTTCCGGATCTGTAGGTGTTCCAATCCAAAAAAAAGTAATATTTTCTTTTTCCAGTTTTTCTGCCACTTTAAGAAACATTTCAAACTTTTTTTGCTTTGAAATCCTGGCTATAGAAATAACATTAAAATTACCTTTATTTTTCGAATTGATTATCTTTTGTTTTATTTCTTCGTTTGGTAAAATATTCAATTCATTCTTGTCAATTCCGTTGGGGATGCAAACAATATTGGATGTTATTTTTTCTTTTATCAAATTTTTTTCATCGTAAAAAGAAACCGGAATTATTGCACCGCATTCCTTTTGCATAATTTTTTCGATAAACAGGAATTTCCTGTTTTTTATTCTTACAGAATCAAATCCATGGACTGTATATACAATGTGTTTTTTAATCTTACGACCAGCCATTCTACCCAAAAAACCGGCTTTGCTTGAATGTAGTTGGAGAATATCAGGTTTAAAGTCTTTGATTATTTTTTTTATTTCAAAATAGCTTTTTAGGTCAGGAATAAATGAAATAGGTTTAATTAAATTCTTAACTTTAAACTGCTTGACTTTTGGTGAAATGGTATCCCAGAACGGTCCGTCCGGCATTGAAGCCAATGCAACCTGGTGTCCGTTTTCAACCGCCTTATTGCACAAAATACCAGCAACCTTTTGTGCACCACCTAGATCAGTGTTTGTTATTAAATGTAGTATCTTCATATTTAGCGCTATATTATTTATATCTATGTTTCAAATAAATCCAACGGATTTTACTTGTTAGTTTTAAGAAAAAATAATTGTTATGCTTTAAAAAAAATAAGGGAATACGCCTTTGAAATGAAAAATCCCGGTATCTTGAATCTTTTATTGATTTTTTAAACGGTTCCTGCTCTAAATATTTTTTTAAATCTTTTAATTTTAAATAAGAATCAGGATGGAAAAAATAATGTGCCAAAGCAGCAAATACACCCTGTATAACTCTTGAATTACAGTTGTCTATATCATAGAGGCCTTGATTGCTTCTTAACATAATTTCTGAACAAAATTTTCTGATTTTCTCGCCGTAGTTTGGATTAAATCTTTGTGAATGGGAAGTAAAATCCTTCCTGTAATGATATAAAATCTTATTTATTTTTATACAATTTTTTACATATGGAAAATAATCCATGTTAAAAATAATATCTTCACCCTGGGTCAATTCAGGACAGAATTTAATACCATGTGTTTTTATTATTTCAGTTTTATATAATTTACACCGTATAACATCAAATCCGGATTTTAAATCCAGGACTTTTTCCTTTAGTTCTGTATTTGAAAACTCGGTTTTTACTTCTTTTTTGTATTGTAATTTGGTGTCATACATTTTTCCGGTAAATACATCAAAATCCCAACTTAAAAGTGTGTTTTTGTCCGGTAAATTTTCTTTTATAAATTGGCAGGTGTTAATATCAAATATATCATCAGAATCTAAAAATAAAATATATTTTTTTGTAGCAGATTCAAGACCCTTGTTTCTTGCCCGGGAGACACCACCCTTGTCACCATTTATTAATATTATCCTTTTATCTTTTGCTGCATAAGTCTCAAGTACATCAAGGCATTCTTGATTAGAACCATCATTTATGATTATTATTTCTATATCGCTGTAAGTTTGGTTTATGCAAGAGTTTATTGATGCCTTGAGTTGTTCTGATGGAGTATTATAAACAGGAATAATAATTGAAAACATTATAATTTAACCTTTTCCCAGTCTTCTTGAATTACATCTTTGTAGTCAAATTTATAATAAGAGAACGGATTATTATTTTTTATTGCCCAGATTTCAGGGCATAATATTTTTTTATTTGTGTTTTTATTTAAATAAGCCGCCCACCAGCTGAAAGAACTGTTCGAGATAATAATGTAAGGACAAAGACTGATTAAAGCCATGTCTTTCCATGAGTCTGCACCACTGTTCCAGGTACAATAAATGGTTTCCAACTCTCGTTTGTTAAGATTTTCCCGGCACCAAACAGTGTCATTGGAAAATACAATTAGTTTTGTAATTCCGTATTTATCAATTAAAATATCTATGGATTTTTTATAGTAATTTTTATCACAGACAAACAAATACTTTTCTTTAAGGTAATCACCTCTGCGTACATGTATTGCTGCGGTTTTTCCGTCGATTATATTTATAAGCTCTTTATTTTCTGTGCCGGAAATTTCCGGAAAAGAAAAAGTTTGCTTTATTTCATCCCTAGATTCAAAAAAGAATTTTTCTGACTGCCAGTAACCTTCAAAGTAAATATCACCTTTCAACCTATAAAGTTCCGGGTTATATCTAAAGACTTTATCAATGTAATGTGTTTTTTTTGTAAAATATTTTTTTTTGATTTTATCTTTTAAAGAGTCAGGTTGTGTGGAAAGCCTTTCTATATCCTCGTTTTTAGCCTTTTTCATATTAACGGGAAAAAGTTTATCCAGCTCATATCCGTTGTGGATTGTATTTTTATTTCCCCACTCTGTATCAATAAAAACATTGTCTCCGGTCAGTTTTTCCAGGTTTTTTGCAAAAGCATACTGGAACATCTGGTTTCCAAGACCCCCATAAATTTTTACTATTTTCATAAACTAGTCCCTGAAAATAAATCTCCAAGAAGTATCTAAAAAGATTTTTTTGAACCCCGCTTTCCTCATCCCATAATGAAAAGGAACATGTTCGCAGATTATTGGGGCAGTATAACCGGTATTCGGCACAGGTGAATCATTTAAGTTTTTTATTTGTAATGAATCCACTTTTGAAAAGTCCAGTTTTTGGTGTTCATTAATAAAATCTCCATCCGGGTAGCAGCTGTACAATGAAGAAAAATAAGCTTCTTTTTTATAAATTGCTGCACCGCCAAAAGCAGAGTAAACTTTTATTTTCTGGTTTTTTTTATACCTTTTTTGAATCCTGTGAACTGTGTCATTCCACCAGAATTCGCCCAGAAACTCCGGTCCGAAAGGAAATTCCTTACTCCTGAATGCATAAGCATCCCTGTATTTTAACCACTTTGTAAGGCCACAACCGGTTATACAATCAAAATCAGTTTCAGAAAATCTTTCAAAGGTTTTTATAATATCAAAGGGGTTTTGAAAAAGAATATCCAAATCCATATTTAGAATGTAATCAAAATTTTCAGAGTGCTTTTCTGCTTCTTTAAGAAGTTTGTTTCTTGCATAGGTTATAATTTCAATTCTGCAAGGCTTTCCGTCCAGGGTTTTCGCCTTACATATTTTGTTTATATCATCTTGAGTAAGAGATTCAGAAATAAAATTAAAATTCGATTTTTTCTGTTTTATCTGATTCAGGATTTTTATTGTATTATCAGTGGAACCGTTCTCATAAATTAAAAAATCCAGTCTCTTAAAGCAGCCTTCAAGTTTGGAAAGTCTTGATATATTTTTTTTTAATTTATTCCCGCCGTTTTTTGTAATTCCTATTATCAGAACGGAAATGTTTTTTACACAAAAGTTTTTCAAGTTTTCTTACCTTTTTTAAAGTTTATTATAAACCATTTGATTTTCCCAAGAACCATCTGGATAGGGTAGGGTAACCGTCCTGAATCCTTGTTTCTTAGTTTTCTTTCTTTTTCATCAAGCAGATTGTTTACTTTAATTTCTTTTGGATATACAAGAGGAAAAGAAAGTTTTCCGATTTTGGCCTTTGAAAAAATACTTTCTTTTTTTGTATGGGTAGAATCCCCGCCGATACCAATATTGGAAATTAGATTGCATTTTGGTGCAATGGAAATACCGTGGTTTTTATAACAGGAATAAGTCCAGGGTACCGCCCAGCTGTCTACATTGTTTGAATACAATAAGTCAAAATAATGTTCCCAGTAATAAATTTCCGACCTTTTATTAAAAATATTTTTTAATAATCCGTTTTTTTTATTTTCAGGCCAGCTTTCCATATTTATTTCGTTTTTAATCCAAGCCCGTCTCCAGGTTGCCCACCCCCAAATGTGAAAATAATTGGTAAAATAAAACGATTCAGTGCATTCAGTAAGGGAATTATTATTCCCGGAAATCATCATGATTTTATCATTTGCAGAATATTTTTCCAGTAACTCATCACAAAATTTAAAAAAACTTAAATCAGCACAACAATCATCTTCAAGGATTATTGCCCTGTCTGTTATGGAAAAAACCCAGTCCAGGCCGGAAGAAATGCGTCTACGGCATCCAAGGTTTGTATCTGAAAAGTTTTTATAAACCCTGCAGTCCCAGTCAACACTGTTGATTATTGCCCTTGTTTTTTCCACCCGTTCCTGTTCCCCTGTTTTGTTTTGCCTTGCACCGTCTGCAATAACAAAGAGTTCCGGCGGTTGAACCTGTTTTATGATTTTGAAAACTTCAGTAGCTGTATCTTCCCGGTTGAAAATAATGAATACTATTGGGCTTTTACATTTATATCCGGTCATTTGTCTTCCTGTTTAAGGCTGTAAAGTTTTGGGTTCATTCTTCCTGAAAAATGAAGAATATAAACTTTATTTAGTATCTGTTGAGAAAAGTTTCTCAACTTTTTAAATATTATGATGTCAGGTGGTAATTTAAATACTTTGATAAAAATTTCATTTAGAATTTTATAAAAAGCATTTTTCTTTATTTTCAGAATATTTTTACCTTCAGGTGTATATAATTCATAAAAAAATTGTGTGTTAAATTTTTCATCCAGTGGAAAAAACAAGCCCAAACTTTGGGTAATATATGCCATCGGAGCTTCTTCAAAGGCTTCTTTTTCTCCTTGTGAATGATCAGAAAAATAATAATTCTTAAAAGCTTCTGCAATTAATTTGGGTTTAAAAACAAAAACTCCGCCGTTTATGTTGCCAGTCAGGTTGCTGTATGGCGGCGGAAAATTACGGTTGGAAAAATAGGTTTCAGTAGTTTCGCTTAAAATTTCAGGTCTGTTACTGTAAAAAGCTTTGAATTTATCACTTCCTCTGGGAGAATAAACAGCGGCAAAGCCTTTGTCATCAGGTAATATATCAAAAAGGGAAGGGCAGTCCGGGTTTATCAAAATATCAATGTCAAAAAAAACGCATGTGTCGTATTCCTTTAAATAATCTGGAAGCAGAAGTTTTTGGTAAAAGAAACTTCTTTTGTTAGTGGAATCAGGCTTTTGTTTTATTACAACAAGGTCAGCATTATATTTTTCGGCATAATTTTTAAATTGGCTGATGTTTGTTGATAACAGTTTTTTGTATTTTTCTCCAACGGCTAATAAAACTACCGCTTTCTTAACTGGTAAATCCATCGCAGATTTTAAAACACTCCCTGGTTACAGCTTGATTTTTTTCTTTTATATGATAAAGCGGCACATTGCCAAGATAACTTGCCCACATGGTAAACGAGCTGGGGGCCCCGATAAGGTAATTACAGTTTTTCATCAGTTCATAATCAATTTGGAATTCTTCACATGAAAAAAAACAGTTTTTAAAATTTTTTAAATAGAATTCTTTATCTAAATCTTTGTCATTGGTAAATATTATGATATTAAAGTCTTTTAGGTTTATATTGTCAGTGAATGATTTCACTGCATTTTGATATACTTCATCAGTATAGTAGTATTTTCCGTCCTTGTAGTACTTGTAATCACCACGGCGGATATGAAGTCCTATAGTAATTTTGTTTTTATCTGGAAAATATTTTTTTATTATTTCGGGACATTCGTTTTTGAATAGCTTGCTGATTTCATCCTTGTATTTTTCTTCTAAATCCTTTCCCTGGTATAAAATGTAATTGTTGTTATGGGACCATTCTCTAACAAAGATGATTTTTTTTTGAATATTCTGCAAAAGTTTTTCACAGTCAGAAGAATTTAAAAGGTTATAAACTTTAATTATTTTAATTTTGTATAAAATCCTTAATATAAATGAAAATAAAGGATAAAAAAAACTGTGTTTTTTGTATTCTTTTTTAAGGACTGGAAAAAAAGGATAAAGTTTATATATGGGTAAAAACACCATTTTTAGATTTTGCTCTTTAGAAAGTACAAAGAGTTGAGTAAACTGGAAAAGCTGGTTAGAGTGATTGCCGTATTGACATATATTAATAATCAATTTTTTTTATCCTTGAATTTGTGATAAATTAATCTTAATATTGCATATAATCTTTTGTATATATAAATATTATAAGACCTTTTAGGATTATAATCAGGAATAACAAAGTTTATAAAATCTAAAATATTTGGAATATTTTTTTTCCACGCATCATATCCAGCTGTAACATCTTCATAAGATTTAATACGCATCTTTGTTATTATCTCATCCGAAATATCAATTGATGTTTTATCATCCTTGAATAAAATTCCGTTTATTTCGTTTTTTATGTATTCATTCATAGTTGGATGGTCAAAGGCTATTACCAAACAACCATATGACATAGCTTCAATAAAAGATAGGCCAATACCCTCTTGCTCTCTAGGTGCAATATAAATGTCAGTTTTTTTTAATATTTCTTTATATTCATCTTGTGTATCAAACCAGTCAGAAAACTCAATGTTATATTTGTTTATTTCTTCTTCAGTAGGGGAATTTACATTTTTTTCCTTAATGTTCGTTGAATAATGATAATGTATATTCTCAATGTTTATCCCTTTTAAAAGTTTTGATACAAGCTTCCAGTTAATAAAGCTGCTTCTTTCCCAAAAAAACACTTTGTATGATTTTTTTGGTTTGATTTTAACATTGTAAAACGGTTCAATATAATATTGGCTATAAAATGTATTAAAATTGTTTTTTTTAAGTAAATCATAAAGAGTTTTAGAAAAACAAAATATTTTATATTTTTTGTATTTGTTCCAGAAGTCAAGTGTATGAGGACAAGCATCGTACATTGGTATTATTGTGACCGTTTTTGCTTTCCAGGAATCAATCTCCTCCGGTGTAAAAATTGCTTGCCAGATTATAATGTTTTCCGGTTTTAGTTTTGGGATTTCATACCAGGCATCATTTTCAGAAACAATATATAAATCCTTTATATTTTTTTTTAAAATATCAATGAAAAAAAAAGATGATTTGGTATTTTTTAAATGAAAACCTAAAGCTATAAATACTGTTTTCAATTTTGTCCCCTTTTATGTCTTGTTTGTTGATTTTATATTGTGATTGTTTTGTGGGCTGCATGTTGAAGTACCAGTTCTGTAATAACTTAAAGGTAAATCGATTTGATATTCTCCTAAGGTTAAAATTTGAATTAGTACGCAATACTCATAATCTTCGCAAGGGGTAAAGATTTGTTTTGGTGGTAGATGATATTGCAGAATGTTTTTTATACCACTTAATATGGCTAAATGGCCTAGGGTTGGCAGGTATCTGGATTTAACCCCTATAGTACCCCAAGCATAACCGGGTATTTCATTCTTTGAATCTAAAAAAGAGAGTTTTGTTCTGGTAAAATATTTTCTGCTAAAGTCTTTTATTATTTCTTCAGGTCTTATAATATATTCTTTGATTTTATCTAATTCATAATTTGGAAAAAATATATCATCTTTGTCAAATTTTATATTTCCGGTCATAACAGCTGAAATATCATCATACATATTAAATGTTTGTTTAATTATCTCAAGCCGCTGGGGGTGCATTATATCATCAGCATCAAAGAATTGTATGATGTCACTTGTTGAAATACTAGCTCCTAGATTTCTTGCTCCTGCTGCGTATAGTTTTTTGTCACTGTATATCACTTTTATTTTATTATTGCCTGAAAATTGTTCAAATGTCTTTTTAGTCAGTTCAATATTGTCAGACATGTCATCAACGATAATTATTTCATCGGGCTGTACTGTCTGTTTTAATATGCTATCTATAGTTTTAGTAATATGTAATTGGTGGTTGTAATGAGGAATGACGACAGATATTGTTTCTTTTTTATTTTTTGATAAGTAGTTTTTAATATAAGACGAGCGGTCTTTATTTTCTGTTATAGATTTTTTGTAAAATTCATCATTGACTATATAATCAATGATTTTTTGTTGCACATTATTTAATTTTCTGTATGTTGATTTTTTTATATTTAATCCATAGCATAAATTAATAAAGTATTTATCAATTGATTTTCTATATCTGTACTTTATTTTCCGTTTAATTTTTTCTATTATCATTATTGGTTTCCTTCTCATAAACCGCATTGTCCTAATTAAAAACAGTTTTTTATTTCCAATTATATTTTTTATGACATCATTACGTTCGTAATTATGAAGGTCTCTAAATTTTTTATTGTTACTTAATCCGTTCCAGTCAAAATATGTTGTATTAAAGCTTAGATGCTTAAATTTTGCCCTGTGTTTTAATGCCTTAATAAAAAATTCCCAATCCGAAACTATTTTGTAATTTTCGGAGTACATTCCTATTTCATCAAAAAGCTTTGTACGTATAAATGCCCCCTGGTGATATATTGATTGCTCTATGAACCATGTATAATTCAACTTTTCTGGGTAACTAAAGCCTTTGTGTTCCTCTGTTTCTGGAATGTCAGAATAAAAAATATCGATGTTGTTATTTTCTTTTAATATTTTAAGTATTTTTCCCAAGGTGTTTTCTATTAAAAAATCCCCACTGTTAAGAAAAAGACAAAATACCCCTTTCGCTTTTTTTATTCCTTTGTTCATTGCGTTGTAAATACCTGTGTCAGGCTCGCTTATCCAGTAACTAATGTATTTACAATAAACATCATCATTTAAATATTCATTAATTATATCTATGCTTTTATCATTGCTATTACCGTCAATTATTATATATTCCAGTTCTTCTATATTGAAGTTTTTTTGGCTAACGACACTATCTATCGTTTTTTTTAATCCAGTACCATTATTTTTGTTAATTGTAATAATTGTTAAAATTGGTGTATTATTTTTCCTTGTATTTTTCAATTTGTTCTATCCAGTAATTTAAAAATAAAGGTTCAAGTGTTGAGTTGTTAATTATAGCGTTATAGATATTTCTCAATTCATCTGTAGAAAGTCTTCTTAATGCTTCCCAGTCTTCAATGATATATAATGGTAATCCTAATTTTTTAAAGTATCTGTACATATAATTATCTTCAACAATGGGAATAACTTTAAAATACATAGCTTCCCATGTTCTGTGGCAATCAAGTCCGTTTCCAGCTGGGCTGGCCACAAACATATGTTTTGCTAACAATTTTCTGTACAGATGGGAATTGCTTTGTATATATATCTCTGTAGTTTTTTTGTCGTGCCAGAGTGCTCTGTAGCACTTGAATCGTGAATCTGGGTTGGTATTTAGAGAAAATCCTAGTAAGATTTTGTTCTCTTTGGTTTTTTCAGTAAGTTTTTTGTTTTTAAAATCTCTAATTGCACCTGCATTGTGTCTCCATCTGTCTTCAAGACCTATTGGTAAAGGTGTAACCTTTTCATGTTCTAATAAACAATTTTGGCAAAACCAATGAATTATTTTTTCATTATCAGCTATGATTCTGTATTTGTCTGTATTTTCAATGTTAGTATCACCTTGATGTGTTATTAAGATAAATTTTTCTTGAATTTTATCAAGCACTTCTTTTACAAATTTATCCAAAAGATATGAACTTACAAAGACAATGTTATTTTTCTTTATTTCAAATGCACCGCATTTCTTCGTCTCATCATAAATGTTATCCGCTAAAGCTCTGTATGTATCACCTGATAAAAACGGTTTTGAAGAAGGGCGCAATTTAAATTTTTTATATAACGTGGTGATAACAGCCCTTTCAATTTCAAATGGTATATTCTTAATCAAATATTTAATTGATAGCATTGTAATATCCCTAGATTATTTAAGCTTTTCTTTGAAATAATTAATTGTTTCTGTTAATCCATCTTCAAGACTGACCAAAGGTTTCCAATCGAGTTGTTTGTTTGCTTTTTCAATATTTGGTTTTCTTTGTTTTGGATCATCTTGTGGTAATTTTTCAAATATTATTTTAGACTTACTTCTTGTCAACTGAATTATTTTTTCTGCCAGTTCCAAAACAGTAAATTCTGATGGATTACCAAGGTTTATTGGCCCTTGTACGGTACTATCAGAGTTCATCATTTTAATTATTCCATCAATGAGATCTGATATATAACAAAATGAACGTGTTTGTGACCCATCACCATATACTGTTATGTCATCGTTCCGTAATGCCTGAATAATAAAATTACTTACGACCCTTCCATCATCAGGATTCATTCCTGGACCATATGTATTAAAAATTCGTATAATTTTAATATTTGTTTTATAAGTCCTATTGTAATCAAAGAAAATGGTTTCTGCCCCCCGTTTAGATTCATCATAGCAGGCACGAATTCCATCAGGGTTGACATTTCCCCAATATGTTTCTACTTGTGGATGAACTTGGGCATCACCATAAACTTCAGAAGTTGAAGCCTGCAGTATTTTTGCATCCCATTTTGTAGCGAGTTCTAATCCGTTTATTGCACCTAGAATTCCGGTTTTAAAAGTATGTACAGGGTTTCTTTGATAAAAAGGAGGACTTGCAGGGCAAGCTAGGTTGTAGATTTCATCAACATAAAAATCATAAGGGTTTATTACATCATGATTTAATATTGTAAAGTATTCTTTATTAACAAGTGAATATATATTTTCATAAGTACCAGTATAGAAATTATCCATGCAAATTATATTATTACCGTCTGAATGTAATTTTTTGCATAAATTGCTTCCGATAAATCCCGCTCCACCGGTGATTAGTATTGTTTTCTTTCTAAATTCCATTTTCTTCCCCCGTAATTATATTATTCTAAATAAACTCTAAAAAAGTAGTGTTTGATATTCCTGTATTATCCCATTGCTTGTGATTGTATCCAGTCCAGTATTTTGGAGCTATAATTATATCTTTATGTTTACAAAAATATGCACCCCAAAAGGCAAAAGTAGAATTTGAGATTATTCCACCGTAACATTGCGTCATCAAATATAAATCAATGATAAGGTTTTGGTCTGAAATAACATAGTTCTTAATATATTTGCATAAGTTATTTTTATACCACTGCGGGTCATCACCTATTAAAATATAAAAATTATTTTTGTCGAATCTTGTTAAGGCATCAATATAATATTCGACAGGTAACACAGCCTCGTTTGAGTAATCACCGTGTCGTATGTGGATAAAGTATGGATTGGTTGGAATTTTAAAATGTTTAATAAAATCATTTCCTTCTTGAATATATTGTTTCTTGATAAATATTTTTTTACAAATTTCTTTATCAAAAAATTTTTCATCCTGGAAGTATCCATAAGCATAAGTAATTGGAAGGAAACCTTTTCTTTCTTTATATTTCATTGTAAATTCTTCTTCATACCTAATATTTATAATTCGTGCATAGGAAAGTATAAGAAGTAATCTTCTAATGAATCTGTTAAAAAATTTACCGAACCTTTTAGAGTTTGTATTTCTTATTTTTCTATATCCTGTAAAGTAGTACAAAACATCTTTTAGTCCAAGCGTGAAAACTTTTTCATTTGGTTTTCTTATGCTTTCCAAATAAAAAAGTTGAAAAATTTGATTTCCTAATCTTCCGGATCCGTTAAAAATAATCATTTTTAAATATTTCTTCCTATGCAGTGGTGTTCAAAACCTTTTTCCCGCAAAAGTTCAATGTCATAAATGTTTTTTCCATCAAAGATTACCGGTTCCTTGAGAAGTTCTTTTATTTTGTTAAAGTCCGGCTGGCGGAATTGTTTCCATTCAGTTACCAAAATAAGAGCATCAGCTTCTTTAATGGCTTCCCACATATCTTTTGCGTATATTATGCTGTCTTTGGGAATGTCTTTAAGGTAAAGTTTTGCTGTTTCATGGGCTTCCGGGTCGTAGGCTTTTATTTTTGCTCCCAGTTTTGCCAGCTCTGTAATAATCGTTATGGCAGGGGACTCCCTCATGTCGTCAGTCTGGGGTTTGAATGCAAGCCCCCAAATCCCGAAAGTTTTGCCTGAAAGATTGTTACCGTATTTTTTTATAATCTGCTCAATTATTATTTTCTTTTGGGCGTTGTTTACTTCTTCTACAGCCTCTGCAATAAGCATTTTAAAACCGTGTCTTTTGCCCAAGGCAATCAATTCTTTAACATCTTTTGGAAAGCAGGAACCACCGTAACCGCAAGAAGCATGAAGAAAGTCCATGCCGATTCTTTTATCGGTTCCGATTCCCTTTCTTACAGCCCGTACATCTCCACCTACAGTATCGCAAAGTTTGGCTATTTCATTCATAAAGCTGATTCGTGTGGCAAGCATTGCATTGGCGGCATATTTTGTAATTTCTGCAGATTTAATATCCATCATTATCAGTGGGTGGGAAGTTCCTACAAAGGGCTGGTACAATTCTTCCATTATTTTTGCCGCTTTTTTTGAATCTGTACCTACCACAACCCTGTCTGGTCGCATAAAATCTTCTATTGCAACCCCTTCCTTTAAAAATTCAGGGTTGGAAACCACATCAAATCCAATAGTTTCTCCACGCCTTTTTAAAATCTCATTTATTGTTTGTCTTACCAAATCCGCTGTTCCTACCGGAACAGTTGATTTGTCTACGATTATTGTGTACTGTTGTATATTTCTTGCGATTTCCTTTGCAGCTTCCAGAACATAGTGGATATCAGCTGAACCATCCTCTCC
>CALUQL010000051.1 GCA_944322895.1 Candidatus Gastranaerophilales bacterium
AATCCAGATGAAAACAATAGGCAGAAATTTCGGCTGTTTGCCCATAAACACACTTCCCGTAAACTATAGAACACATTTGATATGTATTTTTATTAGTTTACGAGTTTTTTATATGTAAGGAATTGTCCTTTTGTTTATGACAAACAGCTATATCTTTTAATTTTATAAAAACAAATTATTCTTGAACGGTAATTGAGTTTTTTCCGCCTTCTCTAATTTCTATAACAACTTCGCCTGTTTCACTATCTTGCGAAGAAACTATTGCTACTGCAGAGAAAAATCCTTTGTCTTGATAATATTTCATAATATCTTTTCTTATGGAAGCAATATTTTCAGCAGACATAGGTAAGTTAATTTTATCTGAAACAGTGTTCAATAACTCGCTTGATGGAATTGAAGCATTGTTTACAAAAGTGATTGTCTTAATATCAGCGTTTATAATTTTATCTCTTTGTTCTTGCATTTCTCTTTGTTGTAAAGGCGTCTGTTTATTTGTGGTGACAATTGCACTTTTATTCTTAGCACGAGTAATAGCTTCATGAGTTCTTAAGTCTCTCATATATTGACTGTTTACGGCACCTGCATCGTAACCTCCGAATGCAGAAGCATATGACATATTTGTGCCTAAACAAAATAAAACAAACATCATTAATACTTTTTTCATATATACCTCTTTTATAAATGTGTCTTAATTTATTATAGCACATATGAGGTAAGTCAATAGTATTATTTTTTTTAGAGAACTCCTCTAAATCGTCTATTTAACTTGAAAGAAATATATTTATGTTATAATCTAACATAGTTAGATGTATATTCTGTCTATATAGGGCATGTGTAGAATCAATTTAGAATAGAAAAGGTGATATAAGATGACAGTTACAATTGAAAAGTTAGAAAACAATGAAGTTAAGTTGAATATTGAAGTAGAACCAGCGGTTGCTTCTTTTGAATATGATAAGGCTTGCAAAAAACTTGCTAAAAGAGTTAATGTTCCTGGTTTCAGACAAGGAAAAGCTCCAAAAAATATTTTAGAAAAATATGTTGGTATAGCAGCAATTGAAAGAGAAGTTTTAGATAGTGTTCTTCCAACAATATTTGAAAATACTATTGAAGAAAATAAATTTGATTTGGTATCTGCTCCAAGTATCGAGTCTTTTGAATTTGCCGAAGACAAAGCTTTAAAGGTAGTTGCTAAATTCGAATTAAAACCTGAAGTAAAACTAGATGAATATAAAGGTATGGCAATTGAAGTTGAAGAATACAAAAATGAAGAAAATGCAATTGACCAAGAACTTGAACGTTTGGCTGACAGATTTTCAACTTTGAATGAAATTACAGAGAGAAAAACAAAATCAACAGACTTAGTAAATATTGATTTTGACGGTTATGTAGACGGTGAAGAAATAAAAGGCGGATCTGCTAAAAATTATGTTTTAGATTTAGGTCATTCTAATTTTATTGCAGGTTTTGCAGAACAATTGGTTGATCATTCTGTTGGTGAAGAATTTAAGATTAATGTTACGTTCCCATCTGAATATCACGATGAAAAATTAAAAGGTAAACCGGCTGAATTTAATATCAAAATAAACTCAATAAAAGAAAAAGTTCTTCATGAAATAAATGATGAATTAGCTAAAAAAGTAAATCCTAAGTTTGAAACATTAGATGCATTAAAAGAAGATATTCAAAAATATCTTGATAATAGTGTAAAAGTTGAAAATGAAAAGAGAGTTGCTAATAAAATATTTGATACTTTATTAGAAAACACTAATATTGATATTCAAGAAACAATGATTAACCGTGAAATTCAAGCTTTAATGGGTGAATTTAAGCAAAGAATTAATATGCAAGGCGGTAATTTTGATGAAATGCTTGAAAAAGAAGGACATCAAAAAATATACGAACAAATGAAAGAAGAAGCTGTTAAGAGAATTAAAACATCATTAATTGTTGGAAAAATTGCTCAAGAAGAAAAAATAACAGTTACTTCTGAAGATATTCAAAAGAAAATTGGAGACTTGGCAAATATTTATCGTACAACTACAGAAAATATTGTTGCTGAAATTCAAAAGAATGTTAATTTATTGCATTCAATAAATCAGCAAATTATAACAGAAAAAGTTACTCAGTTATTAATTGAAAATGCAAAAGTAAATTATAAAAAATAACATAGGTTAGAAAGGGAAAAAATATGAGTTTTGTACCCGTAGTAATAGAACAATCAAGCAGAGGAGAAAGATCATTTGATATTTTCTCAAGGTTGTTGAGAGAAAGAATAATCTTTCTTGGTACTCCTATTGATGATATGGTAGCAAACTTAATAGTTGCACAGTTACTATTGTTAGATAGCGAAAATCCGGAAAAGGATATTATGTTATACATTAACTCTCCGGGTGGTAGTGTAACAGCCGGTTTTGCAATATATGATACAATGCAACATATTAGAGCAGATGTATCCACAATTTGTTTGGGACAAGCTGCTTCAATGGGTGCATTCTTATTATCATCAGGTACTCCTGGAAAAAGAATGGCTTTACCTCATTCAAGAGTATTGATACACCAACCTTTAGGCGGTGCTCAAGGACAAGCTACGGATATTGAAATTCAAGCAGCTGAAATTATCAGAATTAAGAAATCATTAAATGAAATTTTAGCTAAAAATACAGGTCAATCTATTAAGAAGATTGAAAAAGATACAGATAGAGACTATATCATGACTCCTGAAGAAGCATTAGAATATGGAATGATTGATAAAGTTGTAACTGTAAATACACAACCAAAACCAAAGCAGGAGATATAATTAATGGCAGTTCATGACGACAGTCGTTTAAAATGTTCATTTTGCGGTAAGACGCAAGAACAGGTTAAGAAACTTATTGCAGGTCCTGATGTATATATCTGTGATGAGTGTGTTGAGCTGTGTAATGAAATTTTAGACGAAGAGTTTCTTGAAAATAAAGAAAAGCCAGAGGAAACAGAAGCAAAAGAAACTGATTTGAAAAAAGTGCCAAAACCGCATGAAATTAAACAGTATCTTGATGAATTCATTATAGGTCAAGATGATGCTAAAAAAGCGTTATCTGTTGCAGTATATAATCACTATAAAAGACTTGCACATAATGCTTCTGAAACAGGTGATGAACCTAAAGTTGAAATCCAAAAGAGTAATATTTTGCTTGTAGGTCCGACAGGAAGTGGTAAAACATTACTTGCGCAAACTCTTGCTAAAATGCTTGATGTACCTTTTGCTATAGCAGATGCAACAACTTTAACGGAAGCAGGTTATGTTGGTGATGATGTTGAGAATATTCTTTTAAGACTTTATCAAAATGCTGATTTTGATGCTCAAAAAGCTGAAAAGGGTATTATATATATCGATGAAATTGACAAGATATCAAGAAAATCCGAAAATACGAGCATAACCAGAGATGTTTCAGGTGAAGGTGTTCAACAAGCATTATTGAAGATGATTGAAGGTACAGTTGCTAATGTTCCTCCTCAAGGCGGAAGAAAACATCCTCATCAAGAGTTCATTCAAATTAATACTGCGAACATCTTGTTTATTGTTGGCGGTGCATTTGTTGGACTTGATAAAATTGTTGAAAGAAGAGCAGGTGAATCTACTACAATCGGTTTTGGTGCTGATAGAGCAAAAACTCAAGCAGAAAAAGAACTTGAAGCTGCAAAACTATTAAAGAAACTTCAACCTGAAGATTTGCTCAAATTTGGATTAATACCTGAATTCATAGGAAGAATTCCTGTATATGCTGTTTTAGATCCATTAGATGAAGCGACATTAAAGAATATTTTAACTCAGCCAAAAAATGCTTTATTAAAACAATATCAATGTTTATTGGGTATGGATGGTGTTGAGTTGAAATTTGAACCTGAAGCTATTGATTTAATTGCATCTGAAGCAATTAAACGTAAAACAGGTGCAAGAGCTCTTCGTTCTATTGTTGAAGAAATAATGATGGATATAATGTATGCAATTCCTTCACAAGAAGACATAAAAGAATTTACTGTAACAGCAGATATGGTGAAGAAAAAAAATGAAGGTGTTGCAGAATTAATTAAGCTTCCAACTAAGAAGGATGAGAAAAATGATGGTGTTATAAATCCTCAATTAAAACAAAATGAAGAAATAGCATAATCAAAAAAATATAAAAAATGCCTCTTTTATAAGAGGCATTTTTTTTGGCAAAAATAATATTCATATGTTTTAGATTAAGTATTATGCGTATATCATTCTGTGGTCTTAAAGAAAATATATTATATGGTTATCAGGCAATTAATGACGTACAAAGAGATTTCCCTAACGGCTTAAGGTCTAATACCTATTATGATATTTTTGAAAACGAAAAAGATCAAAAAACAAAGGTTAAACTAGAAGACGGAATTTCTAAAACAAGGAATAGAGTTGACCAGATGTTAAGATATGGTTATTTAGAAAAAGATGCCGTAGAAATTGCAGTAAAAGAAACCGGTGTTGCTAATTGTGGTGAACAGGCAATATTAGTGAGTAAAAAACTTGATAAGCAAGGGATCAAGAATAAGATAGTCCAAATGGATGTTTGTATGAATGGTAATTGCCATTATGTTACAGGTGGACATACATTTTGTCTTATTGGAACATCAGATGATATGAACGTTCGAGATCCTGAAACTTGGGGTGAAGAAGCTGTAGTTGTTGATATGTGGTCTGGAGTTGTAAAAAAGGCTTCTGAAGCATTAAAATTCTTTTCTGGGTTTGTTGTCCCCCAAAAAGATGAACACATAGAATTTAGCAGTAAAACTTGTTATTAGGAAAATTTATTGTGAAATATTGGCAAAAGAGTTTTTCTATAATAAACTAATTGTATGAAATATATTGATAATGTAAGAAATTTTTGTATCATCGCTCATATTGATCATGGGAAGTCAACATTAGCTGATAGATTACTTGAAAAAACAGGTACTATAGCTGAGCGTGACATGCAGGATCAATTGCTTGATACTATGGATATTGAACGTGAACGCGGTATTACAATTAAGTTAAATGCTGCAAGGATGAATTATAAGGCAAAAAACGGGAAAGATTATGTCCTTAATTTGATTGATACGCCAGGGCATGTGGACTTTTCATATGAAGTTTCACGTTCTTTAGCTGCTTGTGAAGGTGCTTTATTAATTGTTGATGCTACTCAAGGTGTTGAGGCACAGACTTTATCAAATGTATATCTTGCAATTGAACAAAATCTGGAGATAATTCCTGTTATCAACAAAATAGATTTACCGTCTGCAGATGTTGAAAGAGTTAAAGAAGAAATAGAAGAAGTTTTAGGTATTGATGCATCTATGGCAATACCTGTCAGTGCAAAAGAAGGTATCGGAATAGAAGATGTTTTGGAAGCGGTTGTTGAATTTGTTCCACCGCCTGAGGATACATCTGATAAGCCTTTAAGAGCTTTGGTTTTTGATAGTGCTTATGACCAGTATCTTGGAACCTTATGTTTCTTTAAGGTTATAGATGGAAATATTAAACTCGGTGATAAAATTAAATTTATGGCAACGGGTAAGGAATATGAAATTACAGAACTTGGTTATTTGAATCCGCATAGAGTTCCCGTAAAAGAATTAAAAACAGGTGATGTTGGATATATGGGATGTTCTATAAAGGAAATTACAAGATTTGTAGGTGATACAATAACACATGTTGAACATGGTGCTAAAGATCCGTTAGCAGGATATAAAGAAGCGCTTCCGATGGTATTCTCAGGGTTGTATCCTGTAGATAATGATCAATATCAAGATTTAAAAGAAGCTTTAGAAAAGTTAAAATTAAATGATTCAAGTATTACCTTTGAACCAGAAACATCATCAGCTTTAGGGTTTGGTTTTAGATGTGGGTTCTTAGGCATGCTTCATATGGAGATTGCTCAAGAAAGATTAGAAAGAGAATATAATCTTACTCTTGTTACAACTGCACCAAGCGTTATTTACAGAGTCCATAAAACAAATGGAGAAGTTGTTGAAATTGATAACCCTGCAAATTTACCGGATGCTCAATACCGTGATTATATAGAAGAACCTTATGTAAAGACGACAATTATTACTCCAAATGATTATGTTGGTTTATTAATGGAACTTGCTCAATCTAAACGCGGTATTTTCCAAAATATGACGTATCTGGATAAAGTCAGAGTTTCACTTCACTATGAAATTCCATTAAGTGAAATTATTACAGATTTTTATGATCAATTAAAATCACGTTCAAAAGGGTATGCAAGTTTAGATTATGAATTTAGCGATTATAAACGATCAGACTTAGTTAAATTGGATATTCTTCTGGCAGGTGAAATAGTTGATGCTTTAAGTGCAATTGTTCACAAAGATAGTGCTTTTTATGTTGGTCAAAAGTTAACATCAAAATTAAAAGATATTATTCCAAGGCAAATGTTTGAAGTTGCAATTCAAGCTGCAATCGGTGGAAGAATTATCGCAAGAACAAATATAAAAGCTTTAAGAAAAAGTGTGTTAGATAAATGTTACGGCGGAGACATCTCTCGTAAAAGAAAATTACTCGAAAAGCAGAAACGTGGTAAAAAACGTATGAAGGCTGTAGGTAGGGTAGAAGTTCCGCAAGAGGCGTTTATGGCCGTTTTAAGTTTAGATGATAACTAAAGGAGAAACGTTTTGGCATTAGATACATCACTTGTAATGATTCTTGCAGGCGGAGAAGGAAAAAGGCTTTTCCCTTTGACAAGGGATAGAGCTAAACCTGCGGTTCCGTTTGGGGGTAGGTATAGAATTATTGATTTTGTAATTAATAATTTTATTAATTCAGGTTTTTATAAATTAAAAATTTTAACTCAATATAAATCAGATTCTTTAAATCAACATATAGCAAGGAGCTGGCCTGTATCTCCAATTTTAGGACAATATATAGATTTGGTTCCTGCTCAAATGAGAATAGATGGACATTGGTATAAGGGTACTGCTGATGCTGTTTATCAGAATTTGACACATATATATGATGAAAAACCAAAACATGTTTGTGTATTTGGCGGTGACCATATATACAGAATGGATGTTTCTCAGATGATGAGATTTCATAAACAAAAAGAAGCTGTACTTACAATTTCAGCTATTCCAATTCCAATATCAGAAGCAAGTGAATTCGGAATAATTGAAGTTGATGAAAATTGGAAATTAACAGGTTTTCAAGAAAAGCCAAAAGATAAACCGAAGTGTATACCAAATAGACCTGATATGTGTTTAGCTTCTATGGGTAATTATATATTTGAAACGGAAGAACTGGTTAAGGAAGTTCAAGAAGATGCGAATAATCCCGAATCAAGTCATGATTTTGGTAAAAATATTATCCCGAAAATGCTTAAAGATGGCCAGAATATATATGTATATGATTTTTCACAGAATGAATATACAGGTATGACTGAATCCGAAAGAGGGTACTGGAGAGATGTCGGAAGTATAGACAGTTATTGGCAGGCAAATATGGATTTATTAAATTATCAACCTGAGTTAAATCTATATTGTACGGATTGGCCTTTAAGAACATATAATTATAACTTTCCGCCTGCGAAATTTATTTGGGAAGAAGGCGATAGAGTCGGTATGGCTACAAACTCTATGGTGTCTGAAGGTTGTATTATCTCCGGTGGTAGTATTTCAAGATGCGTATTGTCTCCACAGGTAAGAATAAATAGTTTTTCTAATGTGACAGATTCAATATTAATGGAAAATGTTAATGTAGGAAGATATTCTGAAATAAGAAAGGCTATAATAGATAAAAATGTCGAAATTCCGCCATATACAAAGATTGGTATAAATCCGGAAGAAGATAAAGCAAGAGGATTTTTGGTTTCCCCGGGTGGTGTTACTGTTGTTCCGAAAGGTGCTAAATTATGAAGAAAAAATTTTTTATAGGTTTGTTTATAGTTGTTGCAGTATGTTTTGCAGCATATACTTATATTGTGTTTAATAGCAGTTTGCCTGTATATAAGCCTCAACAGAATTTACAGGCACCTATAGAAATTCCATCTAAGGCTATAATTTCTTTTGAAGAAGCAGAAGTAATTGATAAACCAATGGTTATTATGTTTTATGTTGATTGGTGCGGATATTGCAGAAAATATATGCCTGTTTTTGGAGAATTTGCTGATAAATATAAAAATAAGTATTCGTTTGTTGCAGTGAATTGTGATAATCCAGCTAATACTGAATTAGTTGAGAAGTTCCATATTATGGGTTTCCCAAGTTTATTTATATCAGATAAAAAAATAGAGCATAGTTTTAGTCTAAATATGGCTTCAACTGCAGAAAAAACAATTATGAAAGAAGAATTGGATAATTATTTGAAAGTTCGAGAGAAGTTTTTTAAATAATGTTGACATAGAGAAAAATTTGCTTGATAATAGTCCATAATGGGACAGTATGATATTGGACTAATATAAGGGTTTTACACTTGAATAAGCTGAATGTACAAGAATGTTCAAAACTGTTGTGGGAGATGCACATTAGTGTATCCGGATTTTATAATGAATATGCAAAATCTGTAGGATTAACGCTTCAATCTTTAAAAGTGCTTTCAATATTGCATAGGGAAAGAAGTTGTACTCAAAAGTACATTACACAGTTGTCTTATTTACCGAAACAAACAGTTAATGCAATAATAAAGGGATTTAATGAACAGGGAATAGTAACTAATCCTGTTGAATCTAATTCGGATAAAAGAAATAAAAATATTTCTTTGACAGAAAAAGGTTTAGAATATGCTGAAAAAATAATTTCTAAAGCAAGAAATGCTGAATACAAAGCACTTGAAAAACTTGGTGAAGAAAGAAGAACAGCTATGGTGGAAGCTATAGTTTTTTATAGAAATAATTTAACTTTAGAAGAGTAAAATATAGAAAATAGAGGATATAAAATGGGATACTTAAAAGATAAAAAGAATAGACTGGTATTATTTTTAATAGTATTTATACTTGGTTCAATCGGATACAGACAGGGATATAGTATGTATACCGGATATATACAAGCTAAAGCAGCTAAAATTCCAAAAGAAGTTCAGATTATGAATCCTGTTGAAATGGATGCATATTCAAAATCTGAATCAGCTGGGAGAGTAGAAGCAAAATATTCTGTAGATATTGTTGCAAGAATAAATGGTTGGCTTGAAAGAAGCTATTTTAAAGAAGGGGATAAGGTAAAGAAAGGTCAATTATTATTTTTAATAGAACCTGATCAATATCAAAACCTTGTAAATACTGCTGCAGCTAATGTAAGACAAGCGCAAGCAACTTTGATTAATGCTGAAAAGGAATTAACAAGGGCTAAAGAACTTGTTAAAAACGATTATGTAAGTAAATCATATTATGACCAAGCATTAGCAACAAGAGATACAAGTAAAGCTGCATTAGATGCTGCAAGAGTTCAATTGGCAGATGCTAAATTAAACTTAAGTTATACAAAGATATTATCACCTGTTGATGGTAAAATCGGTAAGATTATTATTACTGAAGGGAATCTAGTTAATACACAAACAGGTCCTATTGCGAGAGTTGTAAGTAATAGCCCTATATATGTTTTATTCAACTTAAAAAGTAGTGAATTTTTAAAATTTAAAAAACATGGTGCTTCTGCAGATTTTAGTAATATGGATGTTACTTTGCAACTGGCTGATGGAACAATGTATGATGAAGTCGGTAAGATTGAATATGTTGGTAATGAAGTTGACCAAACAACAGGTACTATTGATTTAAGAGCTACATTTCAAAACGATAAAGAGCTTTTAGTTCCGGGTGATTTTGTTAGTGTAATAGTTAAATCAAAACAACCAAGAAAAGTTTTAACAGTTCCTCAATCTGCAGCTTTAAATGATGCGCAAGGTTATTATGTATGGACTGTTGGTGCAGATAATAAAGTAGTTAGAAAAAATATTCAGGTTTCTCAAGAAATCAATAAAAATTGGATAGTTGAAGAAGGACTTGAAATAACTGATAATATTGTTGCAAAAGGTGTTCAAAGTATTCGTATGCCTGGTCAGGTTGTTAAACCTACACCTCTTGAATTATCTGAAAATAAAGTAGAAGAATCAAAATAAATGGGTAGAAGATAAATGGAAGATAATAAAAAGAAAAAGGGATTATATTTTTTCATAACTAAACCACGTTTTGCGATGGTAATATCGATATTTATTACATTAGTTGGTTTGGTATCAATGTTCGGATTGCAGTTAGAAAAATATCCGAATATTACACCCCCTCAGGTAACTGTGCAAGCTTCATACCCTGGGGCAAGTGCTTCTGTTATCGAGTCTTCAGTAGCTTCGTTAATTGAGTCTCAAGTTAACGGTGTTGAAAATATGTTATATATGTCTTCAACTTGTTATGATGAAGCATATACATTAAATATATATTTTAAAGTTGGAACAAATAAAGATATTAACCTTGTAAACGTACAAAACAGACTTCAACAAGTAGAACCATTATTACCTGAAGATGTTAAGCGTTTAGGTGTAACAGCAACAAATAAAGTAGCCGGTGCCGGTGCTTGTATATTAAACCTTGTTTCAAATGACGGTTCGTGGAATCAATTAGATTTGACAAACTATGCGACTATATATATTAAAGATGAAATTAAGCGTTTAAATGGTGTCGGCGAAGTAAACGTATTTGGTGCCGGTGAGTACAGTATGAGAATTTGGTTAAATCCAACCAAAATGGCGAATTTGAATGTATCTGTTTCAGAAGTTCAAGCTGCTATTGCAACGCAAAATGTTCAAGTTTCATCAGGTGCATTAGGTGCTTTACCAAGTAAATCCAATCAAACATTAAGAATGACTTTGATGACAAAAGGTCGTTTGGTTGAACCTGAGGAGTTTGAAGAAATAATTGTACGTTCAAATACAGATGGTTCTCAAATAAGAATAAAAGATATCGCAAGAGTTGAACTTGGTGCATATTCATATGATAAAATCGGGTTAATTGATGGTAAACCTGCTTCAGTTATTCAGGTTGTACCATTGCCTGGTGCAAATACAATTGACGTTGTAAACCTTGTAAATAAGAAAGTGGCTGAAATTAATAAAACTCTTCCTGCATCACTGGAAGTACAAATGATGCATGATGATTCTAAATTCATTCGTGAATCAATGAAAGAAGTATTTTTCACAATTATTTTAACAGCATTAATTGTAATTGTTGTAATATTTGTATTCTTAGGTGATTGGCGTTCTACGTTGATACCATTTGTTACGATACCAGTATCATTAATAGGTGTATTTGCGGCATTGCCTATATTTGGAATGTCTATTAACTTATTGACATTGTTTGCAATGGTACTGGCGGTTACGGTAGTAGTTGATGATGCTATTGTTGTAATTGAAAACGTAAAACGTCACTTAGAAGAAGGAAAAACTCCTGTAGAGGCAACACAGTTGACAATGCAGGAAGTTGGTGGAGCTTTAGTCGCAATGGCGATGGTACTTATGGCGGTATTTGTACCTGTATCTTTCATAGCCGGTTTATCAGGTTTAATGTATAGACAATTTGCCGTATGTATTGCTGTATCTATTGCATTATCTGCAATTTGTGCATTATCATTATCACCTGCTATGTGTAGTATCGTATTAAGAGCAGAAGATCCAAACAGAAAACCAAGTAATTTCATTACTGCTTTTATTAAGAAAGTGTTCGTTGCTTTTGATAAAAAGTTTGAGGTTATTACTCAAATATATTTGGATGCAGTAAAAAAATTCATATTTAATAAAAAATTAACAGTATTTTTATATTCGGTATTTATATTATTGATGGGTGGATTATTCTATATCATACCTACAGGGTTTATTCCTGATGAAGACCAAGCTGTATTAATTTCTCAAGTTGTATTACCTCCTGGTAGTGCATTAAATAAAACACAAGAAGTGCTTGAAAAATTAACAAAAGAACTTGAAACAATAGAAGGTATAGAAAAAGAAAGAATAATTACATTTGCAGGTATCGGACCAACAAACCAAGCAATGTGTATTACTCCATTGAAAGATTGGCATGAACGAAAGATATATCCTTGGGATTATATTATAAGAAAGATACAAGGCAGATCTACTGATTTATCTCATAATGGAATATTAAAAGAAATAAGAGCTAAAGCAGCAAAGATAAATGAAGCTTCAATTGCATCATTCTCTCCACCGGCAATATCAGGTATGAGTATGTTAGGTGGTTTTGAATTCCAAATGCTATCAAAGGGTGAACATTCACTTCAAGATATAGAAGGTTTTGCAAATAAGCTTACTGTTGCAGCAAATGCAGATCCAAGGTTGAGAAGTGTATATACAACATATCAGGCAAATGTTCCTCAATACCGTTTGAATATTGATTACAGTAAGGTGCTTGCACAAAATGTTAATATACAAGAACTATATTCAACATTAGCTTCAACTTTGGGTTCATATTATGTAAATGACTTTAATAAATTGGGTCGTGTATTTAGGGTTCAGTTGCAAGCAGAAGATAATTTCAGAAATAAAGCGACAGACCTTGAAAAGATATATGTAAAAAATATGAAAGGTCAGATGGTTCCTTTAATGACAATGATTAATCTTGAACAAACAGTTGGTGCTGCATCAATTACAAGATTTAACCAATATAGAAGTGTACAATTCTCAGGTCAACCATCAGCAGGTAAATCATCAGGTGAAGCAATGAAAGCAATGGAAGAAGTTGCAATAAAAACACTTCCTCAAGATGTCGGTTATGACTGGTCTGGTACATCAATGCAAGAAAGAGAATCATCAGGTCAAACTGGTATTGTTGTTGCTTTAGCATTGACATTCGTATATTTATTCTTAGTCGCATTGTATGAAAGCTGGTCAATACCTGTTGCTGTACTTTTAATTGCGCCTATTGCAGCATTGGGTGCATTGGTATTCCAAATGATGATGGGACTATCCTTTGACTTATATGCTCAAGTAGGTATGATTACATTAATCGGGGTTGCAGCTAAACAATCTATTTTGATTGTTGAATTTGCAAGAGACTTACATGAACGAGACGGTTTAAGTATTGAAGATGCGGCAATTGAAGCTGCCAGATTAAGATTCAGAGCTATTATGATGACGGCTTTAGCGTTTGTATTTGGTGTATTACCGATGGTATTTGCAACAGGTGCAGGTGCTCAAAGTAGAATAGCTGTTGGTTCTACTGTATTTGGAGGTATGGTTGCTGCTGCTACAATTGGTACAATATTAACACCGGTATTCTATGTATTAGTACAATCATTAGTAGAAAAAGCGTCATCAAAAAAGAAGGAAGAAACTAATAATTAATTTTATAGAGTAGAGTGGA
>CALUQL010000052.1 GCA_944322895.1 Candidatus Gastranaerophilales bacterium
AACTTTATGCATTTAATGTTTGGTACAGGTCAATTGAAACATCCTGCTTTGTTTGGTTTAAGAGAAGAAGATATAAATGAAGCTTATGAAGTTGCTGAAACTAAACGTGAAAAAGCTAAATTCGGTGTTTTAGATTAATTTTAAGGAGTATAGAAAATGTCATACAGTGTTTTAAACACAAAAAAAATTATAGATGTTATTAAATACAGATGGGTATGGTTAGCATTATCTTTTATATTGTTATTTCCTGGCATTATAGCTATGTTATATTCTATGAAAGTTTATCCTACGCATACTCCATTACTGGTTGGTATCGATTTTACAGGTGGTACTATAATTCAGTACTCTGTAAATGAGTCTATCTCTACAGATAAGATTGGTGAAATAAGAACAAAGTTGATAAACGGTAATATTGAAAATCCAGTTATACAAGTCCTAAAGCCAGTTGCTAGTGAAAATGAATCATCTATAAAAAATATATTATCGATTAGAACTCAATTCTCTGACAATGGTCAAAATGAAGCTATTGATACTGTAACTTCAATTGTAACTGCAGATTATCCTGAAGCTCAAATTGTACAGACAAGTTCTGTTGGACCACTTCTTGGTAAACAATTATTTGTTAATTCTATGATTGCAGTTGTATTGGCTCTTTTAGCTATTGTTATATATTTGACTTTGAGATTTCATTTTGAATTCGCAATTGTAGCATTCTTAGCACTATTTCATGATGTTCTTTTGGTAATTGGTGTTTTCTCTATATTAGGTCTTTTATATGGAGTTCATATTGATAGTTTATTTGTTACTGCTATTTTAACTGTTCTTGGATTTAGCGTGCACGATACTATTGTTGTTTTTGACAGAATTAGAGAAAATTTGAAATTTTATTCTAAAAAAGCTACATATGATGAAATTGTTAATGCTTCTGTAAACCAAACTCTTGCAAGAAGTATAAATACATCTTTGACAACTTTAATTACTTTAGGTGCTTTATATTTCTTTGGCGGAGTTACAACAAAGGATTTTGTTCTTGTTATGATTTTAGGTATAGCGATTGGTACTTATTCAAGCATATTCTTTGCAAGTACTTTGATTGCTCTTTGGAATGATATAGAACAAGCTAAAAAGTCAAAAGTTGGAGTATAATGTCAGAACTTAAGTCATTAGCAGAATTTATTAGAGAAACTCGTGAAAAAGCGGGTTTCTCTGTACAAGGGCTTTCTAAAAAGTCTGGTTTGACAGTGGAACAAATTGAAGATATTGAATCAGGCAAAGATTTGTTTCTTCCTGCCACAATCCGTCAGAAACTTGCCAAAGGTCTTAAAATTAATCCATCTGATATTAAGGAATATGAAAGAATTTTATTGGTTTCATATGATTCTGTTACAGATAAATATATAAGTAGTATTAAAAAAGCTATATTGGATGGTGAAACGGAAAATCTGAGATGCCCTATTTGTTCAGCAAAACTTGTAACTAAAATTGTGCGACTTTTGGATTTAGAAAACAATATTGCATTACATCCTAAAGCTCAATGTAGTAAATGTTCTTTTCAGATAAAATAATAAAAAAGGGGATTATTTAATCCCCTTTTTTATTATTTTATTTTATTTTATTTTTTTAATTTTTTCTTTGGTTTTGGTTGTCGTTTTTCTTTGAATATAGAGTTATTGATATATTTATTAATAAATAATCCGTATTTGATGTAAATGCCGTTATTTTAAGTTTTGAAATATATGTTAAATAATTAAAATTATTATTCATATCTGACATAAATGCTTGTAATTGAGAATATGAACCAACGAAGAAAAATTTTAATTCACAAGCATTATAAAATTCAGAGTTTTCCATATAAATAGGATCATTAACCGGTCTCATATCGTACTCGATAGAACGAATTAATAATCCATTTTTTTGAGCTTTCTTTATAATTTCTTCAAACATATTTCCAAAAACGCCAAGGTTTTCAGTTGAAGAATCCAAATTGGTTTCATAAATTGGCTTTAAAGATTTTAGTTTTAGATCTTCAGCAGCCTTTTCCGCATCAATTTTCTTTATTTTATCTTCTAGGGTTTGCCTTTCAAGATCATTTTTTGATATGCGGATTTTCATTTCCGCAAATTCTTCATATTTTGGTTTTACCACTATGAATATCATTACAAAAAATAATAATATGGCTAAAGCAATACATATTGGAACCAGTTGTTTATTTTTCTTATTCATAAATTCCCTTTATTCTTATATTATCGGAGCAGGTGGAGGAGTCATTGGTGATGGTCCTTTTCTTCCTCTTTGCTGTGTTATATTTTGTGTTTGTACTTGTGTATTTTGTATTACATTGTTGAGAAAATCATCATCTGTAAGTGATACATCAATTTTTGATGTTTTTATCTCAAATGTAAATCCATTTGGTATTTTTGCCGGAACAGGATCTTCTTTTGAATTTATTGATAATTTTGATAGCATCAAATCACTGTTCTTTTCTCTTAAACCCTTAACAAAATCTTGAACTGATTCACTGGTTGTTGCTTCACCTAAAATACCTATACCACCGTCTGAATTTGTTACGAATTTTTTGATGTATATAGATTCCGGTATTTCTGTTGATAATGCTGTATACACATCAAATACTGTTTTATTTGTTTCAAGTATTTTTGTTAATGTTGGTAAAATATCTTTCTTTTGTGTTTTTTCATTTGTTTTTATTGTTTTTCTAAATACTTCAATCTCTTTTTCTGCAGAATAGTTTTGCCCCTGCATAGTATTTACTTTTGTCGTTAATATAGTTGTAATAATGACACACATAAATGCTGCTGCAAGCACTGCACTCACCAATGTAACAGTAACAAATCTATAAAAATCAACTTCGTATTCTCCAACTTGAATTAAGTTTTCATTGATACGTTCAGGAGGTAAAAAATTTATGTTTAACGGATAGTCATCATAATCTGCAGCAGCAGCTCCAACTGCTTCAATTGTCATATATGAAATCATGTTAGAATCAATGTCTGCGCTTACGCCTGATATATCTATAAATTGTTCATTTGTATTTATACTTTTATTTATACAGTCAATTTCTCCTTGGAAATCCAATCTCTGTGATAATAACTCAGAGTTTACTTCATCTGTTTCGCTTATAATTAAGAACGTTTGCGGACTATTTTTTGAAATAGTATTTGTTGCTATCTTTGAAATAGTTGAATATACTTCTTCTGTTGAGAAAGATTTGACAGCTAATGGTTCTTCTACACAATCTATTAAAGTTGGACCATTCAAATAGAATGAACAACAACTATTTGGAGTTATTAACAAAATTGCTGTTCTCTCTTCCTTTTGAACATATTTGTTAAATCTGTCACAGAATTGAATTGCTTTTAACATTGAAGAATAAGATGTATCAATTCGAACAAGTTCTGCTTCCAAATTGTCAAATATTTCAATAATTTTAACTATAACCTTTGTTTGAATTGCACTGTAAACAATATTTTTTTTGTCTCTTCCGATAGCACTGTCTAAAATTGAATACGATATTATTGGTTCGTTTCTTTTGAAAATATATAAATCTTCTATTTCTGACTGTAAATTTTCAACAATAAAAGGAGTTTCAGATACATTATCTAAAGAAGTTATTCCAAAATGTACGTTTGGCAAATTTAATGTGACACTACAATCTCTAGGATTTAGTCCTGCATCTTCAAATAAACCTTCTACAACCTCTGCAAATTCGTCGAAATCGATAATTTCCCTTATTGCGTTATTATATTTTATATTTCCTGAAGAATATTTCACCACTGACTTTGAAGCCTTATCAATGCAAACAAGTTCTATGAAATTATTTGCAGAGAGTGAAATACCAACGTGTGTTCTTTTTTTAAATCCCAGTTTTTCTAACATATTTTTAAATTAACCCATATTCCAATACATATAATAGTATTATACTCATAATATTTTATATTTGCATTTTTGACAAGAAACTTAATGAATGAATTTCTTTTTTTTTACTATACCATTTAATGTATAATAATAAAAGTTTGTAATATAAGGTTAATGGTATTTTATGGAAGATTTTATTTTTGGAAGAAATAGTGTACTCGAAACATTACAAGATGGAAAAAGAAGTGTTAGTAAAATTCTTTTGATGAAGAACAGCAGAGAGAATACAAAATTATCACAGATTATTGAAATTGCAAAAAGTAGAGGAATTATTTTCCAATTTCTTCCGAAAGAGAAATTTATTCAGTATAAAGAATATCCTCATCAAGGAGTAATAGCATATGTATCTCCTGTTAATTACATATCGCTTGAAAATTTTTTATCGAAGAAAAGAAATAATAAGAAAATTATTATTACAGATGGTGTAGAAGATCCTCATAATATGGGCTCTATTATAAGAACTGCAGTATGTGCTGGTTTTGATGCTATTGTTTTCCCTTCTAGACGTAATGCAGTTATAAATGCTACGGTTGAAAAATCTTCAGCCGGAGCTATTAACCATATTGATTTGATTATGGTTAATAGCCTTTCATCAACAATAGATAAACTAAAGAATAACGACTTTTGGATAATTGCAACAGATATGAATGCAAAAGATAATTATTATGACATTGATTATTGCAATATGAATTTCGCAATAGTTATGGGCTCCGAAAAAGAAGGTGTTTCGACAACTATATTAAAAAAATCTGATTATAAAATTAAAATACCAATGTTAAGAAAATTTGATTCTTTGAATGTTGCAAACGCTGCTAGTATTGTAATTTATGAAGCTGTTAAGCAAATAATACAAAAATCGGGGAATGTTGTATAATAGGTTATCAAATGGAGGCATAATGGCAGAAGATCAAGAAGATTTTTTACTTAAAGATGATGAATATAATGAATCTAAATATAATGTTTCACTTGAAGATGATGACATAATTTCTGCTGTTGAAGAGCCAAAGGTTCCTGAAACTCAGAGCAGTGCTGCTGCTGATGATTCTGTCAAAATATATTTGCAGCAAATTGGTAAGATAAAGTTATTAAGTAATGAAGAGGAACTTGAGGTCGCAAAAAAGATAAAGGAAGAAAATTCAGAGCGAGCTAAGAAAATTCTTGTTAATGCAAATCTAAGGCTTGTTGTTAGTATTGCTAAGAAATATATAGGAAGAGGACTTTCATTCCTTGATCTTATTCAAGAGGGTAATATGGGGTTGATGCGTGCTGCTGAAAAATTTGATTATTCAAAAGGTTATAAGTTTTCTACATATGCTACTTGGTGGATTCAACAAGCTATAACCCGTGCTATAGCTGATAAATCAAGACTTATAAGACTTCCTGTTCATATGATTGAAACATTAAGTAAAATTAAGAAAATTTCTACTGATTTAACAATTGAAAATGGTGCAGCACCTACAAAAGAAGAAATTGCTTATAAAATAGGTATGCCGGTTCAAAAACTTACTGCTTTAATTGAGTCTGCTCAAGGAACTATAAGCATTGAATCTCCTGCAAATCAAAAAGATGAAAATACCAAGCTTTCTGATTTTATTGTTGACGAAACAACTCTTTCCCCCGATACAAAAGTTACACAAGATAGTTTATTCTGTGATATAAAAAAAATGTTAAATCATTTAAGTGAGAAAGAACGCAATGTTTTAATTATGCGTTATGGTTTGGATGATAACGGAGAAAAGAAAACACTTGAAGAAATTGGTACTTATTATGGTGTTTCTCGTGAACGTATAAGACAAATTGAAAATAGAGCAATGAGCAAGTTAAAAAAACTTTGTCGTAACAATAATGTAAATAAGAGCCTAAAGAATTATATATAGATTCTTGCGTTTATAAAATATGTGCTATAATTCTTTCATAGAAAAATGGAGTTTTTAAATGAAAGATATTACGTCTGATAAATTTGCAAGTGTTATAGCACGTATTTTGGATGATAAACAGGCAAAAGATATTAAGATACTTAATATTTCGAATATATCCGTTTTGGCTGATTATTTCGTTATTTGTTCTTCTGATTCACCCACTCACGTTAAGGCTTTGACTGGATATGTCAGAGAAAAAGTGAAAGACTTTTTTGATAGAATTCCAATTGGGGAAGAAAATGATACAAAAAACAGGTGGAATCTGTTAGATTATGGTGATGTAATTGTTCATGTTTTGCATAGAGAAGAGCGTGAAACATATGCGCTTGAAAGGTTTTGGAATCATGCTTTTTGTATGGATGAAAATGAATGGAAAGAAAAATCTAAAGAATATTCTGATTATGAATAATATGAAAGAGGTATATATGAAGAGAACAGCTATTTTAATTGGAATTGCTACTTTTTTTGCATTTTCTGGTGTTGTTTTTGCTGAAGGCTTTGATTCTTTGGAAGGACTTACACCTGCGCAAATGCAAAAGTTAACTCAAATACAATATAATTTTAAACAAGAAAATAATTCTTTAGAAATGAGAATTATGGATTACAATAATAAGATTGCTCAAGTTAAGAATGATAAAGATAAGACTCCTGAACAAGTTTCTTTACTTACAAGTGCTTATGAAAGAAATCTATCAACATTAAAAACGCAACAAAAAATTCTGGAGCAAAAAACAGATTCTATGTATAAATCAGTTCTGACTCCAGATCAGTACAACCAATATAGACTTCAACAAATTAATGTTCAAGACTCGTTTAATAATTTCTTACAAAAATAAGGAGAAGTAGTTTGAAAAGTAAATTTTTAAAAGTTTTATTTTTGCTTTTGGCATTTTTTTTCTGTCATTTAAATGCTAGTGCGGTGATATCATCTGAAGCGGATATGATGAGAAAAATTAACCAGTTAAAGACTTTATCTCAATATGATTATCTTTCTCTTGTTAATAAAAATGAGCTTATCGGCTATAGATTAGATAGTTTTAATATGGCATCTTCCCAGTATAAAAATTCTACAAAATTGGTTATAGATAATTTTAATAGTATCTTATTTCAAATTGATACAGTTAGAAATTCTTCTGATTTTTCTGATTCTGATAAGCAAATCCAAATTAATAAACTATATCAAGATGCTGATTCAGCATTATATAATCTTGATTCTCAAACAATAAATTATTTATTTTCTCTAAGAACTTTTATGCCACCAATAACTTATCAAAGATATGTGAAAAAATTCCAATCATTCTATAATGAATTTCAACTTACGGATAATGAAATTTCTATAAAATAATAAAAGAGAAACCGATTAATATCGGTTTCTCTTTTATTATGAAAATGAACTTTAAAAATTTTTCTTCGTTATAAATAATGAAAGAGGAAAAATAATATGAAAGAAGACAAAAAATGTAATAAATATGAAGGCTTTTTCGTTTTTCAGAACGAAGAAAAATTCTATGAACATTTAGAACATTGTCCTGATTGTCAAAAGGAGCATGAAAAATATATTAAAGTTTCCAAATTAGTAAAGGAAGTTGCGCCTATTTACTTAAAGCGAAAGCAAGCTGAAAAAACAAATGTGATAAAGAGACTTGCTTGTTGTTTTATTTTCTTTATTGGTTTGACGGTATTTACTGGGTATAAGGTATATGATAATTATACAATGCAAGTTAATTATGCACAGGATTCATGTTTAACTACAATGGGTTTACCTGTTGATGATTATGGCTTTTTGGAAATATAGGGTAAGGAAAAAATTTTGAAATCGATAATAGAGCAATATAGGAATAATATTCGTAAGATTATTTCTACGATGACCGGTTCAAATAATGAAGATATAGAACAAGAAGTATATATAAGGACCTGGAAAAATATAGATAAATACAAAGAAAACGGTAAGTTTAAAAGTTGGATAAGTACAATTACTGCAAATTTATGTCGTGATTATTTGAAGTCTTCATATTTCAAACATGCACAAAATTCAGTCACTGAAGAAGATGAGTTGATTCAAATAAAAGATAATAGAGAAAGTGTAGAAAGTGAACTAATCAGAAAACAAAGACAAAAAAAAATTATGGATGCTATCGACTCATTAAAACCTAAGTTTAGAGAAGTTATCATAATGTATGAAATGCAAGAAATGAGTTACGAAGAAATTTCGGGAAAACTTAAATGTCCTGTTGGGACAGTACGTTCAAGACTATTTAACGCGCGCAAAGAACTGAGTATTTTATTACAAGATTTAATCTGAAAGGAGCTTAAATTTGAAAAAAATATTAATTCTTACGGCATTGACCGTATCAGTTGTTGTTTTGGGCTATGGTATAAGTTATGCTCAAGAACCATTAAATAATGGAGAACCAAAACCTGTTCCTATCGAAGATAATAATATTCTTCCTCCGCAAAAAGAAGAAATTGGTATAAAGCAAGGACCTATTGGTGTGCCACCATTAGAGTTTAAAAAGCATAAAGATGGACATATTCCTGAACATATAAAAGGTCCAAGACCATCTAAAGCTGAGATGGAAGCCAAAAAAGCTGAATTTGAAAAAAGGTTAAATTTAACTGAAGATCAAAAAAGGCAAATTGAAGAAAACAGAAAAGAAGATCATGAAAAGATAAAACCTATTTTTGAACAGGTGAAAAATAAAAAAATTGAGCTTAGACGTATAAAACGTGATAATTCTATTTCGCCTAAGAACAAAGATAAAAAAATCAAGAAGTTAAAATCAGAAATAAAAATGCTAAATGAAAAGGCTGATGAGTATAGACAAGAAAATATGAAAAAATTTGAATCGATTTTAACTGAAGAACAAAAGCAAGAATTTGCAAAGATAAAGGAAGAACAAAAAAAAGAAATGGAAAGACGCAGACTCCATTTCGAAAATAGAAAAAATATGGGAATGAAACCAATTCCACCACAACATCAAGATTAAGATTCGGTTTATTAATAATTATTTAAAAACGAGGAAAGAATTCCTCGTTTTTATTTTACCCATTTGAAAGATTGTACATATCCTGATTCATTAATATTTCCATTAATAATAGCTTGGAATGTTCTCGAATCATAATCTCCACCAGTGAAAGATGGAATTTTTTCAACATCTTCAATAAAGTCTTTTCTGCTAAAATCGAGCATCGAAATACCCGGAATTAGTTTAAAGAATGTGTTAATTGATGTATTTCCGATTGTACCGAAGATTGTAGAAATTTTTCTTGATAATTTGCCTAAAATTTCCATATCTGCATGTGTTTTACTTATATCATATTTACCGTGAATATATAAGCTTAAATTTTCACCTTCTGAAAATATTTCAATATTTTCAGCGATACCGTTTTTTATTGTACAACTACCGTTAATATTAGAAAAATAACCTGTTTTAACCAGATTTAAAAGTTCTAATACGCTGTTAATGGTAAATCCTGTAATTCCGCTTTTAATTATGTTACTTGCTCTTAGTAGATATTCAAGTGAACCGAGTTTGGGCATTCTACCATCTGAAATGTCAAAATATATAAAACCATTTAAATTTTTAATAATTTCTTCTTCCGTTATACCTTTTGTTTCTAATATTAGTTTTCCGTTAGAGTTTCCATATATTTGATTTTCTCCATCGAATAATGTTTCAGCTACATAATTTGCATCAACGTTGGATAGCTCAAAATTACCTTTTAAATCGCTACTTGTTAAATCATATGAAATTTTTCCATTAATTTTACCATCTCCGACATTAACATTAATGTTGTCAGCAGAGAAAATACCATCTTTATCTATATTAAAATCACCTGTGAAATTCTCAGCTACTAATGATTTTATTATTAGTTTCTTAATATCAAGAAATCCTTTTTCAATATTTATACCTGATAGATCAATATTATTTATTTCATTGTTGGTATTCATTGCCTGACGAGCTTTTGATAGGCTTCTTAATAACTTATCATTGTCAATTTGATCAGCTGTTATTTTAAGAGAATTAACTTGTATTTTATTGCTTATATTATTTTCCATAATAGATTCTATAAATATTTTAGAATCATTAATGAAACCAAATAAGTTTACATTTATATTATTTCCATCAGCTTTTAACCTTATATTTTTTATAAGTGTATCAAATAATGGAATATCTATATTTCTGCAATCCATGTTGCCTTTTATTTTTGCTTTCTTCGTTTTTTCTTCAAAAATATAGTTTAAATTGCAGCTGAAAGTTCCTTGTTGTAACATAGGTTTTTTTAAAAATATATTTAGTACTTTTGCTGATAAGTTTTTATTTGTTTTTATATTTAATTCTTGCGGTTCAATATTATTGTTATTCCTTTTCAATACTCCGTCTATTGTTGCAAATACTATTGGGTATACTTTATTATTTTGAGAAGAAATATATTTTATATAATCTAACTTGTTGATTATAATTTTGTCATTTTTTATATTTATTTTTCCGTTATATTCTCTTTTGTCGCTTATTTCACCAAGACTTACACCATCAATCATTACGTCTGCTTCAGGAAATAATGTTATTTTAGGTATTATGAATATGTTTTCTAGAAAGCCTTTTACTTCTGCTGAAATATTTATATCACCTGATATATTTATTTTTCTTCCGATTTCTTCAGGTAAGTAGCTTTTTATAAAATTATTTGTTAATTTTGAAGTGAAGTAGCCATTTATTTGAGGATTTTTATATATTTCTGAAATTGTAAAATTTCCAAATATTGGTATTTCTGCAATATTCCCCGAGATGCTGTTTAGCATAAGTTTGTTATTTCTAAAATAAATATTAAAGTCATCAAATATAAATGGAATATTTGTTTCTTTATGCTGGAATTGCGGTTTATTAAATTTTAAAATTCCGTTTAATATATTTTGTTTTATTTCCAGTTTTATATTTGCGAATCCTCTATAATTTATAAATTGTGAAAATATTGATTTGATATTTTCGGGAACAATTTTTATATTGTTGATATTATTGAGGTTTTCGAGATTTAGATTGTCTGCAATTATATCTAAATTGTATATTGGATTTAGTTTATCTATGTTTTTTACTTCACCATTAATCTTCAACGTGGAATCAAACAATTCAGCATTTACATTTTCAATTTTTACTTTGGAATTTTCCATTATAACTTTACCTGATTTTGCTTTTAATGAAGATTCGGAATTATCAGGAATAAAATTCATTAAGGCATATGCTTTATCTGTTATGAAATCGACTGACTTTGCCTTATATTTAAATAATAAATCATGTTTGGAATCAATTTGGTATAAAGGTGATAAATCAGGATAATTCTTAGGATACAAATATGATTTTGTTAAAAATTTTATTGTATCTCTTAGATTTACCGATTTACTTGTAATAGTTATATCTACATCAGGAATTTTTGATGTTAAATCATTAATCACAGTTCCATTTATTGTGATTGGAGAAGAACCTGAAACACCTTCTATATTATTGAGTTTTGTTTTTGTTTCAGTGAAATCAACAATACCTTTTATATCATCAATTGGAGTATAAAAACCTTCAATATTACAAGAATTTCCTAAAAGATATAAAGAACCTTTCAACTTCATATCTTCAAAAGCTTCGTCAGGAGGTAAAGGTGGTTGTCCAAATGGGACTGGTACAATCTTAGCTGTTAAATTTACAAATAGTTTAGCCGGTCCGTTTGCTTTTTTTATTATTACTAAACCTTCTTTAACATCTTTTAGAAGCTCACTTTTATTTATGATTTCAAGCATATCTTTGGCTTCTGCATTGTTTGATGAAATATTGAAATTTAAATTTTTATTTATCCTTACTCTACCTTCAACACTTAAAGGATTTGTTTTGACATATGCTCTTTCTGATTTGAAAGATATTGTATCTTTTTTAAAATCGATATTTCCTTTACCGTTATGAACTTCGCCATATAAGCCGTTATATGTTAAACGTGCTTTGTCAAATTTTGAGTAGCCATTTAGGTTTATGTAATCCATTGAACCTTGTATGTTAATATCAATTATACCTTTTCCTGTTGTTATGTTCATTTCAGGTATTGGGCCAAGTTGGAAATTAAATACTTTACTTATTGGGACTACTATTTTTTGTGCTAACGGGAAATCAATATTATCAGTTGTTTTTACGGTGACATTATTAATTCCGTCTCTGTACATATAAACATAACCGTTGATTTTGGCTTTTTGTTTATCAAAAAGTTCAACTAAAATGTCCATATTAAGAATTCGTTTATCAAAAACGATATCAACCGTTCCTTTGTGCAAATTATGAATTGATTTATCAAGAACATGCACATTTCTGCCTTTTACATACCCTGTGATATCTGGCTGAGGAATAATACCTTTTACGTTTATTCTTGCATCCAAATCGCCCCATACTCCATATTTCTTTACTTTTCCTAAAGTTCTATATTCAGGTGGTATACAAGGAGGAAGTAAAGGCGCAATATTTTCTGCTTTTGAATCTTTTACTTGAACTTCTATATCAAGTTTTGGTTTTTCTTCTAATATGATGGAACCATTACTCTTTATATTAACTTTATTAGCTTTAAAATTTAATGAGTCGATTTTGATTGTATTCTCTTTTAATATAAAATTTGTATCAAATTTATTTTCGCCATTAGCGATAATATAGTTTTCCCAGCCTTTTTTATCAAAAACTAAATTGTTAAACTTCGTATTAAGTATAATTTTATTTTGTTTGTCATCTGTTTCTATTGCAGATAGCTGTATAAAATCAATAACGCCTTCCAGTTTTGAAATATCTTGATTAATATAATATTGTATAAAAGGTAATAATGGTTCTAAGTTCAGGTTATAGATAAAACACGTTCCAATAATATTTTCTTCATTAAAGTTATTTGGTGTAAAAGGATATTTTGTTTGAAGATTAATATCAAAATCACTTACATTGTCGTTTGTTTTTAGTTGTCCTTTTGTTTCTATTTCTATTATTGAATCTTTTTTTGATGAATTTATTTTTAATGGTTTTCCGATTAATTCTGTTTTTTGGACGATTTCTTGATTGTCAGATAAAATATTGTAGCTTGAAATGGCTATTGAAGTATTATCAAAATCAAACTTAAAGCTTTTTTTATTATTTACAGGAAAAAGTTTCTGAAAATTGTAAATTCCATTTTTGTCTTTTTCAATATTTATTTGAATGTTACCTGCATATAAGTGTTTTGGGT
>CALUQL010000053.1 GCA_944322895.1 Candidatus Gastranaerophilales bacterium
ACCTGTTATTTATAGAAATTTTCTTTTATCCTACCAAAATAGTCCTATTTAATGGGTACAGATCATTAACCCAACAAAAATATGTAATTAGATAAAAATATGAAAAGTTGCAAGTTAAAAAATTAAATATTTTAACAAAATAAAAAATAGAATATAAACTAAATATTACTTTTATAAAAATAGGAAAATTTTATGAGTGACGAGAAGAAGAATATAGAAAATAATCAAGAAGAAAATCAAAATAGACAAGAATGCAATAAAAAATGGTGGAAAAAGTTGTTGGAGTTAAAACAAAATTACATTGAAAAGATTGTATTATTAATTTTTATTTTATGTATTTTAACTTGTGGGTGTAAAATGCAAACCAAAGTAAATTCAAATGCTGAACATAAGAATAAAGAGTCTGCAATAACAATAGAAAATATAAATACTAAAGAAATGAAAATTTCGACACCGGAAGAATGTAGACAAAAAGGATTGCATTATATAGGTAAAATGACAAGACCAAGAGTTTCTCACACAGTAGTAAAATTAAACAATGGAGAAGTATTGATTACAGGTGGAATTGATGACAATACAGCTGAAATTTTCAATCCATTAACAAATAAATTTAATAAATTAGCTTCTAAACCAAAATATTCAAGACACTTGAACTCTATAATATTGGATCAAAATAATATATTATTATCTGGTGAAAATCTAGAAATTTATAATATTAAAAATAAAAAATTTAAAGTTCCTTTTAATAATATTGATTTTGAGAAAAAAATGGTGCAATTTTCAGAGAATATAGATAATCATCTCTTACAATGTGTACCCAGTCTAACAGAAGAAACTATTTGTAGTATTCGTAATTTGAAAAATTTTAGAAAAAAAACTATAAAATATAAATTTGAAAGGCCTAAAAATTATTACGAAGGTGGAAATTTAGGATTATTATATATAGGTAAAGATAAAATTTTATGCTATGAAAAATTATTTAATGAGATGACAGGTGTTAATAAAAGAAAAGATTTATTTATATCTGTGTATAATATTCCTCAAAATAAGTTTATGAATTCAAATATAATTGAAAAAATAGGCAGAATTTATGAAATATCTAGTCCGATTCTTATTGATAATGATAATATCTTATTCATTAGCGGAATAGAAAAAATAATACAAAAACCAATTGATGAATACATTCCATTTCATGACAACAATATAAAACTAAGATATACAAAATCTCACATTTATAATATTAGTAAAAACAAAGTTATAAAAAAAATAGATTTATTGTATTCTAATGTTTTATTTCCTATAAGAGCAATCAAATTATCAAATGGGAATATACTAATTATTGAAAAAACAGCAATTCGCCAATTTTTTAATATAAAAAATAAAGAATATGAAAAAATACAAAATGAATGTGAATTAGATTCTATACATTTTAATCTATTTAATTTAAATGACAATCAAATATTAATAACTGGTGGAATTACTACTAATACTAATGAAAAAGTATCATCAGCATGGATTTATACTTATTAAATAAAAAGGAGATCAAAATGCCCAATATTACAAATATAAATGGAGATGAAAAATATTTAAACACTTATTCTGACGATAATTTTATATGCTCATCTGTTAATTTGGACATATATCAGAATCAAATTTTATTCAACAAAATAATATAGAATTACTTAATTATTCTGATTTTATTGAGTATTCTGGATTAAAACTAAAAAATTATATTATGAATAGAAAAAATGAATATAAACTAAATATTATTTTTATAAAAAACAGGAGAAATTAATGACTGACGAAAATAAAGAAAAAATAAATAATAAAAGCTCTTTGAGAAAATTGTTGGGTTTAAAACAAATTTTCGTGTTTTTTATAATATTTGTTCTTTTTCTTTGTTTTAGCCATATAAATAAACATATAGAATATAAAATAAGTAATTATAAAATAAAAGTTTTTCCTTCTCAAATAATTTTAAATAGAGATAACTATCAATATAGTATTTTAAAAAATGAAAATATTTTAATTACCGGTGGTTTTACAAATGGTCAAAATATTCCTCAAAATACAACAGAAATTATTGATATAAATAAAAATATTCATAAAGAAGGTCCACTTATGAATATTCCGCATATAAATCACAAGCAATTCAATTTAAAATCCGGTGATATTGTTATTGCCGATTCAAACGGATTTGAAACATTTGATTACAACAATAATAAATTTTACATGTGGGAAGGGGAATCTTTAAAAAAAATTTTAAATGTTAACGATGATGATTTTATTACAGGCATTTCATATGTATTATTACCTGATGAAAATATTTTGATAACAGGTGGATATATCGAGAAAGAAAAAAGATACTTAAATACTGCATTTATAGCTGATACAAAAAATAAAACAATAAAACAAATTTCAAATATGCCAATTCCTAAAATGAATCATATTTCACAAGTTATAGATGAAAATGTTTATATTTTAGGTGGATATAATAATTTAACAACTGAAAATAAAGGTAAAATATTAATATTTGATTATAAAAAAGAAAAATTCTTTATTACTGAAACTGATTTTTATTCATATACACATATGATTTGTTTTTTAGCAAAAGATAAAGATCTATGCATAGATTACCATAGGCAGTTCTGTGATAATCCATATATGCCTTTATCTTATCCAATTCCACAAGAAGAAAAAAAATATTTTATTTTAAACTTAAAAGAAGGAATTATTAATAGTTTTAACTATCCATTTATAGGGTTAAGAATATATGAAGGAATGGAGAATATAATTGGTTTTGCAATAAACAATGAAGATTTATTTATAGTCGGTAATGACTGCAACAAATATAAATTCATAATATATTCATTTACAGAAAATAAATTTTACGAAACAAAAATACCAATCAAATTGTACGGGAAACTAATAAAAGTCTCTGAAAATAAAGCAATAATACATAGTAATAATAATTCTATTTATAAATTAACATTGGAACAGAACATTTAGTAAGTAGCATGGAGTTAAAACCAAGCTTGGAACTTTTTAATATGAATTTGTTAATAAGGATAACATTTTGAAAAAAGAAAAAGATAGTAAGAATTTTAATATTGATGAACAATCCGAATTATATAAGTTACTTGTTAAGTTATTTAGCAGTTGGAGTAACTGGGAAATTTATCAGTCTTTATATTTAAAAAAACTTCTTCCCTCTTTAAAAATTTCTTTAGACAAAGCTAATGATAATGAGAAAGAAATTATCAGTAAAATTAAAAATATTTCTACCAAAGAAGAATGGGAGAATCTTGAAATTATAGCAAAATATGTATATAAAAATGAAAAGCTAATAGAAAGAAAAAATAAATGTTTTTCATTATTTTATGAAACATTGAATAATAATTTATTTATTGATTGTTTTGATTACATTAAGTTTAATAAATTATTTGATGAAAAAGATAAAATTGAACTTTTTATTGAATTAAATAAAAAAATTGACGAATATGTTATCCGAGTAAAACAAAATATAGATAAAAATTCGGAAAAGTTTCTTGATAAAGAGGTATTTGATTCTTTTATAGAAAATTTATCTGAATTACCCCAAAAAAGACAACAGGAAATAAAATTCTATTTGTCAGAACAAATTAAGCATGCTAAAACTTTAACTTGTTTAGAAAATATTCTTAGTGAATACAATTTTGAAGAAGCAGATAGTTATTTTTTTAATAAGCCTGTTTCTTTATTACATGAAAAATACGAAAAGTTAAAAGCGAAATATATAAAAAAATGGTTTGAAGAAAAGCAGAAGATTCAAATTAATAATGAACAGTCGTTAGCTATTGCAAAAAATACTCAAAATACATTAATTACGGCAAGAGCTGGTTCTGGTAAAACGAGAACAATTGCTTGTCGCGCAATATTTGCAATGGAAAAAGAAAATTTGAAACCTACAGAAATAATGTTGTTAGCATTTAACAAAAAGGCTGCAGAAGAAATTCAACAAAGAATAGCAAATGATTTTAATTATACTCGTTTTAATAAATATACGGCAAGGACTTTTCATAGTTTAGCTTGGGCTATTGTTAATCCAAAAGAAGAACCTATTTGGGACGATAGGGACAATGATGTAAAACAAAAGCTTACCTCATTTATTCAATGTTTATATAAGACAAAAAATATATGGAATGAAGAATTTAAAAATAAATTATATGAAGTATATAGAGATGATGAATCAAATATAAATCAAAAATTTATATTGCAAAATTTATCAGATGAACAAAGGTATATCTTTTTAAGAAATAAGAAAAGAGTAACATTAAATGGTGGAAAAGTAGATTCTAATGGTGAAAAATGGATCGCAGATTTCTTATTTGAACATGATATAAAATATGCTTATTCAAAATTATTAACTTATAGTAAAGCAAAATTATATCGTCCTGATTTTACTTTGTATGTAAATAATAAAAATTATATTATTGAACATTGGGGAATTGATGAAAATGACATGCTGAAACAAACTGCTAAAAATTTCAGAAAAAGTTGGGATGAATACCATGAAGAAATGCAGTGGAAAAGAAAAACTTGCAAAATAAAAGGAATACCCCTGATTGAAACATCTATCAAAGATATGGAAGATGGTCGTGTCGTTTTCGAAAATAAATTAAAAGAAAAATTGGAAAGATTATGAATTATATGTAAAAAACTTCCCCAAAAAGAGATATTAAATAGATTGGAAGTTCAATTCAAAGATAATATTTCAAAAAGATTTGCGAATTTTATTCAATATGCTCAAAAAATAGAACTTACACCAGATGAATTAAGACAGAAACTGAATAGCATAGATTTTTCACCTAAAAGCAAGTTATATCTTGAATTGGCAATAAATTTATATTCAGAATATAAGACAGAATTAAAGAAACAAAACAAAACAGATTTTGATAATGTTATATTAGATGCAATTGACAAAATCGAAAAAACTAAAGGCAATTGCAAAATATTGCTTGGTAAAAATATTCTTAAAATTAAGGAATTAAAGATTTTGCTTATAGACGAATTTCAAGATTTTTCAAAATTATATTATAATTTGGTTGAAGCAATAAGGAAATACAATCTGAATTTAAAAATATTTTGTGTTGGAGATGATTGGCAAGCAATAAATAGTTTTGCAGGTTCTGATTTAAGGTATTTTAAAAAATATAATGAACTATATTTAAATAGTGGGAATGCAAATCTTTTATATAATTATAGAAGTCAAAAAAATATAGTTAATTTTGGAAACTGCATAATGTATGGTCAAGGAAAACCTGCTATTGCATATAATAATTCCGATATCTTTAATTTGGAACTTCTTTATATTGACGATGTTAATTCAAAAAACGAAAAAAATGAAATAGATGAACAATTTATATATGATGAGAAAGAAAAAAAATATTTTAATTTACAACACAGATATTTAAAATTATGTTTTGAAATTGTAAAACAAAATCTTGATAAAAGTTTTATAATAATGCATAGAAAAAATAAATTATCTAATAATAGTGATTTAAGCCTATTTAAAAATGCATTAGTTCAAAAAATAATTCAATATATGATAGTAACAAAACAAAAATTTACCAAAGAGGAAATTAAAGCAAGAATACAATGCGACACGATACATCAATTTAAAGGCTCAGAAGCGGATATTGTTATAATATTAGAATGTAATGATGATAATTTTCCTTTGATTCATCAAAATTATGAGGACGGTTTAATTTTTGATAAAACGATAAAAGAAATGTTAGAAGAAGAACTTCGAATATTCTATGTCGCTATTACTAGGGCAAAACAACAAGTTTATTTTGTTTCCGAAAAAAATAAAGAATCTGATTATTTGTTATCACATTTCTCACAAATTTATAAAAACTAAAATCTAAACATAAAATATACTAATTGGTTGTCAAATAATAATAAGAATAATTAAAATATCAAACTTTGCATGATTATATAAACGAAGTCTGTAGGTTGGGTTTGACTGCTTTTTCCAAAATCTTTGATTTTTGAAAAATGTCTGGTTTCCCATAACCCAACAGAAAAATCTATAATTGTATAAAAGTATGTAGCTTGGGTTGACTATTTTTTCAATAATCTTTGATTTTATGAAAAATTACTTTAACGCCAATTCTATTGCAGATATCATACTGTTTGCGTTTGCAATATTTTTACCCGCTATATCAAATGCTGTACCATGCGCAGGTGATGTTCTTAAAACACCAAGTCCGATTGTTGTATTAACACAATTATCTCGTTCTAATAATTTTACCGGGATAAGCCCTTGATCATGATACATTGCTATATAACAATCATATTCACAAACATTTTGTGCACAATTTGTAAATAATGCATCTGCAGCAAAAGGTCCATCTATATTTATTCCTTTATTTTTTAAATATTTTACGGCAGGAATGATTTCGTTTATTTCTTCTTCACCAAACATCCCATTCTCTCCCGCATGCGGGTTTAGAGCACAAATCGCTATTTTAGGATATCTTATTCCAAGTTGTAATCTCAATGATTTTTCTAATCTTTCAACAGTTGATATTATAGCTTCTTTTTTTACTTTCTCTGCTACATCTTTTAACGCAATATGTCTTGTAAAAAGAAGGACATTAAATCTGTCACAAACAAATATCATCTCTGCTTTTTGGTTTGATTGTGCCAAATATTGTTCTAAAACTTCTGTTTGACCGTTATAGTTATGACCTGCCATTTTCATTGCATTTTTTGATACAGGCGCAGTAACTATTGCATCTATTTCTTGATTTATTGCAAGATTACAAGCTTGGACTATTGCCCTGAAAGCAAATTCTCCTGAAAATTCCGTTTCTTTACCAATATTTATATCTTCTTTTCTATATGGTATTTCTACAATTTCATAGTCTTTTTCTAATGATAAATTATATTCTTCTTGATAGAAATCAAGAATTGTTTTATTAGCAATAAGTATAACTTTATCTTTGGGTAAATCTAAAAAATTTAATGCTTTTATAGTAATCTCGGGTGAAATTCCATTTGGGTCACCAAGTGTGATTGCAATTTTTTTCATTTTTTTTATTTATCCTGTTCAAAATATCTTACAACATCAATTAAAGTATTTTGAGTACCTAAATTACCTGACTTAGTTACTATCAACTGACCTTTATGATCAACACCTAAAGGAATAGCAGGTGCTACGGTATCTATAATTTGTAAATTTTTACTTCCTATTGCTCTGCAACATTTATAAGATGTTTCTCCTCCTACAGTTATTAAAACCGCTTCTTTCTGAGATAAAACCGTTCTTGTTACCGAAGCAAGATAATCACATATTTTAGAAATAAATACTTCCTTTGTTAATTCATTTTCTATTAATAATGAAGATAATTCTTCTGTATTTTCTATAAGTTCAGAAGAATGGATAATAACAGTATTATCTTTTATCAAATTATTTAAAACTCTTTGTGCAATTTCTTCAAAATCATTAGAAAATATATTTTGCGGTTTTATTGCGATGAAATAAGTATTTTCAATATTATCATTTTCTTGAAGTCGTTTTATTTGAGATGCGGTTAAATCAGTTGCACTTCCTGAAACTACAAGCTTAGGAAGATTAGGCACCTGAGGTTCTTTAACCAAGTCTTCATCAGTATCAGGATGCCAAATTTTACCGAGTGCTTGGGCAGCGCCTGCTGAACCTACAGGTAAAATTTTATATGAACTCTTTGTAACAGCAAAAGCAATTTGCTCAAGGTCTGTAGTTGAAACTGCATCTGCTACTATCAATTTTTTTCCTTTTGATATTAAATCATTGAGCTTAGTAAGAATAGGACCTGCACCTTTCATTACAACATCAAGACTTATTAAATCCGTATAATTCGCCATTTCTTCCGGCAATTGGCTTTTAAGAAGATTAATTATATTTGACTCCATAATAGGACATGCCGGATCTCTTGAAACTTCTGTCCTTTGCAGAGGAATACCTTTTACCAAATGGAAACCACCAATTGTCGTTCTGCCTTCATTTGGGAAAGCAGGGAATATAACTGCTGCGTCATATTCCAAAGAATCTAACAAAGTAACAACTTCTACTGCTATATTACCTCTCAAAACAGAGTCTATTTTTTTATAGATGTATTCGAAGTTGTATTTTTTCAAAATATTTTCAGAAACATTCAAAACTTTTTCGTGAGCAGTTTTTGCATCAACATTCCTTGTTTCAGTAGACATAGCAAAAACTTCTGTTTTAAGATTCTCATCTATAGAGATATCTTCACCAAAAGCTACTTGTGTTTTACAGCCTCTTAAAAAAAGCTGGAGCGAAGTATCATTAGCACCGGTTAAATCGTCTGCAATAATACCTATATAATTAGATGTATCCATAAGAATTTTTAATTATCACCTTTATTGCCTAAAAGTCGCATAGAGTTTGCACGTATAACAAAACGTTCTTTAGCTTCACCATCAGGTCCTGTCCATTTATTTGAAACAAGTCGACCGTCTATACATACCTGACGACCTTTTTTTACATATTCACCAGCTATTTCTGCTGATTTATCCCATAATTCTATATTAAACCAATCCGTAGTTTCGGCTTTGCTTTTATAATCCCATCTTGAAACAGCAACTGAAAATGTTGTTTTAACTTTTCCTGATTCAAAATATTTAACATCAGGATCTTGTCCTGCTCTACCTACAATTACTACTGAATTCATGATTATATCCTTTTTTACTACATTAGAATTATAAGAAAAAACTTCAAGAATTGCAAAAAAACACTTGCTATAGTAAAGATTTGATACAAATTAACAAATAATTTTCTAATATTTATTTCATTAGATTCGTTACAAATTCTATAGCTTCTTCTTTTGTATTAACATTACCTGAAATTTGTGCTTCTTTAAGTTCATTAATAACCTCGCCAAGTTTTGGGCTTTGTTTTATATTAAGTATATTCATAATTTCTTTACCGTTTAATAGTTTTGGCAAGGGTTTAAGATTTTTATATTTTTCAAGATAATCGTTTAATAATTTCGTCAAATTGCTGATATTCTTATTCACAATATCATCTGTTACTTTTACCCCTCTAGCCGATAATCTATCTGCCATAGCTAGAATTATTACATCAATTACATACCCATCCATTTTACGATAGAATTTCAAAAAAGCTTTATCTTGAACATCTTGTGCACTTACTAAACTTGATGGATATATATGATATTTAATAAGTGTTTTTACGTATTCAATTTGTTTTTTTGAGAATTTTAGCTGTTTCAAAATAGGTATACATAAATCAGCACCTATTGAATCATGCTGTATAAATCTATGCCTTCCTGTATCTTCTTCTATGGTCCAGCAAGAGGGTTTTCCTATATCATGCAAAAAACCGGCTAATTTAAGAAATGCTATCTCTTTTACAGCTCCGTATTTTGTAGTATTTAAATATTCTTTTATTTCGCCTGTAGAATTTTCATATATATTTTGAATCTGTCTTACAGTTTCAATTAAATGATGAATCAAATCCAAATGATGATGCGAATTAGGCGGGATTTTTTCTACTTCTTTATAGATTGGAAAAATCTCTTCTAAAAGACCGACTTCATATAATTTATTAAGTGCTAAGTCACAATATTTTCCTTCAAACATTTTTAATAATTCAACGGTTATTCTTTCCTTAGCTGGTTTATTTATTGTTTCTTTTAGTCTCTTCGTGATTTTTATTAAAGAGTTATCTATTTCAAACCCTGTTTTGGAATAAAATCTGAATATTCTTAAAAGTCTTAAAGGATCATCTTCAAAGTTTGAATCAAGAATTCCTTTTATTCTTTTTGTTTTGATATCCTCTATACCACCTGTAATATCAATAAACTTTCTGTTATTTATATCATAAGCTATTGCATTTATTGTTAAATCACGTCTTTTTATATCTTTTTCAAAATCATTTTCAATTGGGCAGGTTATATCTATATAATTAATTTTATCTTCCAGCACCAATCTGTATATTTTATTAATAGGGTCAAGTTCTATATAATGTGCGTTCAATTTTTCAGCAAGATTTCTTGAGAATTTTTCAATATCACAATTACAAATAATTAAGTCTCTATCCGGACTCTTTTTATTCATAAAAATATCTCTTACAAATCCGCCCACTATATATGCTTCAGTATCAGTTATATATGGTTTTATCTGCTTTATTACTTCATCATTTTCTATAAGTTCAATATAACTATTCATTTTGAACTCCGTTAATAATGGTTGTAAGTGCTGCTGTTAATGCTGTATCTGCTCTGTATATGAGATTTCCCAGCGTTATTAAAGGTATTTTCTTTTCAATAAATATATCAAACTCTCTTTGTGAAAAACCGCCTTCGGGTCCTATAATAACCAATATTGATTTATTTTTATCAAGTTTATTTTCTTTTATATAATTAAAAAAGTTTTTCTCTGCATATTTTTCTGCAAAAACAATTACCTGTTCATATTTTTCTAACATATCTTCTATAGAAGAAGATTCATATACAATCGGAATATCAGCTCTTTCACATTGTTTAACAGATTCCAATGCTATTTTTTGCCATTTTTCAATTTTGTTTTTTATAACAGATTCTTTTACTGAACAATTATCTGTATGCAAAGGGATAATTCCTTTTACTCCAAGTTCAGTTGCTTTTTGAATAGAACTTATTTGTACATCCGAATTTAAAACGCTTTGAGCCACATATAAATTCAAACCTAACTTTCTGTTTGAAGGATATTTTTTCTCAATTGAACAAATAAAATCAGACGAATTAATTTGTGATAATTTTGTCTCATATTGAATTTCATTTTCATCAAGAAAAAGAATCTTCTCACCTACTTTTGTCCTTAGTGATTTAATTATATGTTGATATAAGTCCTTTTCACGAACCGTTATTTTATTATCTTGAATATTTTTTGTTTCTATTAAAAAATGCGGCATAAATAAACCCCTTTAAGTGTATTATACAATAAATTTGCTTTACAGAAGATGATGAAAATTATATGATTGAATTATGAGTGAAATTTCAACGGAATTAATAAAAAAAGCAGTATACAAATTATGTTTTGAGGCTAATACTTGCCTTAGTGAAGATGTATATTCCAAAATTTTATCAGCTTATAAAAACACTCAAGATAAAGTTCTAAAAGCAATCCTTCAAAATGCAAAGATTGCATATGAAAAAAAACTCCCATTATGCCAAGATACCGGTCAGGTTATTGTTTTTTTGGAAATTGGTCAAGATGTAAAACTAACAGGTGAATTCTTAGAAAATGCTGTTAATTCGGCTGTGGCTGAATGTTATAAAGAAAATTATTTTAGGAAATCTATAGTAAAAAATGCTGTTTTTGACAGATTAAATACAAAAAATAATACTCCTGCAATTATACATACCAAAATAGTTGAGGGGGATAATGTTTGTATAAAAGTTTTGATTAAAGGTGCAGGTTCAGAGAACAAAAGCAAAACAGAGATGATGCTGCCAACTTCCAGTGAAGAAGAAATTATTGCAAAATGTTCAGAATTAATTATGGAAGCAAAAGAAAACGCATGCCCGCCAATGTTTATAGGAATTGGAATTGGTGCAACTTTGGATAAAGCGGCTATTTTATCTAAAGAAGTATTTGTCTGTGATTCTTTTAATGAAAAAGAAAAAGATTTGGCTTTAAAAATAAAAGAAAATGTAAATTTCAAAACTAACAACAATTATGTTCTTGATGTAAAAGTTAAATCAATACCGACACATATTGCTTGTTTACCAATTGCAATTACAATTAATAGCGATTCTGACAGAAAAGCAAAATGTAAAATATTGAATAATGAAATAATTTGTGAAGAAAATAAACCAAATTTTATAGATTTTGAAGAAGAAGAACCTAAAAAAGAAATATTAACAAGTAATATTAATGAAATAAGAGAATTAAAAACAGGTGATGAAATATTACTAACAGGAGAAATATATGTTGCCAGAGATATGGCACATAAAAAACTAAAAGAATTAATTGATAATAATAAAGAACTGCCTTTTGAAATAAAAGATAAAATAATTTTTTATGCAGGTCCATGCCCTAACAGGCCAAATGAAATTATTGGTTCCATAGGTCCCACTACAGCATCCAGAATGGATAAATATGCAGAAGAATTATATAATTTAGGATTACTTGCCACAATCGGAAAAGGTGACAGAAGTAATAATGTTATTAATTCAATTAAGAAAAACAAAGGAAAATATTTTACCGTAGTAGGCGGTATTGCAGCACTTTTATCTAACAAGGTTATAAAATCAGAAATAATAGCTTTTGAAGAACTTGGTGCAGAAGCTATATACAAACTGAAAATAGAAAAATTTCCTGTAAAAGTTTTAATAGATTAGTATATAAATTTTTTAATAAATGACTTGACTCTTAACAATGTTGTTGATAAAGTTTAAATGCAGTCGAAATTGCGATTGTTTTATGAAAACTAAAGACGGGATGTAGCGCAGCTTGACTCTGCCGAGCGAATTTTGCGAAAGGGTGAAACCCAAGTATGCGAGAACCGAAGTGACGACAGCAATAGCGAAAGGAACGACAGGTTCGAGAGACAGCAAAATTCAAGAAGCAAAATGATTAAGTATCATTTTGTGAGAGGTAGCACGTAGTGCGCTTCACCAATTAAAAACCAAAACGGGATGTAGCGCAGCTTG
>CALUQL010000054.1 GCA_944322895.1 Candidatus Gastranaerophilales bacterium
TCATTTCCGTTTTTCAGCCTCTGCTCACTCGCGCTCGAACCTAAAGACAAAACTTCGTTTTGTGAGGGTTCTCATCCCTTTTATATCTTCGAAAAAATAAAAAAACGGAGAGAGAGGGATTCGAACCCTCGGCAAGGTCGCCCCTGCACAAATTTTCGAGATTTGCACCTTAAACCACTCGGACATCTCTCCTTTTATATCAAATTATATTACCTAGTTTTCTTTTTAACAACTTAATGTAATTTTATTATCTTTTTTTCTATATTCTCAGGTTCAGGATGAATAATTATTGTTATATTGGTAAAACTTTTTTCTATTTCTTCTTCTATTTCATCGCAAATTTTATGACACTGTGCTATTGTTAAATTTGGTTCAAAAAAAATAGTAATTTCTATATCCTTACATTGTCCTACTTTTCTTGTTTTTAAGTCTTTATATCCTTTTATTGATATATTATTATCTAATATTGATTCGATTTTTTTCATGTCTTCTTCAGGTAAAGAGCCATCTAATAAATTATTTAATGTTTCTTTTGATATAGAATATCCTGCTTTTATAATTATAATTGCTACAATTATTGCTATTATAGGGTCAAGCATTACAATGCCTGTTATCTTAATAAGTATCAAACCGATTAATACACCTAAAGAAGAAAAAACATCTGTTCTTAAGTGTTCTGCATCAGCATATAAAGAGACAGAATCAGCTTTTTTTGCTACATAAAATAAATAATGGCTTACTATAAAATTCGCAACAACGGCAAATGCCATTACGTATATACCAAGCATTGAATTAAATTCAAGATTATATCCCCATATTAATTTTTTAACTGATTCATATATTATGTATAGTCCTGCAAGAATAATTAATCCACCCTCAATGAAACCAGACATATCTTCATACTTGCCATGTCCGAATGGATGTTCCTTATCTGCCGGTTCACTTGAACGTGATACTGCAAAAAATGTTAATACTGATGCCAAAAAATCTGAAAAGGAATGTATCGCCTCAGATATTATACTTATACTGCCTGATAGAATACCGGCAACAATTTTCAATAATATTATTACTGCATTGGATGTAATTGATAATCCTGCTGCAAATTTTTTTTGTGTATTAAGTTCCATAACAACCTTTATAATAAACTGTAATATCTTATTAGATTATTTTACAACATTAAGCTTAAAAAGCATATTTGATTATTCAAAAGAATCTATTATTTCATCAACATCTTCTTCTGTTAGTTTATTTGTTGTAATTCCTGAACATTCAAAAGGATATATTTTTTCTAAAGTCGCTTCATCATCAACAGTCCACGCTTCAAAATCAAAACCTGCGCTGTCTAGTAAGCCATCAGCTTTTTTTGTCATTTCTGATGCTTTAACATCTAAGAAAACTTCATTATCTTCTGTTTGTAGGCTTTGTAATGTTTTAATTGTCTCCCTATCTGGCTCGGTTTTGGTTAAGTAACCAAGTCTTGATTCGGGCATAAGTTCACTCATCATTTTTAGATATTCAGGATTAAAACTTATCCAAGTTATTTTATCTTCCATTCCTGCTTCTTCTACGGCTCTGGCTAAGATTTTAGCTTTTTCTTTGTTGAAATTACTATCATCTTTTAATTCAACATACATATTTAAATTATATTCATTTCCGCAATCTAAAGCTTCACTAAATGATGGAATTTTTGTTCCTTTATATTCTTTTCCTTTCCAAGAACCAAAGTCTAATTTTTGCAACTCCTCATATGTATAGTTAGAGCATTTTCTTCTGAATAAAAACCCCCAACCATTTTCTCGTCTTGCTGTTCTATTAATTGTGTTGTCGTGCAATAATACAGGAACTGAGTCTTTAGTCCATTGAATATCACATTCAACTGTATCATAACCTTTTTCGGCAGCTAAAATAAAAGCCGGTATAGTGTTTTCGGGAGCTTCTATACTATATCCTCTATGGGCTATTACTGAAATATCAGAAGAATCTTCTTTTAACCGGTCAAAATCATTTAAATCTATATTGTAAGGTATTATTGGTAGATTATAGTATTTAGACATATTGTCATATAAAGAAAATGTCTTTGGGAAAAAATTATTAATATTATTAGCCGTGTTAAGCATATTTATTTTCTCTTAAATCCTAATATATATAATAAAAATTTTCTTTTGATAGAATTGACTATTCTAGAAAATATTAGTGTATGAAAAATGATATATACTTATGTGGGAAGTTTTTTTTATAAATTAATGGTAAATTCGACCGAAAGGTTGAATTTGTGTATCAAAAAAAATTTCTAATTTTATTTACTGTTTTTATATTTTTCATTGCGAAAGCATTTGCAGTTACAGTTCCGAGTGCTTCCGTATCAACCTTTTCGCCAGAACAACGTTCCACAAGAACAGAAAGTATATGGGTTAAACCGTATAGTGCTTTGGAAACAATTGAACTTGAAAGTGGTAACAGAGTACATAATACAGCTTACGGTGCATATATTGGATATGACACAAATGTAATACATCTGAGTAAGGCTTGGGATTCTGTATTAACATTTCATACAGGATATACTGGTTCTAGGCAAAAATATAATGCAAGGACAATATTTCAAAATGGAGGTCAACTTGGATTATCCGGAGTTTTCTTCAGAAAAAACTTTTTTCTTGGTGTTCTGACTAATGTTGGGGCAACAAATGCTATTTCAGAAAGTTCTTTTGAAAATATTAATTTTTCTATGCTTAGTGCGACTGCTGCAGTAAAAACAGGTTATAATTTTGAATTTTTGGAAAAAAGACTTTCATTTCAGCCAAGTTTTTTAGGTGCATATCTTTGGGTTAATACATTTGATTATGTAAATGCTCAAAATGAAGTTGTTAAATCGGATCCTGTTTATTCAATTCAGCTGGTACCTGGACTTAAATTGACAGCAAATCTTGAAGATGGATGGCAGCCATATATTGGTGTGCAACAGGTTTGGAATATAATAAATGCTTCAAGATTTTCTCCTAATGATGTAAGCGTTGGTGAAATAAGTTTAAAACCTTATGTTCAATATGGAGTTGGTTTGCAGAAAAATGTTGGTGAGGACTTCAATTTTTTTGTACAAACAACAGTTAGAAACGGGGGAAGAAACGGTGTTCTTTTCTCTTTGGGACTTAGAAAATATTTTTGATTTGATATTTTACTTCCTGTTTTAAATATTATTACAGGAAGTTTTCTCTTAGTATTAAATAATTAAGATATATGCTATTATTTTAGTTTTTCTATAATACTTTTAAGTATATTTCGATAAATTGTTATTATATTATTACCTTTTTGTTCTTCGGTTTCTTCATTTTTAATAGTAGTAATACCATACATTGCTAATATATCAGGGGTATCTTCTTCTATTTTTTTTGTATCATTGTCGTTATTCAGGGTAATACCGTACATAGCTAGTGGATCTGGCATTTCATTATCTTTAATTTGTGGTTGTGTATCGCCATCTTTATATAAAGAAATGCCATACATAGCCATAGCATCAGTATCTTCGAATATTGATATTTCTTCATTTCCTTTATTGTTTTGAGAAATATTTTTTGCTTCATCATTATCTTGTTTGTTACCTAATGCTTTGATAATATTTTTTGATATTTCTGAGAAATTAAAATCCATTGTATTATCTCCTTTTTTGACTTTATTATTATCGACATTCTGTTTTATGTATCTTTATATTATAAAAAGAATTTGTCATAAAAATTTACAAATAAAGTATAATGTTTTATAATTTTCGTATGGTAGTTTAATTATAGAAGATAGTGATTATGAGATATCAGCCAGATACTGCTATATGGGAGATAACTTTTAAATGTAATGTCAATTGCATACATTGTGGATCAGATTGTGCAAGTATTGAAAAAGATAATCTGCTTACTACTGCAGAATGTTTTGAAATAATAGAAGATTTGGCAGATATTGGATGTAAAACTGTTATATTGTCCGGTGGTGAGCCATTGATGAGAAAAGATATCGGTGCTATCGGAACTATGATAAAAAGATGTGGTATGAATGTCGCTTTTATATCTAATGGTTATTTATTAGATGATGAAACAATAAAAGTTATTGCTGCTATTAAGCCAATTGCATATGGTATTAGTTTAGATGCTGCTGATCCATATTTACATGATTATATAAGAGGAAAACAAGGTGTTTTTGAGCATGTTAAAGATGCGATTAGACTTTTGCATGAGCATGCTATCCCTCCGAGTATTGTAACAACTGTACATAAATTAAATTTTGATCAATTAGGAAAAATTCGTGAATTTTTAATAAAAAACAAAGTTAGATTATGGCAGATTCAGTATGGGGATCATATAGGACGTATGCCTAGAAACACAATGGTTACTGAAGCTCAGTTTTTCGAGATTGCTAAGTTTATCCTTGAAACCAGACAAAAATATGGAAAATATTTTGATAAAATCTCTGGTGCTGATGTAATTGGATATTTAGGTGAACTAGGACAAAAAGTTCAAGGATCTTGGTGGGGTTGTCACGCTGGAATGAAAACAATTGGTATTGGCAGTGATGGCTCAATACGAGGTTGTTTATCTTTACAAATGGATCGATATATTGAAGGTAATACACACGAAAGATCTTTGTATGAGATTTGGAATGATAGAAATTCATTTAGTTATAATAGAAGATTTGATTGCTCTATGCTTACAGGCTATTGTAAAGATTGTATATATAATGCAGTCTGCAAAGGTGGTTGTATAAGGTCTGCTACAGTTCTGGGAGGTAGATGTAATCCTTATTGTTTATATAGAATTGAGAAGGAAGGTTTTTCTTCGGAAGAACAATCTAGAATTCATTTCTCACCTGAAGAATTATTTATGCTATATAATCCGCTAAGGCCTTTAAAAAAAGAATTTCTAAACAAAAAATAAAAGATTCTGTATCCTCTCACATATAATTAGTTTTTTGTGTATCATATATTTATATTTTAGGGTCATTGAATGGTATAATTCCGAATATAAGCAAAAATTAAGCAAGAATATTTAATCTTTGACCAGATTGTTTTTGATAATTCTTAGCTTTGTTTTTTATAGATTTTGCTTCAGCAGCAACTTTATAATCTTGTTCTGATGGGTCACCCGGTGCCATAGCTGCTTTAATAACAATATCAGCATGTTTTATTGTTTTATCAGGATCTTTTTTATCTAAAACAGGCATTTGTATGTCAACGTGACCACCTGTTGGAATTCCTTGTCCATTTTTCTCTATAACAATAGATCCACCTAATGAACCGGCTGCATTTTTATGTGCTTTTTCGTGAGTATATATTTCTTTGTATCGTTGATCTATTATCTTATTTTTTTGTTGTTTATATATATTACTTGAATTGAAATTTAAAGCACTAATCAAGACCTAACACCCCTTTTTTTCTGCTATAATTATAGCAGGTGCATTATATGTTTTCAAGTTATTTGTTTCTTTCTGTTAATTTATCTATTTTATCAGATAAGTATGTTGATAATATTGGTAAAACACCATAATAAAGAAGCGCAAATATTATGGTCGGTCTTAATATGTTTATGCCTTCAATATATTTATTTAGTTTTGGATTATTATTGTTTGATTTTTTGAAATTTTCTATAAATTTATTTGTATTTTTTTGAATTAGTTTGTCAATTGAATATCCGCCTGCAAGTGTAATACCTGTGGAAATAACATTATTACATATAAGAGCCTTTTTGCGTTCTTTTTCTATTTTATCGCTTCTAACCGTTCTATGGATAAAAGAAGCAGTAAGCAAAATATCTGTTGCAATAGATATATTTCTTGCAATATTAGTATCTTGAGAAGAATATTTTTTTACAAAATTCTGTACTGAATTATTATTTAATATTTTTCCGATACCTTTGGCTGTTTGTTCTGTTATTCCGCCTTTAAAAGAAGGTGTTTTTAATTCTTTGTTATTGAAATCAGATGAAAAGATGTTATCATCATTTGAAAAAATTAATTCATTAAGATTTGGTTTCTTTGCTTCTTTCTTAGGAAATAACTTATTCATAATAACCGGTATTAAAGCAACTGTTAACATTGCTTTAGGAATTGCAGTAATTAGACCTGTTCCCATTTTTAATATTTGGGTTGCAAATTTATAACTTCTTGATTCGGCAAGTGTTTTGGCATTTCCTTGCAATGCTTTTATTGTTTGCGGAGTTAAATATTTTTCAGGGTTTTTGTCTATTTTTTTAACAGCTTTTTCTATAGGAATAGCTATAGCTTCAACTATGCCGAATTTTATTAAACCTGATGCAATTGAATTAGTAGTAGCATATTGTTTGTTTTCTTTTTTTACGTCAGGAGTCAAATTAATAGCAATTGGTCTTACACCTGCAGACATTGCAAGAGTAGTTGCTGCAACAAAAGTAGTTCCGTGTTCAGATATAGTTTCTAAACCTTTTAACACTGCTTTATTATTCCAAAATCCTTTATAAGAAGGTGAATTATTTATACTGCTACTATTAATTTTCATAATAACAGCAGACAACAAACACAATGGAAATTAAACAATTTATTAAAATTTATTTTATAATTCTTCTTATGGAATTAATGAAATTAATAAAAGAAGAATTTAAAAATTTTGGGAAATATGAACGTTTCTTATTTCCATTTGTAATTTTAGTTATAATCATAACCTCAATTCTTATAAACGATAATAAAATAGCTCTAATTTCTGCTGTTTGCGGCATAAGTTATACAATTTTAGCCGGTAAAGGAAGGATATCTTGCTATTTTATAGGAATTATAGGCACTTTTTGTTATTCATATTTATCATTGAAAAACGGTTTTTACGGTAATTTATGTTTATATATGCTCTATTATCTTCCTATGGAAATAATAGGAATTTTCAAATGGAAAAAACACTTAAAGAAAAATGTTAGAGAAATTATAAAAACAAAACTTACAAATAAAGAGAGATTTATTTATTTAACATTGATGATAATAATATCAGTTATTGTTTCAATATTATTAAAAATAACAGGAGACTCAAATCCATATTTAGATTCTACAGCCACTGTATTTTCAATCTTTGGTCAATTTCTAACGGTAAAAAGATGTATTGAACAATGGTATATATGGTTTTTTGTAAACCTTATATCGTTAATTATGTGGATTTTTGCATACATAGATGGCTCTAACTGTTTTGCAACAGTTATTATGTGGTTTATATATTTAATTCTTTCGGTATATTTTTTGCAAATTTGGAAGAAAGAAATTGAAAGAAATATTTCTTTTTGTGAAGAGAGATAAAAAATTATTGTAAATTATCATACATAAAATTCCTTTATTTATATAAAGGAAAGTATGGAGTGTAAGGAATTATGAATCAAATTAACAATGATTTAAATATAAAAAATATAAGTACATCTAAAGAATTTTTGGGAAAAATCAAACAAGAAAAAGCTAAAATTGAATACAAACCTGATTCTATAGAAATTTCGAGTATCAAACAAGATAAATCAAATAACGGCAAATTTGATATTTCGGAATGTGCTAAAAATTTTATAAAAGGAGTTTTATCGCCTTTAACTGCTGTTATTGAACATCCTGTTATGACAATAGGAATGGTTGCAGCTACTGCTGTTGCTTGTTCTTTAGTCCCTGTTTTAGGTCCGATAATGGCAGTTGGTTTTGGGGCATTAAGTGTTTTTCAACTTGGAAAAAGTGCATTTGATGTAGCGGTAAATATAAAAAATAAAGAATATGATAAAGCAGAAAAAGCATTTAATGGTGTTGGACAAGGAACTGTTGGTGTCGCAATGAGTGTACTTGGTACAAAACAAAGTGCTAAAGTTGCAAAAGAGGCCAAATTAATGAATGAACTTGGGATAACTTCTTTGGATAAAGCCCAAAAGCTTCAAATATCAAAAGAAGTAAGCAAGGGAACAACACTTGATGCATTAAAAGAAATTAAATCATTGTTTACTACAAGAGCTGGTTTAAAAGCAGTAGCAAGCCAATTTAAACCGAGTAATATTTCCGCACGTGCAAAAGATATGTTTCGATTTCTATTTACTAAAGAATCAAAAGTAAAAGTAGAAAAGCAGAAAATGAAGTTTACAGAGACTACAGAAGGCAAACGCCGTGCAGCTATGACTAGTGAACAAATAGAGGCAGAGGTTAAATCTCTATATAAAGAAGCATGCGATGAATGCGGAATACCTGAAAAACTAAGACCAGAAATTAAGGTTATAAAAGATAATCCAAAACAAGGCGGAGGTTATAGTTCATCAAACCATACAATTACAATAAATGAAAATGCCTATAGAGAAGGTGTATTTGACCTACCTGAGGTTATAAGGCATGAAGCAACTCACGCAAATGAAGCAATTTTAAGACAAAGACTTTCAACTCAGGATAAAGAAAGAGTTATTGTTGAATATTTTTCGAATAGAATTCAAAGTGGGGAGAAGGATAATGTAATAACAGGTGGAAGTTTCTTGGGGTTATCAACTTCAAAACCGCCTAAATTGAATACCCAAATGAAAATGGATTTTTCTGCTTTAGCTAAAGATAAGCTATATAAGATGGTATCTTATACTGATGAAGAATTAACAGCGATGGTAGAACCATTAGTTCGTGGAAATAAAGAATTTATTCAAGGATATAATAATGTAGATGATGCAATTGCAGCAATGAGAGATTATGCAAGAGGACATAATTTAAGATATAAAATTGCAATGCAAAATTCATCAGGATTTAATACTTCAAATATAGATGTAAGTTTACTGAAAGAATTATCAGAAGAAGAAAAAATAGCAGCAATAAAATCTCTCAGAGACGGTATTGATTGTATAGAAAGTAATGCTGCCGGTCAAGGTATTATGGGATTTGGTGGTGACTTTAATCAGTATCAATTCACTCCAGAAGAAGTTCTTGCTCAAAGAAACGGAAATAATTTCGAAATTGCAAAATTAGAAAGTAAATTAGCTAAACTTAGAGGCCAGCAAAATTATGACTTGAGTGAAGAAGCTAGATTGCTTGATCAAATTAAAAAATCAAAATTAACTATTGAATATAAAACAAAAGGACAAGAAATGTATAGATTATATACAGAATCCGTTAATAATCCCGAAAATACAGTTTTAGCTAAGCAAGTTCAAACATTAAAATCGGAACTACAAACTTTGCAACAACAAATAATGGAAATTGATGGAGCATATGCAGATGATATCTTTGGAACAAGTATTCATGTGAAGTCAAACGAATACAATGTAAGACAAGTATATGTTCATCCTGAAACAGGTACTACAATTGCAATGCCAATAAATACAACTAATGCATCAGAAATAATAGCAGATAATTTTGATAATAAAGAATGATTTTTGATAGATATTCTGTTATATAAGAAAAAAGGCGAGAATAGTTTTTAAGGCATTTTATGTTGAAGGCTCATCGTCTCCGCCATTCCAACCTCTGCTTACTCGCGCTGTCTTGCTCGTTCGCGTTAAACAGCTTTTCATGTCGAAGGCTCTTCGCCTCCGCCATTCCAGCCTCTGCTCACTCGCGCTGAACCTTTTACAAAACTTCGTTTTGTGGGTTCGCATCCGTCTCATAAAAAAAAGACCCCAAAGGAGTCTTTTAAATTTGCCTTGAGCCGGACTGTCTTGCTCGTTCGCGTTAAACAGCTTTTCATGTCGAAGGCTCTTCGCCTCCGCCATTCCAGCCTCTGCTCACTCGCGCTGAACCTTTTACAAAACTTCGTTTTGTGGGTTCGCATCCGTCTCATAAAAAAAAGACCCCAAAGGAGTCTTTTAAAATTTGCCTTGAGCCGGACTTGAACCGGCACTAGGGGTGAGCCTAATTGGATTTTAAGTCCAACGCGTCTACCACTTCCGCCACCAAGGCTTGTTCAAAATGTAATATAATATAAAAAAAATTTAATGTCCAGTATAAATTTTAAAATTTTTTTTCAACATATTAAATTTAATAAAAATCTTGTTAAAAACACTTATTGTATGGTAGAATTACTACTATAAGTAATAGAATAACATAATTTTGATATATGAATTAAAGTTAAATTTATTTAAATATTAATATTACATAAGTGCATCCTTGTATGCATTTAGAAAGAACGAGGTACGGGAAAATTAAGATTGATATTAATACTTTAGTAATACTTGTTTGTTTTTTGGTCTTCATTTGCCTGATGTTTTTCTTGGATTCAAATAGAGGCAAAAAAGAAAAAGAAGCATTACTAAGAGACATGGAAGAAAAAAACAGTCTTTATAAAAAAGAAGCAATGATTGCTGCTAAAGAGGCTGTACAAAAAGATATTGAAAAATTCCAAGAAGAAACAAAAGAAAGAAGACAAGAACTCTCAAAACTAGAAGCTAAACTTTCAAAGAAAGAAGAATTGCTTGAAGATAAAGAACAAGCAATTGTGAACAAGGAATCAGAACTTCAAAGAAAGATGGATGAAGTTTTGGATAAAGAAGATTATCTTGCTGAAACAATACAAAAACAAATTCAGGAACTTGAAAGAATTTCTGGTATGTCATCGGAAGAAGCCAAAAATCTTCTTTTTGAACAATTGAAAAATGATTTACAGCAAGAAGCAAATGCTTTAATTCGAGAAAATGAAAACCATATTAAAGAAGTTTCTAATGAAAAGGCAAAAGAAATACTTACAACAGTAATGCAAAGATGCGCAATCGATCAAGTTATTGAATCAACCGTTGCTACTGTGAGTTTGCCTTCTGATGAAATGAAAGGCCGTATTATTGGGCGTGAGGGAAGAAATATCAGAACATTGGAAACATTAACCGGTGTTGATTTAATAATTGATGATACACCTGAAGCTGTTGTTCTATCTTGTTTCGACCCTGTAAGAAGAGAAATTGCAAAATTAGCATTAGAAAAGTTAGTTTCTGACGGTCGTATTCATCCGGTTCGAATTGAAGAAATGGTTGAAAAGGCAAGAGTTGAAATTGAACAAAAAATAAAACAAGAAGGTGAAAATGCTGCAATGGAAATGGGCATTATGAACCTAAATAAAGAATTGGTTAAGACTCTTGGTAGATTATATTACAGAACCAGCTATGGTCAAAATGTTTTGCTTCACTCTTTAGAAGTTGGTCATATTGCTGGCATGATTGCAGCGGAAATTGGTGCAAATGTAAAAATAGCAAAACGTGCCGGATTGTTGCATGATATTGGTAAAGCAGTCGATCAAACTCAAGAAGGAACTCATATAGAGCTTGGTGTTGAACTGGCAAGAAAATATGGTGAAAGAGAAGAAGTTATTCATGCAATAGAGGCTCACCATGATGACGTAACAGCAAATACTATAGAAGCTGTTCTTGTAAAATTAGCTGATGCAATTTCTGCTGGTAGACCAGGTTCAAGACGTGATACTCTAGAAATCTATATTAAGAGATTACAAAAACTTGAAGAAATAGCATTAAGTTATGATGGAATAAAACAATCTTTTGCGGTTCAAGCCGGTAGAGAAGTAAGAGTTATAGTTCAACCCGAAAAATTTGATGACGTTGCTTCAGCAAGACTTGCCAGAGATATAGCAAAACGTATAGAAGAAGAGCTTGATTATCCTGGACAGATAAGAGTAACTGTTGTTAGAGAGATAAGAACAACCGAAGTTGCGAAATAAAAATTTGAGAGAGAATTTGAACTAAAATGAATTCTCTCTCTGTTTTAAAAATATTATTTTATATGGTTCTTATAAAATATACAGGGAAAATTAGATTATTATTATGTCAGATTCAAAAATAAAAATTATGTTTTTAGGTGATATAGTTGGAAAGGCAGGCAGGCTTGCCGTTAAAAGATATATTGAAAATCTAAAAGAAGATAAACCTGATTTTATTATTGCTAATGCAGAAAATGCCTCACACGGTTTTGGTCTGACTCAAAAAAATTACAATGAACTTATATCATATGGAATTAACGCTTTTACATCAGGTAATCATATCTGGGATAAACGAGATATTTTTCAGTATATAAATGAAGCCGATAAACTTATAAGACCGATAAATTATCCCAAAGGTACCCACGGCGAAGGTTATAGAATTTTTGAAACTCCAAAGTGTAAAATAGGAGTTATAAATGTTTTAGGCAGAACATTTATGGGATTAATAGATTCTCCTTGGGAAATTTTAACTAAGACTATAGAAAAAATAAAAAAAGAAACCCCCATAATAATTATAGATATACATGCTGAAGCCACAGCAGAAAAAATATGTATGGCTAAATATTATGCAAAACTTGGAGTTTCTGGAATTTTTGGCACACACACACATGTTCAAACAGCAGATGAAAGAATATACGAAGATTGTTGTGCATATATAACAGATGCTGGTTTTTGTGGTGATATGGATGGTGTTATAGGAATGGAATATGAGGCCTCCGTTAACAGATTATTAACATCTATACCTGAACGTTTAGATGTTGCTGCTTCAGGCAATTCCCAAGTCAATGGAGTAATTATCACTATTGATTGTTTTACAGGGAAGGCAGAAGCTATTGAAAGAATTAATGAAAAATATATTAGTGAGGAAATATGATTATGAAAGGATAAGGAAGTGAAAGTCGATTTACATATCCACACATCTTA
>CALUQL010000055.1 GCA_944322895.1 Candidatus Gastranaerophilales bacterium
TGTTTGTGTAACGGTTTGATTGTTACTTGCGGTGTTTATATCTTCAAGTGTTTCCATTATATTATCGGCAACAGCTTGTGTTGTATTTCCTTGTTCCAGTTGTGCTTGAATATATTCGCCGTTTCTGACTTGATTTACCCCGTTATAAATATCATCATATGAAATATTTTCGGCATCTTTGTCGTTTAGGCTTATATATTCCATAAATTCTTTTATTTCGTTGTTGTCCAGTTTGCTGTCGCCGTTTAAGTCAATTACTTTAGCAAAATCTTCATCTTTTAAAAGGTCAAACAAGTAGCCCGTAATAAATTCATTGTTTGATACGGCGTTTTGATTGTTGCCGTAAAGGTTTTCTACAAGCGCTTTGTCTAATATCTCTGACAGACTTCCTTCAAGAGAATCTGGGTCAATGTTTAATTCGCTGAATAAGTAATCTTTCAGCTCTTCATTGTAATCAAATAAATTAAAACTGGCTTCGCCTGACGAATTTGTTGTTTCTGCCTTCCCATAAAGATTTTCCAAATAAGTTTGGAATCCGGCTTTAATTTCTGTGAAGTTAGTATTCATCTTTTCTCCTTATAGTTCTTCTCTACCTTTGTCGGAGAAAATAAGCCGTTTCTTTAATAAAAACGCATTTTCTTATTATTTTTTTTACATTTCTTAATCTTTTTGTTTACATTAAAATTATGGCAATATATTTTATTTTCGGATTTTAATAAAATGCTATGAACAATGTTTCTTTTAAAGCAAATTTAATTGTTGATGATTCTCTGTATAAAAAAATGCCAAAAGGCACGCCCGATGGTTATACAGATAATTTGGTGAGTGATTACAAAAAATTTCTTGACCATAAAGTTATAAAAGAGGTAACCGAAGGCGATACGGTTGAAATATATAAAGCGCCGTACAGGGGCGGCTTTGCTGTTGGTATGCGTTTTTCAAGCGACAAATTGGATAAACCTATTGAAACCGAAATTTGCACAAGAAACAAAATTCCCGAAATAAAATCTTCAAGTTTGGTTTTTCAAACAATGCTTTTTTTAACAATAAAATCAGGTATACAACAAAGGTTTTTTGAACCCCACATGAAAACATTTAAAAGAGCAATCGAAGAATTGCACAGACAAAAACAAGAAGAAAAATAGTTTTATATATTTTCATTTTTTATAAAGTCTATTCCGCCTAATGCCTGATAAAGGTTTATATTTTTTCGTAGCACAAATGTGAGGGCAAAGCCCGAACGGAGTGCGCCAAGGCGAATGATTAACGCAGCGTCTGAAACCGTCAGGTTTCAAGAGCGGAGTTCTAAAATAATGAGCCGCTAGAAAAATCCAAGAAGCGGATTTTAAGCATTAAAAAATAGCAAGGGATGCCAGACTCTTAGCTCTTGAGCTTGCTCAAGGCTTAAAGGTCGGTATATCGAAAAACGTAAGAAAATCGGGAGTAAAACGACCTGATTTTCAAGTTTTGAGATTGATGTAAAGAAACACATTATTTGATTATTTTTAACAGAAAGTTTGATTCAACATAATCTAAAATTTATATAATTTCTTACGGCTTTGTAAACCCGACCTATGAGAATGTTTACAGTTTATGTTATAATTTTATATCAAAGGATTTCGTTGGTTTAGAACTTGCAACCTACAAGCTATTTAAAATTGATGTAATAGAGGAATTAAAATGAAAAAAATAGTGTTGTCATCTTTTTTTATATTTGTTATTCTTTTGGGATTAATTTTCATTGCATTATCGGTAAGTGCGTCTGATTTAAAAATTGCTGAACAAAATGGTCAATATGGATTTGTTGATAAAAAAGGCCACTTTGTAACTAAGCCTATATTTGAATCAGCAAATGATTTCCATGATGGTCTTGCAGCGGTTTGGCAATATGGAAAATGGGGATTTATTAATACAAAAGGTGATTTTGTGGTTAAGCCACAATATGATCAAGTAGGAGATTTTCATGATGGCCTTGCTTATGTTGTACATCAAACTGAAGAAAAAGATAGTGAATTTAGTTATTTTATTCATTCATATGTTTCATATATAAATAAAAAAGGTAATACAATCATACCTTTTTATGAAGGAGGACCTTATTTTTATAATTATTCAAGTGGACTTGTTGCAAAACAATTGGGAGATTCAATCTATTGTTCATATATAGATAAACATGGAAAAACAAAATTAGATAAAAACTATTTTGAAGAAACAGGATGGATAAATACAATAGATGCTGGGTGTATTAGTTTTCGTGAAGGTTTATTAACTGTATATAAATACACTGATAATACATATAAAAAAAGAATATCCGCATTTATGAATAAAAAAGGTGAAATTGTTTATAGCAAAATATTTGATGTGCCTCAAAATGAAATAGAAGGATTACCAGACTTTGATTCTTTTTCTGAAGGTATGGCCGCTTTTAGAGTAAATTGGAAATATGGATTTATAGATAAAAACTTTAAAGAGGTAATTCCTCCAATATATGATTTTGCTTATGAATTTGAAAATGGTTTAGCAAAAGTTGAAAAAAATAATAAGTGGTTTTTCATTGATAAGAAAGGTAAATTTGTAAAAGAATATATATAACGATAATTAATTGTATTTATAATATTATTGTGGGGTTTAAAATGTATAGTAATAACTGGAATGAAATTGTAAATTTATATAATGAATATAAAAGTGTATCAGAAGATAAAATACAAAGTTTATGGGAAACAATTTTTAGCGAATTTTTTAATTACAGTAAATTAAAACGTGAAATAGATACAAAAAGAAATATACAAATTGGTTCAACTGAAAGAATAATTCCAGATATTATTTTAAAACAAGAGAATAATGATCTTTGTATTATTGAATTAAAACAAGAAACTTTAACTTGTGGTAGTGAACAGCTTATAAGTTATTTAAAGCAATTAAAAATAGATATTGGTATTTTAATTTGTAGCAGTATATATATTTACGCATACGAATACAATAAACCTGATACTCAACAATCTTTTGTGAAAATTGATTTTGTAAAAGATTCTCAAGATGGAATTAAATTTGTAGAACTTTTAAATAAAAATAATTTTAATAAAGAATCAATTAAACAATTTATTCATAATAAAATTAAATCAAAAGAAAATATTTTAAACATAAAAAATAAAATATCAAAAGAATTAATTATTAATTTATTGAAAAAACATTTTGAGAATGAATATTCTCAACAAGAAATAGAAAATGCAATAAATTTAATATAATTGAATATTATAGACAAATTAACTTCTGCACAAAATATTAATTCAAATAAAAAAACTATTTTGTGGAAAAAAACAATTCAAAATAATAATAACCATACAATTGGAACTCAAAAACTTGAAAAAGAAGAAATTATGCGTATTTGTAAACAAAATAATATTAGTATAAATCCAAATTATTTTACTTATGCACATAAAAATAAAACTCAAAATACGTATTGGGCTAATCCTAATAGTAATGTATTATCAACAACCTGGTCTCTTATTTTGATAGATCAAATTAATAAAGAGTTGCATTGTTTTCAAATACCTGCTAATTCTATAAGTAAAAATGACTTAAAGTGGAAAAATGATATACAAATAGATTTACAAATTGCTTATTTAGACGATATGTTTATGGATAAAAGAAGTAAAATTGAATTTAGAAAATGGTACCTAAAAACAATACGATATTAATTGATATAGAGATTTTGAATCTTAATATGTTAAATTTCATAATTACCAAATTACAATTTTATCCTTGCAAATACATCCAAATGTATTTTTGTTAATAGCAAGAAGTTTGGAGTTTTAAAAATGGGAAAGTTTTGTCCAGAAATTGTTCAATTTTGAGTAGTTTGATTACTTATAAAAAGAAAAGTTTGTAGGTTGGGCTTATAGCCCAACAATTAATAGGACTTTAACTGGATTACTAAAATTCTTTGATTTTTTTGGATAATAAGCTGGTTTCTAGGTATTCTTTGTGAATTAAAGCCCTAATAAAGTCCAGTTCCGACCTATTAAAAAATTGACATCACACAACTTCCGACGGTTATAATTTAGTATTGTTGGGCAGGTATGCCCAACCGACAGTTAATAGCATATATTCAAATCTGACATTAAAATACAATTGAGATGTAATCTCGTTTTTTGAAATGCGCCATTTAAGCATTAAAAAATAGCAAGGGATGCCAGACTCTTAGGTGAAAAGCTTGCTTTGAACCTTAGTGTAAAGTAACACATCAGATGAGCATTTGTAACATATAAAATGAACATTTTAAATTTGTTAATATTAATTTTACTATATTGCAATATATAAATTCTATTTAATTAAATTTTTAAATTATTTATAAAATTGATTTACAAAAATATAAAATAATGTTAGCATGATAGAAAAACTTTGTAATTACGATTTATATATAAAAATCGTAATTTTGTAGTATCTTTTTTAAGAATATTTGTGTTAGCATTAGAATGCGGTATTATACTAGGAATCCTAATATGCAAAATATTGTTATAGAAGATATTAATAATGATACAACTATAGATATAGACTCCTCTTGGAATTATGCTACAAGTAAAGAACTCAAGATGCATAATATTCATCCATATCCTGCTAAATTTCCAGCATTTTTAGCTTCAAAAGTTTTTGAATATGCTAAAAAAGAAGGTGTAAACATTAACAAAGTAGCAGATATATTCTGTGGTTGTGGCACTGTTAGTCTTGAATCACAATTGAATGATTATGACTTTTGGGGGTGTGATATAAATCCTGTTGCTGTACTGATAGCAAATGTAAAAAGCAAAAATTACAATATAAAAATTTTGGAGAAATACTATAGTATAATTTTGAAATGCTATGAAAAAAATTCTAAAAATAATCAAGAAATCTATTTTAATGCTAATGAAAGATTAAAATATTGGTTTACAGCAAAATCGTATAATGAATTGTATAAATTAAAACAATCAATCGATAATAATGTGCCAAAAGGAAAATATCGAGATGTTTTTTTATGCATATTTTCATCTATTTTGAAACCAACTTCACGATGGTTAAACAAATCTATTAAACCACAAGTTGATCCTAAAAAATTGGATGTAAGTATTATAGAATTATTTCAAAAACAATATAAATTTCTAATAAAATCAGTAGAGGAAAATAATAAGAAATTTAAAAATAAATCCACAATAAAACGAGCAAATATTTTGACTCTAAAAAAAATGCCAAAAGTTGATTTAATTGTTACAAGTCCACCGTATGTAACATCTTATGAATATGCAGATTTACACCAATTATCATCATTATGGTTAGGATATACAAAAGATTATAAATTACTGCGAAAAGGAACTGTTGGAAGTGTGTATAATAGTGAAGATTTTGATTTGCAAAAAAGGAAAATAAATCAAGCTGGGGAACATATAATATCCCAATTGTCAACTGTATTGGCACCTTCTAAACTAAAATCTGTAGCAAGATATTATATGGACATGGAATTGGCCTTAAAAAAATGCTATAAAAATCTAAACAATAATGGAATGATATTTTTTGTAGTTGGTGATACTGAATATAAAAGTGTAAAAATAGAAAATTCAAAACACTTGGTAAAAGCTCTCTATGAAATTGGATTTAAAGATGTAAAAATTGCTAGACGAAAAATTTCAAACAAACTATTAACACCATATCGAGATAATAACGGGAAGTTCACATCTGATAAAACAAAACGTACAATATACCACGAAGAATTTTTAATTAGTGGAAGGAAATTCTAAATGCAAAATAAAATATATCAAATTAGACCATATGCACGTTTAATAACTATGCTTGGAGAACAACTTATAAAAAATGAGGTTATTGCTCTATCTGAGTTAATTAAAAATTCGTATGATGCGGATGCTTCTTGGGTAAAAGTTAGTTTTTGTAATTTCAATAATGATTATTCTATAAACGAAAAATCCAAAATTATTATTCAAGACAATGGTATTGGTATGAATCAGCAAATTATAGAGAAATCTTGGCTAAATCCTGCAACCCCAACTAAATTAAAGCAAAAACAAGCTCAAAAAGGCAAAACCCCTAAGGGAAGAATTCTTCAAGGAGAAAAAGGTATTGGTAGATTTGCAATATTTAAACTTGGTGCAACAATAAAAATTACAACCAAGACAGAAAAAGATAATTATGAGAATCTAGTTTTATATGATTTTTCTAAATATGATAATGATTTTATGCAAGAGAATGGTGTAGAAAAAGAACTCTATATAGATGATTTAGAAGTGCAATATGAACAAAACGAAATAATCAATTTTTCCGCTAACAATGAAATTGAATTTGGCATCAATAATATACCTATGGATGTTCACGGTACAATAATTGAAATATCAAATCTTAAATCTAATTGGTCTGAAAACAAATTCAAAACACTTCAAACTGACATCGGTAAGATGTTACCAATATTTAACCCGACAGAAAAAAAAGACTTCGATGTAAAATTTTATTTAAATAACAAACTGATGTCCTACAATGATGAATATATTGAAAAATTAGATAGTTTATTAGAAAGCAAACCTGTATTTAAAGTTAGAAATGGTTATTATGACGAGCAAAATCAAACAATCAGTTTTGATATAAACAATTCTCATAAAAAATTGTCTTTTGCGGATTCAGAAATAAATGCTTTAAAATATTTCAAAGACAATTTGTCAAAAGAGAAAAAAACAACTTGTGGAGATTTTTCTTTTGAGTTTTATATCTTTGATTTTAATGCAAGTGAAAATACTAAATATTATTTATCAAATGAAGAGAAGTACAAAATTAAACAGCATAGAGTATATTTATACAGAGATGGAGTCCGTGTTTTACCTTATGGGGATTCTGATGATGACTGGTTACATATTGATACATTAAGAGGTGTTACTCGTGCTGCAGAATTTTTAAGTAATGATCAAGTTGTAGGTTGTATATATATTACAAACGAAAAAAATAAAAATTTAAAAGACAAAACTAACAGAGAAGGATTAATTGACGATGGAAAAGCATTAAAGGAATTTATTTCAATAATACAATGTATTCTCAGATACATACGTGCCTATGATTTCCAAATGTATCTTATTAATAAAGATAAAATTCAGGAAGCTAAATTAATAAAAGAAGAACGGCCTGAAGTATTTTTCCAAAAATTAGAAGAAAGTTTTAAGGATGATCCAAAAGCAATAAAAACAATTAATGCTTGCTCTAATGCATATAAAAAAGAAAAACAAATTTTAAATAGAAGAATTGAGCAAGTTGAAGATTTAGCTGCAGTAGGATTATCTGTAGAAACTGCATCTCATGATATAATGATGATTCTAAACATAGTGTATAATAAACTTTCTGATACATATAAGGACTTACAAAAAGGAGGTAGTCCAGACCCAAGTACATTAAAAAATATATTTTCTGAATTGATTACTAACGTATCTTTTATAAAAGATTCAATGAAAGATGTGCAAATTTTATTTCCTTCTACAAAACATCGAGCAAAAACTGTAAATGTAAAAGATATATTAGATAAAGTATACCAAATTTATAAAAATACACTTAGTGAAAACAATATTTTTGTAAACATATATGCTTCTTCTGATTCTTCATTGGAAGCAAAGACTAGAGATGCTGTATTATTTCAGACCTTTATAAATTTATTTGATAACGCAATATATTGGTTAAAAACAGTTGATGAAGTAAGAAAAATTGAAATTGAAATAGATGGTAATAATCAAAGATTAGTATTCTCAGACTCTGGACCTGGTATTAGGGATGATATAAAAAATTATATTTTTGAGCCATTCTTTTCTGGGAAAGGTGAAGATGGTCGAGGACTAGGACTTTATATTGCAAAACAATTGTTAGATCGTTATGATTATAATATTGATTTGGCAGATACAGAAATGGATATGCATCTAAAAGGTGCTAATTTTGTGTTGGATTTTTCAAAAAAGGAATAGATAGAGATGAATGTAAAAGAATTACTTAGAGGTATTATCGTTGTTATAGATGATCAAATTGAGGAAGACGCTTCAGAAATTAGTAAGATATTATCAACGCTAAAAGAGGATAAATTCCCTATTGTTACATATAAGGATATACCTAACGAAGAGGTAATCCTATCATTATCATCCGCTTCAATGGTAATTTTGGATTGGGAATTCAAGAATAGAAAAATTGTTCGAGAAATGGGTGATATGACTACAGATGAAGTCGCAAGAATTAAAATTAACGAAGTATCTAATCCAATAATTTCTTTTATAAAAGTCCTATTAGATAAAATTTTTGTTCCAATATTTATATTTACAAATAAAACAACTTCAGAAATTGAAACCGCCCTTGAACAAGATAATTTAAAAGAACAAATAGGGAAAAGAATATTAATAAAACAAAAAAGTGAATTGGAAGGTGAAAATTTATACCAAGAGATAGAAAATTGGCTAAAAAGTAATCCTTCAGCGTATGTGGTAAAAGAATGGGATAAGATTGCTACAAGAAATCGAGACAATATGTTTTTAGATTTATATAATTCTGATGCAGATTGGGTTCCCATATTATGGAAGTCTTTGGCTAAAGATTCTGATAATTTGAATACGCATAATGAACTAGGGGATTTTATTACAAAGAATTTTTGTAATAGATTCCATTCATATAATTTTGAAGAAGAATATACCCAAAAAACAATTGAAAATGTTGGAGGACTATTCAAAGTTTTAAAACATGATGCATATATTGAATATAATCCAGATAAATTACCAGATATTGCGTATGCTGGAGATGTATTTAAATTAAAAAAAGATTATTACATTAATTTAAGAGCTCAATGTGATATTTCTAGAAAAGAAAACGAAGAATACAATCCCGAAATATATTGTATAAAAGGTCAGGCAATAACAAATAATAAAATTATAAGAGATCATATATCTTTTATAAAAGAAAATGATAAAAAGATAAAAATAGTTTTGGGTGAAGATAGCACAAATGATAATACTAAAAAAAATTGCATATATATAGTAAATGACGAGAATAACCAAATAAAAATAATTTCAAGTAAAGATGAACCTATCTCAATTGATAATATTGATTGTGATTCTCTAAATAAAAAAATTAAAAATTGCATAGACTACAATTTTTGCTTTAAATATGGAGCATTACTTGAAAATAAAGATTATGTTCTATTTCCATATATAATTGAAAATAAAATTATAAAGTTTGGAATAAATAAAATTATTATCGAAAATTTTAATGAAATGAAAAACAATCGTATTGGTCGAATAGTTCATCCTTATTTAACAAGGATACAACAAAAAACAGCAAATTACATTACTAGACAAGGTTTAATGCCAATTCCAGAAGAAATGTATTTTATATAAGCTTTTCTTTCGTTATTTACACACCTACAGGCCATAATGAATTTATCACAAGAATATTACACAACAACTATTTGCATATTTTCATGGTATGATTATTCTAACAAAAGCGGGGTTGTATGGCAAAGAAAACTGTTGAAAAAGGTATAAATCTGGATAATATTTTATTTAAATGTCGTGATATTCTTAGGGCAGCACGTAATTCAGGTTCGTTTTTTGAAAAGCGTGATATGATGCTAACTTTGGTATTTTTAAGATTTATCGGCGAAAAATATGAAGATGGTATTGAAAAGTTGCGTCAGACCTTAGTGCAACAGGGCTTGGACCCTGATGATGAAAACATTAGAGCTGCATTTTTTGATGATGCAACTTTTACGGACGGAACATATAATTTGCCGCCGGAAGCTCGTTGGTCTACGATTATAAATACTACAGCACCAAAATTGAATGTTGCACTTGATACTGCACTGCATAGTATTGCAACTAATTCAAGCCAATTAAAAGGTTGTTTTATAGAAGGTACATTTACCAATAGAAACCTTGCACCTAATGATATTAAAAAGCTCGTAGATGAAGTTAATAAAATCAGCCATAAAGCTTTTGGAGAAGAAAAAGACCTTATCGGTCGTGTTTATGAGTATTTTTTAAAGGAATTTGCGGTAAATGCAACAAAAGAAGAAGGCGAATTCTACACCCCACATGACGTTGTACAACTCATAGCATCAATGATAGAGCCTTATGAGGGTACATTATATGACCCTGCTTGCGGTTCAGGTGGTATGTTTATCCAAAGTTCTGAACTTATAAAATCAAGACAAGGTGATATAAACAGAATTAATATTTACGGGCAAGAAAAAGATGCTGCGACATACCGCTTGGCAAAAATGAATTTGGCTCTTCGCGGACTTAGTCATGATCTTGGAGAAACAAATGATTCTTCATTTACTCATGATTTGCATAAGGGATTACATTTTGACTATATTATGGCAAACCCGCCATTCAATCTAAAAGGTTGGTATGATGATAATTTAAAAAATGATCCTCGTTGGACTGATTATGGAACACCACCTGAGAGCAACGCTAACTATGCGTGGATTTTACATATGCTATCTCACTTGAAGCCATCTGATGGTGTTGCAGGCTTTTTACTTGCAAATGGAGCTTTGAATGATAGCGATACTTTAGAAATCAGAAAAAAACTAATTCAAAAAGATAAAGTAGAGGCAATAATCGTTCTTCCGAGAGAATTGTTCATTACTACAGATATTAGTGTAACTCTTTGGATATTAAACCAAAACAAAAAAGGCGGAAACTACCACGGACGCAGATTGAGAAATCGTGAAAATGAAATTCTTTTTATAGATTTGCGTCAATGGAGAGAAAATACTGTGAAGGGTGAAAATAAAAAGAAAATATTATTGTCACCTGACCAAATTGAAAAAGCTTCAAACATTTACCATACTTGGCAAGGCGAAGGATTAGACGGCAAAAATTACCAAGAGCCTGAATTATATCGCAGTGTGAATATTGAAGAAATAGAGACTAAAGGCTGGGCTCTCACACCTAGTAAATATATCGAATTTATTGACCACGACTTAGATATCGATTATGAAAAAGAAATGACTCGTATTCAGTCCGAAATGAAAAATATTTTGAAGGCTGAAAAAGAATCTCAAAAAATGCTGGAAGATGCATTTAAGGGAATTGGCTATGGCATTAACTAAGTTTAAAATTGGAGATTTAATTAATATTATTGATGAACGAAATTCCTATGGGATTAAAGAGTTTCAAGGAATTAATATACACAAAGAATTTATGCCAACTGCAGCGAATACAGAAGGTTTAAATGAAACAAATTATAAAGTTGTACGAAAAAATAGATTTGTATTTAGCGGTATGCAAACAGGTAGAGATGAATGCATTCGTATAAGTATGTATACAAAAGAAGAACCTATTATTGTTTCTCCCGCATATACAACTTTTGAAATAACAGCGAGCAATGTTGTGTCGCCAATGTATTTCTTTTTAACTTTTTTATCAAAGGAAAAAGATAGATTGGGGGCTTTTTTAAGTGATGGAAGTATTCGTTCTAATCTTGATTGGGAAGTCTTCTGCGATATAGATGTAGAACTTCCGCCACTTGCTATTCAAAAAAAATATGTTGACATTTACAAAGCGATGGTAGAAAACCAACAAACCTATGAATGCGGTTTGGAGGATTTAAAAAAATCTTTTGAAGTTCTTATTGATAAGTATAAGCATAGTGCAGATAAAAAAAACATAGGAAGTGTTTTGAATGAAATTGACTGTCGTAACGTTGATGGTTATATAAAGGATGTGCAAGGTATTAATATTACAAAACAATTTATGCCATCAGTAGCAAACACTTTTGATGTGGATTTATCAAAATATAAATTAGTAAAAGATGGACAATTTGCATTTTCGGGAATGCAAACGGGAAGAGATGAATGTATTCGCATAGCATTATACAGAGGAGAAGAACCTATTATAATCTCTCCAGCATATACTGTTTTAGAAGTACAAGATAAAAATGTTCTTGCAGAATATATAATGATGTGGTTTTCTCGTAAAGAAACAGATAGGCTAGGTTGGTTCTATAGTGATGCAAGTATTAGAACTAACCTAGATATGGATCGTTTTTACGAAATTAAAATACCAGTTCCAGATACAAAAATCCAACAAAGTATTGTCAATATCTACAATGCATACAATAAGCGCAAAGAAATTAATGAAAAATTGAAAGCACAAATCAAAGAAATTTGTCCTATTCTTATAAAAGGTTCTATTGAAGAAGCAAAAAGGGCAGTGGAGGTGTAATATGACTAAATTACAAGAATATAACGGTCTTTTTTGTGAATCTGAGTTTGAATGTGCATTTATTGCTTTTTTGCAGGATGAAGGATG
>CALUQL010000056.1 GCA_944322895.1 Candidatus Gastranaerophilales bacterium
TGGGCCCGGTAGGATTCGAACCTACGACCAAGGGATTATGAGTCCCCTGCGCTACCGCTGCGCCACAAGCCCATACTTATATTCAATTTTCAAAATACTTGGTCTTGCGGTAGCTGCGCTACCTACCTCTCGAAAAAGATAATTAATCATTTTTCTCGGCACAGTGCCACAAGCCCATACTTATATTCAATTTTCAAAATACTTGGTCTTGCGGTAGCTGCGCTACCTACCTCTCGAAAAATGATAATTAATCATTTTTCTCGGCACAGTGCCACAAGCCCTAGAACAAGATAAGAATATCATTAACATTTTTTTGAGTCAAGTATTATGTGTTATTTTCAGAATTATGAATTTTATTATTTTTTATTTCTATATTCTGATAATAACGCTGCACCAATTACGCCAGAAAAATCTCCCAATTGCGCTTTTGCAAATTTAATATTGCAAGACGGCGTAGGTAAGGATTTTATTTTTGCTGTTTGTATCGATTTATCATAAAAATAGCCAACGGCATTCATTAATCCGCCACCTAGTATTATCATTTCAGGATTATAAAAGTTGATTACTGATGCTAGTCCTGAGGCAAGATATTCAGATGCTTCATTTATTATTTGTGTTACAAGTTCATCTTTGTTTTCTAAAGATTTTTTTATCATGCTTGTTTTTATTGGTTTATCTTCTGTTAAATAATTTTGAATATCAGATTTTCTACCTTTTTTTAGGGCTCCTATAATTCTTTTTTCAATAGCTAATCTGGACGCATAAGCCTCTAAACATCCGCATCCACCACAACCACAAGGACGTCCGCCTATATCTACAATTATATGTCCTATTTCCCCTGCTGTACCGGTTGCACCATATCTTATTTTGCCATTTTGGACAATGCCGGAACCAATTCCAGTCCCTACAAAAATGCAGACAAAATCTTTTTTATCTTTGCCTGCACCAAAATACATTTCACCTATTGTCGCTATTTCTACATCGTTACCGATTAAGACTTTTTTGTTAAATTCCTTTTCCAAAATTTCTTTTAAATTAAGGTTTGCACAATCTAAGTTTGGAGCATTTATAACAATTCCTTTGTTTCTGTCTATTTGTCCTGCTACTCCAATTCCTATATCCTCAATATCTGTTATTTCCTTTTTCCCTTCAATTAATACTTCTTTAATTGACTTTATTATTTTATGTATAATTTTATCGGAACCCTTATCTTTTTTTGTTTTCTTTTTTATTGAAGAAATTATTTCTCCATTATCTTTATTAACAAGTGCTGTAAGTATTTTTGTTCCGCCTAAATCTATTCCTATAGAGTATTTGCTCATAAAATTTTTACCTCTCTTATAAAAAATTATATCATTTTTTCCCTTTTTATAAAATTAATTTATTTTTATGGGTTTAAAACTTGCCATGAATCGGGTATAATATCATAGTGATAGTTTATGGAGGCAGAATAAATGCGCATTACAGTTAAAGGGCGTAACATTGAAATCACAGATGCAATTCGTGCATATGCAGAAGAAAAAATCGGAAAGGTTATGAATCATTATGATCAAATTCAATCAATTGATGTTGTTCTTAATGTCATAAAAAATCCTTCAGTTGCCCAAAGTCACACTGCAGAAGTTCTATGTAAATTTGTGTCGGGTTCTGTTCAGGCGGAAGAAAGTGCAGAATCAATGTATGCAAGTATCGATTTGGTTGCTGATAAAATTAGCAGACAAGTTAAAAAATTCAAAGAAAAACAAATTACGTCTTCTAAAAATGCTTCAATTAGAACTGACGTTATACAGGAGGAAGAAGAAAAAGTCGCTGAATAAAAAATTTAATTATAAAAAGAAAGAGTCCAAATTTTGGACTCTTTCTTTATTTTATAAGTTTTTTTCTCGTATAGTTTATTAATCCGCCTTCATTTATAAGACTTTGAATTTCTTTAGGAAATTTATTACATTGATATTCTTTACCTGTAGAAAGATTTTTTACTATACCCATAGATAAATCGTATTCAATTATATCATCTTTTGATGTTTCATCTGATAAATATGGATGTTCTAAAATTGCAAGACCTATATTAATTGCATTTCTATAAAAAATTCGTGCAAAACTTTTGGCAATAACAAGAGCAATACCAGATGCTTTTATTGCAATAGGTGCATGTTCTCTAGAACTTCCACAGCCAAAATTTTCACCTGCTACAATAATATCAGAAGTTTTTACATTCTCTGAAAAGGAAGTATCTATATCCTCCATACAGTGTTTTGCCAATTCTTCATGAGAAGCAGTATTCAAATATCTTGCAGGTATAATAACATCTGTATCAATGTTATCACTGTATTTCCATACTCTGCCTTGTTTCATTTTTTCTTTACATCCTTTTTAATCTGTATTATACTATGATTATACATTTACATGTGGGAAATGTTAATAGCAGTTACAAAAAGGAGAGGTAAATGATGGAAACTATTGGACAAACAGCAGGTCAAATCTGGAATTATTTAAACGAAAACGGTGAAACATCTGTTGCTAAAATGAAAAAAGAATTAGATTTAAAAGGAAACTTTGCTGAATTAGGTTTAGGCTGGTTGGCTCGTGAAGGTAAAGTTGAAATGTCTAAGAAAGGTACATCTACTAACGTTAGATTAGTATAGTTAATTTTTTAAATAAAAGGACTCCGAATTATAAATCGGAGTTTTTTTTGTGAGATAATATTTTTGTTATATAAAAAATAGGTGATTAAGATGCAGACTAAAACTGAAATAAAAGAAGAATTTATAAAACAAGCAGAACTTTTGGCAAGAGGTGCAGAAGTACTTCCTGGTGGAATAGAAGAACTTGCATTTAAACTTCAGAAATCAAAAGAAGAAAATAAACCATTAAGGATAAAACTTGGTATGGACCCATCCAGACCTGATTTGCATCTTGGTCATACTGTAGTGATGAGAAAAATTAAACAATTCCAAGACTTAGGTCATAAAATTATTCTGATTGTAGGTGGTGGTACCGGTATGATTGGTGACCCATCCGGAAAATCTGATACAAGACCTAGTTTGACAAAAGAACAAGTCGAAAAAAATGCACAAACTTATTTTGAACAAATTTCTAAAGTTGTTGACGTTGAAAAGGCAGAAATTAGAAATAATGCTGATTGGTTATTTGATTTAAATTTTGTTGATATGCTTAAATTGGCTTCAAAAGTTACTGTTGCTCAAATTATGACAAGAGATGATTTTGCAAAAAGATATGCTGAAAACAGACCAATCTCTGTCCATGAATTTTTCTATCCGTTAATGCAAGCATATGATTCTGTTGTAGTTGATGCAGATATTGAATTGGGTGGTACTGATCAAAGATTTAATAATTTACTTGGTCGTGAAATTCAAAGTGCATATGGAAAAGAAAATCCTCAAATGGTTATGCTTTTACCTTTACTTGAAGGTACTGACGGTATTGTTAAAATGTCTAAGTCGTTCCCTGAACATTGCATTAGTTTGACTGATTCTCCTAAAGATATGTACGGTAAATTAATGTCAATTTCTGATAGTCTTATAGTTAAATATTTTGCACTTCTTACAGAAATTTCTAATGAGGAATTGAAAGAAATTGAAGAAAAGTTAAAATCTGTAAATCCTCGAGATATAAAAATGAAGCTAGCTTATACAATTACAGAAATGTACAATGGTAAAGCTGCTGCAGATGAAGCTCAGGAAAATTTTGTTAAGGTTGTACAAAATAAAGAAATTCCTGACGATATTCCTGAAGTTAAAATTGATAATGATATTACTTTGATTGATTTCGTTTCAAACTTTGATAAATCTTTAAGCCGAGGCGAAATTAAAAGGCTTGCTTCATCAGGCGCTTTAAAAATTAATTCTGAAAAACAGACAAATCCTAATTTTGTAATATCAAAATCTATGTTGCCTGTTATTGTACAATATGGTAAAAGAAAATACATAAAAGGTGTTTAGATGCGTTTAATAAAAAAAGTATTTTCACAAATAAAAGAAGATATTCAAACAATTTATGAAAAAGACCCAGCAGCAGAAAATATTCTTGAAGTATTACTCTGTTATCCTGGGCTGCATGCTTTAATATTACATAGAATCGCACATAAACTTAATTACTGGAAAATACCTTTGATTCCAAGAATGATATCAAATGTATCCAGATTTTTTACAGGAATTGAAATTCACCCTCAGGCGAGAATAGGTCGTAGGTTTTTTATTGACCATGGAATGGGCGTTGTAATTGGTGCAACTACTATTATTGGAGATGATGTTCTTTTGTATCAGGGGGTAACTCTTGGTGGTACAGGAAATGAACATGGTAAACGTCATCCTACCTTGGGTAATAACATTGTTGTTGGATCCGGAGCTAAAGTCTTAGGCAACATTGAAATAGGTTCTAATTCAAGAATTGGTGCCGGTAGTGTTGTAGTCGATTCTGTTCCTGAAAATTCCACTGTTGTCGGTATTCCAGGTAGAATTGTAAGACAAAAATTATTGATACAAGGTCAGTTAATGCATAATAGAATCCCTGATCCTATAACTTGTCAGTTGAATAGGTTAAAATACGAAGTTCAAGATTTAAAAGAACAAATAGAAGAATTGAAAAAAGGCAGATAATAAATCTGCCTTTTTGTTATTTTGTTTCGTCTGTATATTTCTTTGTTTATTACATCTTTTTGTTGCCATTGAATAACCAGTTGCCGAGGCATACAAATGGGCTTGCTATTAATGCTAAACCTGATACAATTATATTTCCGCTTCCTTCCTCTTCATCAATGTCACACATTGCTGCAAGTAGGTCTTCTTGGCTTGTTGAATCACAATTACCCCAAGTTAATATCTTTTGATGATCAACACCTGCTTGGTCTCTTGCATTTTCTCTGATGAATTCTTCTAAATCACCGCCGATTTCAGATTCAATAAGTTGTCTTGCTATTGCTCTTAATTGTGTATCATCTCCATCTTCACCAACTAATTGAGCATATCTTGTTTGACTTGACATTTCAGAAAGTAATTCTTCATAGGCTGCTAAAGCTTTATCTTCTTTTCCATTTGCTAAATATGAACCAATATTGGATATTTTTGTTTCAATTGCAGCATCTCTTCCTGAGTATGCAATTTCATAAGATTCTTTTGTGTCTGTATAATCATATTTTTTATCTAAGTATTCTGTATTATATAAGCTTGCAGCTGTAACTCCGCCACTTGTTGTTAAAGATGATGCTGATGCACTGCCGTTTAAAAAACTACCATTTTGAAAAGATACTGTCATAAAACTAACCTCCACTATAAAACTGTTAACCTAAACTACCCACATTTATATAAAAACAAATTAGGATTAACAATTTACTAAATAACGGATTTTGTTAATATTTCTTAATGTTTTAAAAAAGACTACGAATTATTATGCCGCCGACTGCACCTGCCATTATTGTGAGAAGAGGGTTTTTCTTGAAAAAGGAGAATGGTATAAGAAGAATTATAAATAGTATTAATGCATGATAGTCTATAGTTATTACAGAAAGTTCATTTCTGCTTGTTATTGTATCAATTAAAAGTTTAATTCCGATAGAAGCTAAAAGGGCACAAGCTGCAGGTCTTAATCCTTCAAAAACGGAGCATACGCATTTTTCATCCTGAAATTTTGTAAATAATCTAGTTATTATTATTGTCATAAAAAATGGTACAAGTACAATAGCTACAGTTGAAATAGTTGCGCCAATGAATTTTGCAGTAGTGAATCCTGTGTATGTTGCCATATTTATACCTATTGGACCGGGGGTTATATTTGAAACCGCAATCATATTTGTTAATTCATCAATGGTAAACCAATTATATTTTGTTTGCATATAATATAAAAACGGTAAAGCAGCATAGCCTCCGCCAAGGGCAAATATGCCAATTTTTGTAAATTCATAAAATAATAGAAAATAAAGTTTAAGCATTTTGTTTATCCCTTATTTTCCCATATATTAGAGCTATAAACGCGGAAAGTATTATTATTATTGTTGGTGAAATTGGCAACATTAACAAGCAAATTAATATTATTGAAAATAATGTATAAGTGAATTTTGAATTTACACTTTTAGCCCACAAATCTTTTATTGTTAGTAATATAAGAATTACAACCGATACTCTTATTCCCCAAAAGGCATCTTCTACTACTTTATATTCAATAATTCCTGATAAAATGTTTGCTAGTGCGATTATAATTATGAAAGAAGGTGCAACTATTCCTGCAATTGCCATTAAAGCACCCCAGAATTTTCTTGTTTTGTATCCTGCACATGTTGCTATATTCCCGGCTATTATTCCTGGAATACATTGGCTCATTGCATAAAAATCAACTAATTCTTCTTCCGTTAGCCAATTTCTTTCTTCAACTATATATTTTTTTAATAATGGGACTATTACGTAGCCACCGCCCAGTAGTTGCAGTCCGATTAGAAAAAATATTTTGAAAATTTCTAATAATGATGCTTTCTTCATAATCTAATTATTACACAAAAGTAATTTTCGGTTTAATTTCCTTACAAAGTTTAAAAACACTCAAAAACGGGAATACTACAATTGTAGGAGTTAATATGAAAAAGGTACTTTTACTAGATTTACATAATCATCCTATAAATATTTGCAGTTGGAAAAGGGCATTAATTTTGTTGATTAAAGGTAAGGCAGAAAATGCTCGAATGCTTAATGATATTGATAGTATGATTAAGATTGATAATACATTAATTCCTTGTGTAATAAAATTAACATATGAATTGGCAGTTCCGTATAAAGAACTGCCATTTTGTCGTGAGAATATATTAGTTAGAGATAATTTTGTTTGTCAGTATTGCGGTAAGAAATTTCCGGCTGAAGAGTTGACTTTAGACCACGTATACCCTAAATCAAGATTTGGACCTGATATTTGGGAAAATATAGTTGCGTGCTGTAAAGAGTGTAATCACAAAAAAGCTGATAGGACACCTAAAGAAGCAAGAATGAAACTCCTGAGGCGCCCATATAGACCTAAAGATTATCTTCTGTTTGAAATGCAAAAATATCCTCAAAGTCTTATAAAATATTGGTTAGAATATTTTGAGGCTTCTTAGTTATTAGTAGTTGGTAGAATCAAATTATCATACATTATTGCAGAATATATGCCCAAATCTCTCATATCTTCTATTGAGCTATTGTTTGCAGGATAAAATATAAAATTTGTACGCAATTTATAATCATTAAAATCTATTGTTTTGCCTGTTTCAATTGCCATATTTAATCTAAACATAGATCGATGATAAGATAGTAAATTATCCAGTTCTTCTTGTTTATACATTTGTTTGTATCTGGCTTTTGCACCAGATATACTATCTGCAAATCCAAGCCAAGAATCAATTACTATCTCATCTTTTTTTTTCGGATTTTCTTTATCTAATGTTGTAACAACGAAAGCGTGATCTAATGGTTCTATTTCTCGGTATTTAATTTCACCTGTTTTTTTATCTGTATATTGAATTTCCAAACCTAAATATACTTTTTGGGAATTATAAAAACCATTTGCAGCAAGTGCTGCGAGAACAGTTGTTGCACATTCTCCGCAATTACCGACTTTTAAAAGATTAATACAGTTTAATAATAATCCGAATGGTGTTTTCATTTGTATAGGAGTTTGTTCTACTCCATATTTATCAGGTTCTTTTGTTATTTTTCTTAATGCAGTTAGTTTCTTGTCGATTTTTTTGAAGATTTTTCTTGGTTTTATGTTTACGGGGTTTCCATTTATTAATCTTGTAGAAGAATAAAATTCATCAATATAAGATGGACTTAATATTGGGAATTCGCTTCTTGCTTTTCTTTGTATATCATCAGCTTTTCTTATATTTTTATTTCTAGAATGAAAATTTATACTTTTTTCGGAATTTACAGATTTGATTTTCATATTGTTTTTAAAACTAATAAAGATTTTTTTTGCTGTAGATAAAAATATAATTACCATTATGTACTTTACATAAGTGGAATATAAATATTATTATATTTTTTTAATATGTAAAAAAAGGATTATATATGAAAAAAAGAATATTATTTGTTACTACTAATTTTTCACAAATAAATGAAAATATAAAAACAGGTGTATGGTTTGAAGAATTTGCTGTTCCTTTTTTAGTCTTTGAAAAAACAGGCTATGAAATTCTTGTTGCAAGTCCTTTAGGCGGAAATAGTCCAATAGATGTGAATAGTCTGTCTTGTTCAAATCCTATGGAGTGGGACGATACTGCAAAGTTTTTAAAAAATACTTTAGAATTATCAAAAGTTGATTATAAAATGTTTGATGCTATTTATTTGCCTGGCGGTCACGCCCCAATGTTTGATTTGGCAAATAGTGAGTTATTGAAAAAAGTAATAGAATATTTTTATGAAAATAACAAAATAATAAGTGCTGTGTGTCATGGAGTTGCAGGGCTAGTTCTTGCAAAAGATAAAAATGGATATTCTATAGTAAGAAATAAGAACATCACTTCTTTTACAAATAAAGAAGAGAAAATTGTAAAAATGGTTGAATTTATGCCTTTTTTGCTTGAATCACGATTAAAATTTCTCGGATGTAATTTTGTAGAAGAAAAACCTTGGAGTGAACATGTTGAAATATGTGGTAATTTAATAACCGGACAAAATCAAAACTCGGCGTTATTACTTGCAGAAAGTGTTATTTCATTGTTATAAAAGTTTATAATATTCCTTTTGTTGAGGGTATTATATCTTTATTCTTTTCATCAATTGAAACTGCAATTTTTAAAGCTCTTGCAAAAGACTTGAATATTGCTTCTATAATGTGATGTGTATCATATCCATCAAGCATCTTTATGTGAATTGTCATTAATGCTGATTGTGCAAAACTAGAAAAGAAATGAGGAAGAATAACAGTTTCAAAATCGGATGTTTTTTCATCTCTAATTACGGCATCAACCTTTGAGAATATTCTACCTGATAAATCTACAACACTTAATACTAGTGCTTCATCCATTGGCAGGATTTTCTCACCATATCTTGTTATGCCTTTTTTATCACCTAAAGCTTCAGATAGGGCACTTCCTAGTGTTATGGCAACATCTTCAACTACATGGTGATTATCTTTATCGTGAGATACAACATCTATAGCCAAGTCAAAAGATGCATGGTGTGCAAGTTGTTCAAGCATATGGTCGAAAAACTTAATGCCTGTATTTATTTTATGTTGACCTTTTCCGTCGATATTTAGTTCAACTTTTATTTCAGTCTCAGCTGTTTTTCTTACTTTAGCACACTGCCTCATCTTTTTTCTCCAATATTGTTTTGATATCCGTTATAGAATTTATTGTATTATCTGCACCTTTATTCTTTAGTAAATCTATTAGTTCCTTTGATTTATCTTGTGGTGGTAATACTCCAATAGCCTTATATCCTGCAGATTTTGCAGCTAATATATCATCGGTGGTATCGCCGAAATATGTATAATTTTTTCCTATAGTCATATCTTTTACAGTTTTTAGTCCGTATGGATTTGGTTTTCCCATTCCTTGTGGGATATCATCAGTTGTTATAATAGGATAGAAATAAGTAGTTGCATTGAATTTCTCAAGTGCAAATATTGCTTCTGCTTTCAATCTTCCTGTAAAAATTGACAAATTATAATCTTTTGAAAGTTCACTTAATAATTCTGTATTAAATAATGCAGTTTCTTTATTTATTAGCCCTTTGCCATCTTTCCAGTATATTTCTTGAAAAACATTTACTATATCATCGTATGATGCTGAAAAACCTGATTTTTCAAGTAAATATTTTGTTAAATCCCAATCATTATTTAATCCGCCAAGATTTTTGGCATCTTGAATTTCTTTTTGAGAAATAGTTTTACCTGTAAAGTGTTCATATGTTTTTTCTATTGCTGCCCGATAGGAATTTCTTGCATCAATAAGTACTCCATCCATATCAAAGACTAAAGAAGGTTTTATTCTTAAAGCTTCTTTTATTCTTTTCATACCTTCTCTTGTTGGGATTGTTATTCTTAAATGATTTTCAAGTAATGAACCTTTTTTGAAAAGTTTAACTGAAATATTCGCATTTTTCAGTTTATTGTAAACAAAGTCTGCCTTATTTTGGAAATCAATCAATAAAAAATTTGCAAATGAATCATATACAATAGCATTTAATGATTCAAGAAAAGTTTTTAATTCTAGTTTTGTCTCGTTAATTTCAGCTCTTATTTTTTCAAAATATTCTACATCTTCTAAAGCCGTAATTCCTGCTAACATAGCATATGAGTTTACACTAAAAGGGCTTACAACCTTTTTTAAGTTTATAATATTTTCGGCATTACTAATAATATAGCCCAAACGCATACCTGCTAGCGCAAAATCTTTTGAAAAAGAGCGCACTATGAATACATTGTTGTATTTTCCTATATAATTTTTATAAGATTTACCTGCATAATTTGCATAAGTTTCGTCTATTAATACAACCTTGTTTTTAGAGTTTTCCAATATAATGTTCAAATCAGTTTCTTCAATCAAATTTCCTGTTGGATTATTAGGTGAAGCTAAATATATTATTTTGATGTTTTCTTTTTGTTCTTTTAATTGCGTTATAAAATCATCTAAAGGAAATTTCCATTTTTCTTTAAACGGAACTCTTATTATGTTTCCGCCCTGAATTTGTGTATATATTACAGGCATTTCAAATGAAATATCTAAAGTTAATAGAGATTCTCCTGTCTCTAAATAGGTTTGAATTATAGCTTGAATTGCTTCATCGGCTCCATTCGTAACTTTAATATTGTCTATTTTAACATTATTAAAATCAGCTATTTTTTGAGAAAGTTCTCCATAAAAAGGATAAAAACTTATATCTTTATAGTTGCATTTTGACAATTTTTCTATAACTTTGGGCGACGGACCATAATTATTTTCGTTACTGTCAATTTTAATATCCCAATTTTTTTCATACATTGGAACTAAGTAACCATCCATTTTTTCTATCGAATTTTTTGGTTTTAGCATAAATCACCTATTTAACATAGAAATCAGCATTAACATATATTCTGATTTTTACTTTTCCTGATTCAATTGGCGTTGATATTGTACTTTCAGAACTTACAGAATCCATTGCCATGTTAGATTTCGCATAAAATCTGCCATTTGAGGCAATATTTTCAGTGTTACATGATACATTTAAATATTTTAAGCCTGAAACACTTGTACCTATTGATTTAGCTAAGACATCTGCTGTGTCTTTTAAATCTTTTATTAATAAGGGATATTGCTCTTTGCAAATAGACTTATTATCTTCAATTGAAAACATTAAATTATCGGTTCTGTTTGCTCCGTTTGCAATTGCTGTATCTATCAATTTTGCAACTTTAGTAATGTCTTTGGTCTGTACATTTACAGAGTTTACAGCCACATAATTCTTTATTGTTCTTTTCCCTGATGAGGTTGTTGTATAAACAGGATTTACAGAAAAATTTGAAGTTTTTATTATGTCTGATTCATTATTAGATATAAGTTTTAATGCTTCAATTATTTTAGCTGAAGTTGTATTATTATCTAAAACTGCTTTTTCTGCAGAGTCTGATGTATTTTCTACTGAGAAAGTAATTAATGCAATATTTGGTTCGACTTCTTTTGTAATTGAATTGTTTAAAGAAATATAACCTTGCATTTTTTGAGAATTATCATTTGCAGCTGCAACTGAAAACGGAGTTGTTACTAAGGCTATGCCTAATATCAAAATAGTTAAAAATAATTTCTTTTTCATAAAACTATCTCCTTAGTTCTTCTGTTTCTTCCTTATTCTCTTCCTTTTCTTCAGGCTTTATAATTTCTTGTTCCTTTTCTGAAACAAATTTTTTCTCAAGTTCCATTTTTATTTCTTTATTGATTGCTTCAATATCGTTCATCATTTTAGCTTCTGGTTGTTTAGCTCTTTTCATCAAATCTTTAATTTGTTCTGGAGTCAAACCTTGGTAAGAACCAAAGCCTATTAATGCTTTTTTATTATTTAGTGCGTATAAAGAAAGAGCTATAATTGCCCATAACATTATGCCTTGGTATATATTCATTAGTGCAACAGTATTTGAATCCTCAAAAATATGATTCCATAATTGCATACATACCCAACCTGGAGATATTATAAAACCGGCTATTAGCCCCAAGACAATAAAAATTGCTGCTAGTACGCCTCGTATACCGTTTATTGTAATAACTTTAAAATTTTTATTCATTTATTTTTCCTTCGGATAAAACTTGAAAATCCC
>CALUQL010000057.1 GCA_944322895.1 Candidatus Gastranaerophilales bacterium
TTTTCTTTATATTATCTTAATATCGAACTTGATTGACTTTAATTTATATTTATGGTCTATTATAAATAGAGATTTTAATCACGAAAGGATTTGAAACATTATGACAACAAAAAGTAAGAAGACTGTTGAATCTTTAGAAAAAGCTTTGAATAAGTCAGATGTTGTTGAAACACTTGATCAGTTAGAAGTTCTTATTTCTAAAGTAAAAAAAGCTCAAAAAATCTATGAAACATTCTCTCAAGAAAAAGTAGATGCTATTTTTAAGGCAGCAGCTACAGCTGCTGATAAAGCTAGAATTCCACTTGCAAGAATGGCTGTTGAAGAAACAGGCATGGGCGTATTAGAAGATAAGATTATTAAAAATCACTTTGCTTCTGAATACATTTACAATAAACATAAAAATGCAAAAACATGTGGAATAATAAAAGAAGATAAAGCAAATGGTATTAAAATAGTAGCTGAACCTTTGGGTGTAATAGCAGGTATTATTCCTACAACAAACCCAACATCAACAGCTATTTTTAAAGCATTAATTGCGTTAAAAACAAGAAATGGTATTATCTTCTCTCCACATCCGAGAGCAACAAAATGTACAATTGCTGCAGCAAAATTAGTATTAGAAGCGGCAGTTAAAGCAGGTGCTCCCGAAGATATTATCGGTTGGATTGATGTTCCATCTATTGAATTATCAAATACTTTAATGCAACACCCATCAATATCTTGTATTGTTGCAACAGGTGGTCCTGGAATGGTTAAAGCTGCATATTCATCAGGTAATCCGGCATTAGGTGTAGGTCCGGGTAATACATCTGCAGTTATTGATGAAACTGCTGATATAAAAATGGCTGTTTCTTCAATATTAATGTCAAAAACATTTGATAATGGTATGATTTGTGCTTCAGAACAATCTGTAGTTGTTGTTGATAGTGTTTATGAAGAAGTTAAAAAAGAATTTGAATACAGAGGTGCATATCTCGTAAATAAAGCAGAGCAAAAGAAAATGATAGATCTTCCTTTCATTGATCCAAAGAGAGGAACTGCTCATCCTGCTATAGTTGGTCAACCAGCTCATAAGATAGCTGAACTTGCAGGATTTAAAACTCCTGATAATGCTAAAATATTGTTGGTAGAAAGACCGGCTGTAGATTGGGATGATCCATTCTCAAGAGAAAAATTATCTCCAATTCTTACAATGTATAGAGCAAAGAACTTTGAAAAAGCTGCCGAAATGGCATATGAACTTGTTATAAAAGGCGGTGCCGGTCATACAGCTGTTTTATATACAGATGAAAGATCAAAAACAAGAATTGACCAATATGCAGAAAAAATGCCTGCTTGCAGAATATTAATAAACTCTCCTTCATCACAAGGCGGTATTGGTGATTTATATAACTTTAAATTAGAACCATCTCTTTCACTTGGTTGTGGTTCTTGGGGTAAAAATGCAATATCCGGAAATATTGGAGTTGAAAACTTATTGAACTACAAAACAGTTGCTGAAAGGAGAGAGAATATGTTATGGTTTAAAGTTCCTTCAAAAGTATACTTCAAGAGAGGTGCTATAGACTTGGCTCTCCGTGAATTGGCAGGTAAAAAACGTGCATTTATCGTTACAGACAGATTCTTGTTTAATTCAGGTGCTGTTGATAGTATTACAAATGTGTTAGATGAAATTGGTATTGAACATGAAGTATTCTTTGATGTAAAACCAGATCCAACAATATCTACAATTAATCAAGCACTTTCTATATTAAGACCTTTTGAACCTGATGTAATCATTGCATTAGGTGGCGGTTCTCCTATGGATGCTGCTAAGATTATGTGGTTAATGTATGAACAACCTGATACAAACTTTGAAGATATTTCAATGAGATTTATGGATATCAGAAAGAGAATTTGTGCTATTCCAGAATTGGGTAAAAAGGCAATGATGGTTGCTATTCCGACAACTTCTGGTACAGGTTCAGAAGTAACTCCATTTGCTATTATTACAGATGATGAAACTCATGTTAAATATGCAATTGCAGATTATGCTTTAACACCAAATATGGCAATTGTAGATCCAAACTTTGTTGACGGAATGCCAAAGGGTTTAACGTCTGCATCTGGTATTGATGCATTAGTTCACGCTATTGAAGCATATGTTTCTTGTATGGCTACAAACTTTACAAATTCAAATGCTTTAGAAGCAACAAAGTTGGTATTCAGATATTTAGAACGTTCATATAATGAAGGTGCTAACGATCCTGTTGCAAGAGAAAAAATGCACTATGCAGCAACTATAGCTGGTATGGCATTTGCTAACTCATTCTTAGGATTATGTCACTCAATGGCACATAAGCTTGGTGCAATGTATCATGTTCCTCACGGTGTAGCTAATGCTTTATTAATCAGACAAATTATTAAATATAATTCATCTGATGCTCCTAAAAAGCAAGCTATATTCCCACAATACAAGTTCCCTTGTGCAAAAACAAAATACGGTCAAATTGCGGATGAACTTGGTTTGGGCGGTAAGAATGATGATGAAAAAGTTCAATTGTTGTTAGAAGCAGTTGATAAATTAATGAAGGCAATTAATCTTCCAAATTCAATTAAAGACTTCGGTGTTGATGAAAAGACATTTATGGATAACTTAGATGAATTGGTTGAATTGGCTTATGATGACCAATGTACAGGGGCTAACCCAGTATATCCGTTAATGGAAGATATTAAGAAAATCTATATTGACGCTTATAATGGTGTTGTATAGTAAAAAAATGCAAGAGAGGAACGTAGAAATGCGTTCCTCTTTTTATTTTATAAACTTGTGTTTTTTAATATAATTTGTTATAAATGTGTTTGTTTCAGAAAAGGTTATTTTATGGAGAAGAATCTTCCTGATAAAGTAATAAATAGATTAACTTTATATCATAGTATTTTGACTGATTATATAGAAAAAAATATTGAATATATTTCAAGCCCTCAAATTGCTGAGTTATTACATGTTGATAATACACAAGTGCGAAAAGATATTGCACTTTTAAATTATAAAGGGAAGTGTAAAGTTGGATATAAGGTCAAAGAACTAAAGATTTTGATTGAAGAAACATTGAAATTTAAAAAAGTAAAAACAGCGTTTATAGTAGGTTCTGGAAATTTAGGAATGGCGCTTGCAAAATATGACAATTTTGAAGCCTATGGATTTAATATATCAGCATTATTCGATATAAGTCCAGAAAAAGTTGGGACAAGTATTAATGGAAAAGATATTTTTCATTTAAATGACTTGCCAAAGATTGCAGAAAAAAATGATGCAAAGATTGCAATTTTAACAGTACCTCGAAAAAATGCGCAAGAGGTTACTGATTTTATTGTAAAAGCAGGAATTAGATATATATGGAATTTTACTCCTTGTGTTTTATCTGTTCCTAACAATGTACAGGTTTGGAATGAAAACTTAATTGGAAATTTTTTGCAGTTTACGGTAAATCATGGAGTAGAGGATAATTAATGGTAAAAGAAATAAAAATATGCATGGGTAGTGCTTGCTTTGCAAGAGGGAATGCTGATAATCTCAGATTTATAGAGGATTATATAAAAGAAAATAATTTAGATACTCAAATCGAAATATATGGAGGGAGATGTAAAAATCTTTGCGAAAAAGGACCAACTATTGAAATAGATGGTACAATTTATTATGAAATGACCCCTGAAAAAATTGTAGAGATATTAAGGAAATAAAAATTGAATAATCTATATCCTGTTTATACATTAAAAAATGAATGTCATGATTGTTATAAATGTATTAGAGAATGTCATGTAAAGGCAATAAAGATACAAGATAACAGTGCGTATGTAATAGGAGAAAGATGTGTTGCTTGTGGGCATTGTGTCATGGTATGTCCGTCAGGTGCAAAAAGAGTCAGAAATGATATTGATAAAGTAAAAAAATTGTTTCTGCAAAACAAAAAAGTATATGTATCTCTTGCTCCAAGCTGGGTTGGAGTATATAGTGTAAAAAAAGAAAAAATGATTTCCGCACTTAAAAAATTGGGTTTTGAAGGTGTTAGTGAGACAGCCTTAGGTGCTCAGGAAGTATCTATAGAATGTGCTAAAATTATAAATTTATCGAATAAAAATGAAATGTTTATTTCAAGCGCTTGTCCTGTTATAGTTGATTATATAAGAATGTATAAGCCAAAGTTCGCCAAAAATATTGTGCCTATTGTTTCACCTGCATTGACTCATGCTGGCCTACTTAAAAAGACATTTGGCGATGATATAGCAATTGTGTTTATTGGGCCTTGTATAGCAAAGAAGAAAGAATCAGATTCTCATCAAGAGTTAATTAATGCTTCTTTGACCTTTGAAGAATTAAATTTATGGTTAAAAGATGAAGATATTAATATTCATGATATTGAAGAAATTGAAGGCTCTGAGTTTGTACCAAAAGGTGCATATGAAGGATCACTTTATCCAATTGAAGGTGGAATGAATGAAACAATTAAAAAAGTTGGGATAGATGAAAATAAAGTTTCTTTGATAAGTATAAGTTCTATAAATAATTTTGATAAAGCATTAAATGGTATAGAAGAAGATAAGTTAACAAGAAAAATATTTATAGAAGCATTGGGTTGTGAAGGCGGATGTGTAAATGGTCCTTGTTTGTCAACTGAAAGAGGAATTATAGCTGTAACTTCTGATGTTTTAACTACAACAAAATATCGTGATGAAGTTCCAAAAGAACCTGAAGTCGTTGTAAGTGAAAATTATAAACCACAACCTGTGGAAAAGCGTAAATATACAATAGAACAAATAGATGAAGCTTTAAAAAGAATAAGTAAACATTCACAAGAAGATGAACTAAATTGTAGTGGCTGTGGATATTCAACTTGTCGAGATTTTGTAAATGCTTTAATAGCCGGAGATGCAGAGACATCTATGTGTGTATCATATATGCGAAAAATAGCAGTAAGAAAAGCTGCAGCTTTGGTTAGATGTATGCCTGCAGCTGTTGTTATGGTTGATAAAAATTATAATATATTAGAAACAAATGATGCTTTTCTTAAGATGTTTTGTTCCGATATGTATGATGTCTTTTCATCAAGAGAAGAAGGTTTAAAAGGTGCTGCAATTGAAAGAATAGTTCCTTTTGGTGATATATTCAAAACGGCATTACGTTCAGGGCAAGATATACACAAAGAGCACTACGCAATAGGTGATAAGTTGTATGATATAAGTGCGTTTACTATTGAATCTGGTGAAATAGCAGGAGCTGTTATAACAGATGTTACAAAATCAGAAATGGATAGAGAAAAAATTGCAAAGAAAGCAAGAGATGTAATTGCTAAAAATATAGCAACTGTCCAAGAAATCGCTTGTCTATTAGGTGAACATATGGTTGAAACTGAAGTATTATTAGATTCAATAGCAAAAGACTATGAATGTAATACCGAAGAGGATGAATAATGTTCATAGATGTAGGATGCAGTCAAGAAAAAAAATATAACCAAAATGCATATGGTGATTATTTTATCTCGAAAAGATATAAAAATAACGGTCGAGTTATAGGTATATTGTCAGATGGTTTAGGAAGCGGAATAAAAGCAAATATTTTAGCGAGTATGACGGCTACTATGCTATTGAAGTTTATTGAGGCACAATCTGATATAAAAGTAGCCTGTGAAACTATTATGAATTCTTTACCTGTTTGTAAAGTAAGAAAAATCAGTTATTCTACATTTTCAGCAATAGATTGTGATGAAGAAGGTAATGCAAAAATAGTTGAAGAAGGTAATCCACAGTTTTTATGGATTAGAAATAATCAAATTCTTAATCCTGAAGAAAGAGTAATTACGTCCAAAACTTTTCCAAATCGTCATATGCATTTATATAATATAAAGTTAGAAAAGGATGACAGAATAATTTTTTGTTCTGATGGTGTTACGCAAGCTGCATTGGGCACCAAAGAATTAAGGTTAGGGGTAAGAAGAGAAGGGCTCATTGAAATAGTTTTAAATAAATTAAAAGAGACACCATTTATATCTTCAGATGAGCTTACAAAACATATTGTGAGACAGATTGAATTGATTGAACCGGATCACAAGTTGAAAGATGATACATCAGTTGTTTGTTTCTATTTCAGAGAACCGAGAAAATCTATTGTCTTTACCGGTCCACCATATGATATGGAACAAGATGCTTTATATGCTAAAAGTTTTTATAGTTTTAACGGTAAAAAAGCAATTGCAGGAGGCACTACTGCAAATCTTATAGCCAGAGAGTTAAACTTAGAAATAGAAACAGATAGAAATTTAAATGTAGGAAAACTTCCCGGAATTTCTTATATGAAAGGCGTTGATTTAATTACAGAAGGTATTTTGACCTTGACTAAAACCTTGGAATATTTAGAAAAAGGAATTATAGAAGATGACGCAGCCGGTAAATTAATTAATTTTCTCTTAGATAGTGATGAGATTAAATTTATGGTTGGAGTTAAACTAAATCAGGCTCATTATAATCCTAATATGCCTGTGGAAATTGAAATAAGAAGAAATGTTGTTAAAAGAATAGTTGAAATTTTAGAAGAAAAATATACAAAAAAAGTTGATGTAAGATATATTTAGAATTATGGTAAAATAATTTTATTGATTGTTTATTAAGGGGTATATATGGAAACAATAGAAGTAAGAATATGTTCAGGAACTACTTGTTTTGTTATGGGAAGTTCTTTTTTGAATGAGTTATATGATATAGTTCCACAGAAATATGGTGATAGAGTTGTGGTTAAACCAAGTTTATGTTTGGGACAATGCTCATCAAATGATAAGCATTCAAAAGCTCCATATGTAAAAGTTGATGGCGAAGTTATTTCATCTGCTACTATAGAGAAGGTTTTATTGGCTATTGAGAAAAAGGTTGGTGAAAATGAATAATAATAGTCAAGCAATTCATATTAAAAGAGATATTTTAATTAGACTTGTACAGGCGTTTGATTCAAATGATTTTGAAAAAAATACTGCTTCAATTCCTTTCCAGATGAGACCAAAAGATTGTGAAGTGCCATATAGATGTTGTATTTATAAGGAACGTGAAATAATAAAAGACAGAATAATTGCTGATATGGGATTCTCTCTTGAAAATCTTGATGAGTCGGAAAAACTTGAGGATTTTGCATCTCAATCACTTGATAGAAAAGAGGTAGAAGAAAATCCATTAACAATTATTGAAGCAGCTTGTAAAGGGTGTGTTCCTTCAAGAGTTTATGTAACCGATTTATGCCAAGGTTGTGTTGCTCGTTCTTGTGAGAAAACATGTAAATTTGGAGCTATAGAAATAGCTGGCGGAAAAAGTAATATAGATGCTTCAAAATGTAAAAATTGCGGTATGTGTATTAGTGCTTGTCCGTATAATGCGATTGTACGTTTGATTGTTCCTTGTGAACAAGCATGTCCTGTTGGGGCTATTTCAAAAGGTGAAAATGGAACTGCTGTAATAGATTTTGAAAAATGTATATCTTGCGGTAAATGTGTTGCTGCTTGTCCATTTGGAGCAGTTAATGAAAAAAGTCAATTGATCGATATTTTAAAATCTATAAAAATGGGTAAAAAAGTTGTAGCAATGTTTGCCCCAGCTATTGCAGGTCAATTCCCTGGAACTATTTTTCAGTTGAAATCGGCAATGATAAAAGCAGGATTTTATGATGTTGTTGAAGTTGCACAAGGTGCTGATGTTACTACAAGGAAAGAATCGGATGAATTTATAGAAAGAATGGAAAAAGGGGCACCTTTTATGACAACTTCTTGTTGCGCCGGTTATAATAATCTTATAGAAAAGCATTTGCCTGAAATAAAACCATATGTTTCAGATACAAAAACCCCTCTGTTCTATACTGCAGAGATTGTAAAAGAAGAATATCCTGATGCAATAACCGTATTTATAAGCCCTTGTGTTGCAAAGAGAAAAGAAGTACAAGTAAATGATAATATAGATTATGTAATGAATGCAGATGAACTAGGTGCTGTTTTTGTTGCAAGAAAAATTGAAATTCTAGAAATGGAAGATTGTGAATATCAATATGAAAGTTCTAAGCAGGGACGTAATTACGGTGTAACTGGAGGTGTGGCAGGTGCCGTTAATTCATTGCTTCCTGAAGACAAGAAGTCAAAACCTTGTTATATAGATGGTCTAACAAAGGAATCTATAAGACAATTGAAAAAGTATGCTAAGGATGGAATCTGCCCTGAAGGTAATTTGATTGAAGTTATGTGCTGTGAAGGTGGTTGTATTGGCGGTAATTCAACCATTTCTAATCCAAAAATAGCAAAGAAAATAATAAATAACCTTCTTGAACGAAGCAAAGATTTAAAATAATTTGTAATTTCTCATATAAAATCGAGCAATTTTGGTTGTTAAATATTTTTTATATATTTAGTAAATGTTTCTGGCTGGGTTTTTATGACACGCAATTATGTAGATACAAATTTATGTAATTTTACAGATCAGATAATGGATATCTGGGCGGCAAGACGTGTTGAAAAACAATATTTTCCGGATTCTGCTCTTTCCGGAAAAATAGATAAAGATACACTGCAAAAAACTACAGAAGTGAAACCTAATTTGCAAAATTCTAATGGTGAAAAGTCAGTTGTAACTTCTGATGGAAAAGATGATGGTAAAATTTCTTTCTCAGAGAAAATGAAGAACTTTGGAGAAGGTCTTGTAAAACCAATAAAAACAATATTTTCTTCGCCTAAAAATATGTTAATAACAGCAGCTTCAATTGCGGGTGGTGCGGTATTAATTGCCTTGACAGGTGGTGCTGCCGCTCCTGTTATGGTAGCTGCGGGTTTGCTTGGCGGTAGTGTTCAAATTGGAAAAGGAATTTATAGACAAGCAAATGCTAAAACAGATAATGAAGCTAAGTTGGCTTGGCAGGATATGGGTTCAGGTACTTTTACAATAGGTGTTTCTGCTGCTGGTGCTAAATCTTCATTAAAAGCAGCCAAGGTTGATGGTGCTAAAAATATGTCAACTATTAGAGCTATTGGAAAATGTTTGGTGGATTTACCTAAAAATATAAAGACAAGTTTTAAGAATATTTCGTCCAGGGTTTCTGCAACTCCTGTATCGAATGTTCCTCCAGAAGCAACATCTTCGCCTACAGTTTCATCAAAACCAATTGTTGATGTTACTCCGGAACCGTCAGTTACGCCTACAGTTTCATCAAAACCAATTGTTGATGTGATACCTGAAGCAACTTCTATAAGACAAAATAATATATTGGCTTTGCCTGAACCGAAAATAAATCCAATTATCCAAGAAAAACCAGTATTTGAAATAAAGCCTGAACAGATATTGAGTTCTAAAGGTACATCAAAACCTAATGAAGTTTTAGCGCTTCCAGCATCTCAAGAAAGATTGGCATTGCCGGAGTCACCTAAACGTTTGGCATTACCTGCTCCTAAAAATTCTACGATTTCTGACAAACTTGGAATTTTAGATAGAATAAAGAAATTTTTAAATGTATTTGGCCTGTTTCTTCCTAAGAGGAACTAATTTCTATTAGTATATTTATAAATCTTATAGCCTTCATTTTTTTCAACAGAAGGACTAGAACAAAATATAAGTTTAAAATCATCTTTATATTCTTCTTCTAATTTCTTAGAAATATTTTTGTTCTTTTCATCTGCATATGAACGAACAATATATATATCTTGAATTCCTTCTTCTGCTAGTATTTTTGTATATTTATACCAAGCAATATTGGAAAGACGTTGCGAATTTATTTCATCCCATATTATATATTTTAGCTTTTTGTTTCTGATAACTGAAAAAATATTATATTTATCCTGTAAATAATAAGATAAAGATATCATATAAGATTCATTATCTATTAAGAATTTGGAATTCTTATTTAGATTATCTTTGATAAAAGCAGCTGTTTCTTTTGCACCGGCATAGTTATATTTGTAGTCTAAAATGTAATAATTTATGCCGTTATAGCAAGTTAGGAAGAAAAAGATGCAAAGTAAAATTGAACTTATTTTCCTACCTCCTAATTTAGAATTATTTTTAAACGAATTATCTTCATATAAAATCCAAAAACAAAATATTAATATAGAAAAAGTAATGAAAATCTTATTTACATAAATATTTGCACTATATGTAAAAATATAAATGCAAAATTGAAAGATAATTCCTAGTGCTCCAATCAGAAAAATTTTTTTGTTATTTATAAATAAATCAATGAATAATACTATGAATATAGTTAAAAGAGATATAAAAGTAAAAACATCAAGAATAGGGAACAAGAAAGCTTTATTTATAGTTATTTCATAATTAAATGCACTTAGGAAAAAGAATACCGGAACTTTAATTATGTTCAGTAGGAAGTAATTAGGTTTATATGTAATATAATAGTTTTCAGATGTTGTGTTATGAAGTTGTAATACAACTAGGGTAAGTCCTAATAATATTAAGATTATTGAAATTAGTCTTGTTCTGTAAAATTCTTTCTCTTTTAAAGTTTCATAAATGAATAAGAAGGCAAGAATAGAGACAAAACCAAACATAATAGCATGTGTGTTCGCAAGTAGAAATAGAGGAATGGCATATAAAATAGGATTTTCTCTTCTTTTTGAATAAAAAATTGCTGATATAAAAATCAGAGCCGGGATTATTGCGTAGCTTCTTGCCATTACAGGTAAGAAATATAAGAACCCTCCACTTGAAATTATAGCTAATTTAACATAAAAAGGAAATTTTGATTTATGCATTAATAAGAATACGGAAAAACACATTGCTAGCCAACATATTATTTGCATATATAAAATATTTGAAAATATTTTTGCAAAAGGCATAGTTATTAAATACATTAGTGAAGGATGACCTTCGTTATGAAGGTGATTAATTAATTCTGGAATTGATAAATGTTTACATAACATCCAAACTTGTGCTTCATCAGCCCAAATTTCGTGATGAATTACCGCAATTAATGTAACAATTGCATATAATAATGTGATAATAACTGAACAAACAATTTCTTTTTTCATAACATATCCCTCATAAGTAAATAAGAGAACTATTTAATTAGTTCTCTTATTTATTATATACTATACACGTCTTTTACGAGCTGCTTCAGATTTGCGTTTTTTCTTTATGCTAGGCTTTTCGTATCTTTCGCGACGTTTTATTTCTGAAAGTATACCAGCTTTTTGGATTTTTTTCTTAAATCTTTTAAGAGCGCTTTCAATACTTTCGTTATCACCAACTCTTACTTCAGGCATTTTATTCACCACCTTTAATAATTATAATTTCTACTATGCCAAGATAGTATCAAGAACATGTTTTTATTTCAACCCTTTTGTATAAAGGCATTAAAAAAGCCTCTTGAAAACCAAGAGGCTCTTTCTTAAAAGTTTTATCTAATTAGTTAGGAATAGATAAATCTTGAGTTAATTCTAACCAAACATAGTCACCATCATTAGCTTTGTATGTTCTACCTGGAGTTGTTAAGCCTGTTAAAAGACCAACACCAGCACCCACAGGAGCGCCAATTGCAATTCCTTCACCAAAATGATCATCATCTTGAGAAGCAATAGCTGCAATGCCCATACCAACACCAGTACCAACTACAGCACCGCCAACAGTGTAACCAACAGGTTTTGCCCATCTGTTTTCTGTTAATACGCCATTGTTGTTAATAACTTCTGCTTTAAATGGAATACAAGTTCCGCATGGTAAAGTCATAGATTCAAATTCTACAGTAACTTTATCGTTTTTATTCCACCATTTTTTAGGTTCTACTGAAGTGATTTTGGCTTTCATTGTTGTAGCAGCAGGAATTACTAATGTACCTTCTTCTGTATGAATGTCATTTTTTGCAGTGAATGTTACAGTATCACCAACTTGCGCATCTTTAGATGTGAAGTAAGTATAGAAATAGCCTTTTATGATATTTTTTGCTAAAACAACTTTTCTTTGGTTTGTAATTTGAACTTCATTAACTTCAGCTTTCTTTGTAACATTTAAGTGTTCTGTAGAAAGAACTTTTTCATCACTTACATATTGTTTTTTTACAGAGTCAATTTTTTCTTTTAGCTTGTATAATAATACTGCAGCTTCAGCTCTGTTTAAGTTTTTATTTGGTAATAATTTGTCAGCATC
>CALUQL010000058.1 GCA_944322895.1 Candidatus Gastranaerophilales bacterium
GGAATGAGAGAAATTGAACGTCAAATAGAAAAAGGTATTCATACAGGTGGCGGTCAAGCATTTATTTTTGGTGTTCCTGCTATTTGTGACGGTATTGCAATGGGACATAGCGGAATGAATTATTCTCTTCCGTCTCGTGATTTGATTGCAGATTGTATTGAGTCTGTCGCAACTGCTCATAAGTTAGACGGGCTTGTTTTATTAACTAATTGCGATAAAATTACTCCCGGTATGATTATGGCTGCAGCAAGACTTGATATTCCTTGTATTGTTGTTACAGTAGGTCCAATGTCTGACGGTAAATGTCATAATAATACACTTACTATGATAAAAGGTACATTTGAAGCAATCGGTAAGTTTTCAAATGGCGAAATAGATGAAAAAATGCTTAAGGAAATGGAAATAACATCTTGTCCTACGGCAGGTGCTTGCCAAGGCTTATATACTGCAAATACTATGGCTTGTTTGACAGAAGTTATGGGTATGAGTTTGCCCGGTTGCGCTACTTCTGCTGCTGTTAGTGCTAAAACTAAACGTATTGCCTTTGATTCAGGTGTTATTATTAATGAGTTAATTGAAAAAGATATTCGTCCTTCTTCTATAATTACAAAAGAGTCAATCAGAAATGCAATAATTGTAGATTTAGCTTTAGGCGGTTCAACTAACTCTATTTTGCACTTGCTTGCAATAGCTAATGAAGCAGGGGTTGACGTTACATTAAAAGATTTTGAAGAATTAAGTTTTAAAGTTCCTCAAATTATTAAACTTGATCCATCTGCAGCAAAAACAATGACTGATTTAGATAATGCAGGCGGTATTCCTGCCGTATTAAAAACTATATATGGTAATGTAAAAGAAATGACTGATACAACAGGTGTATCAGGTCTTAAGTTATCTCAAATCGCCTCTGCTGATATTTGGTGTGATAATGAAGTAATAAGACCAATCTCTGATCCTGTTACTTCAAATCCTGGGCTTGCTGTTTTACATGGTAATTTAGCTCCTAATGGTGCTGTGGTAAAAATTTCCGGTGTTGAAAAAGAAGCTTTAGTGTTTACAGGTAAAGCTAAAACTTTTAATAGCGAAGAAGATGCTATGCAAGCAATTATGGATGATAAAATTGTAAAAGGTGATGTTGTTGTTATCCGATATGAAGGTCCAAAAGGTGGACCCGGCATGAGAGAAATGTTGTCACCGACATCTGCTATTGTTGGTAAAGGACTTGGAAAATATGTTGCTCTTATAACTGACGGCAGATTCTCCGGCGGTACAAGAGGACTTTGCATTGGTCATATATCACCAGAAGCTCCTGCTGGCGGTATTATTGGTTTGATAGAGAATGGTGATGAAATTCATATTGATATTCCAAATAGAGAATTAACATTGAATGTTCCTGATTCTGTTCTTGAAGAAAGAAGAAAAAACTTTAAACCGCTTCCTACAAAGGTTAAAAAAGGATATTTGAAAAGATATTCAACCGTTGTTTCTTCTTCAGATAAAGGAGCTGTTACAAGTATTTAGTTAATTTCTTTATATAAGAAAATAGGAGGTGCTATGAAAAATAGAACCTCCTATTTTTATAAATTTGAATATTACAATTTTTTTGTAATTTTATATGGGTTTTACATAGTTATCATATTTGTTATAATATGACTATAAATAGGATTTGGGAGATTTTAATGACTGTATCAATAGCTATTACGGGAAAGAGTGGGAGCGGTAAAACGACAGTAGTAAAAGCCTTATGGCGAGTTCTTCGTCAAAAACATCCTGATAAAACAATTCTGCTATTTGATAATGACTTAACTGCTGAACTTGGTCATAGCTTTGGTAAAGATATAAGACAAACCATATATGGTATAAGAAGCGGTAAGCATGAATATAAAACAGGTATTCCTGAAGATATGACAAAACAGGAATACATAGAATGGGCTCTTGAGGATATTCTTGAGCCGCTAGATGATAATACAGATATCATTGTCTCTTGGTTGATAGGATCAAAAGATTGCAGATGTCCTATAACAAAGCAGATTAATGATGCTTTAGTTAAATTAATTGCTCGTTATGATTATGTTATTTTTGATTGTGAATTTGATTTAAAATATTTGCATCAACTTGTTGATATTCCTATTAATGTTACTCTTGTAATTGCAAGACCAAATGAAGCTTCTATTCATTTAGCAAAAAGAATTGAGGAGTATAGTGCAAAATATGCAGCAGGAGAACAACTTGGTGTAATTTTAAATAAAGTAAATAAACAGGAAATAGAACCATTGCTTCAATTGCTTCAAAAATATGATTTGACTACATTAGGTACAATTCCTAAAGATGATACATTAAAGGAAAATAGAGTTTCAAAAGAGTCAAAAATTGTAGAAAAAGCAATGGATGAACTATATTACAGACTAAATATTCCGCAAAGTGAGGGAATTCAATGACAGTTATACTTGATGGTAAATCGCTTGCAAATAAAATTATAGAAAACATAAAATTAAATACTGAAAATTTAGCAAAGAAACCAAAACTTGCTGTGATTCTAGTGGGGGATAATTCTGCAAGTCAAATTTATGTGAAAAATAAGCAAAAGAAAGCTGAATATGTCGGGTTTGATTCAATTGTTATTCCACTCCCTTCTGATGTCACGGAAGAAAATATATTAGAACATATTTATATTTTAAATGAAGATGAAAATATTAATGCAATATTAGTGCAACTTCCGCTTCCAAAAGGTATAAATCAGAAGAAAATACTTGAAGCTATAGACCCAGTTAAAGATGTTGATGGCTTTACTTCATATAACTTTGGCAGATTAGCATTGGGATATATGCCATATGCATTTCCTTGTACACCCAAAGGAATTGTTAAACTTTTAGATTCGTATAATATAAAGATAGAAGGTAAAAATGTAATTGTAATAGGACGTTCAAATATTGTAGGAAAACCTTTATCTCTTATGTTTCAACAAAGAAATGCTACTGTTACAATGGCAAACAGCTATACAAAAAATCTTAAAGAAATTACAAAAAATGCTGATATAATTGTGTCTGCTGTCGGTAAGCCTAATTTTATTGATGGTTCATTTATAAAACAAGGTGCAGTGGTTATTGATGTCGGTATTAATAGAACTGAAGCAGGCATTTTGGGCGATGTTGATTTTACTTCTGTATATGAAAAAGCATCTTTTATTACTCCTGTTCCAGGAGGTGTTGGTCCTATGACTATTGCTATGCTTATGGAAAATACATATGAATTATTTAAAATCCAAAGAAGCTTAATTTTATAATAAACTTAATATATCTTAATAAATATCCAAAATATATACATTGGATAAACTCTTATATTGTAATGTTTTCCACCATTTTATTTTTTTTGATATAAATTTTATTTTGTTTCTATTTAAAAAAACATGTTTAAAAATTTGAATATATAGGTATATAGATAATAGTTATGCGAGATGTTCTCTTTGCAAAATAGTCAGGAAAGTTATGATTCTAGAGTACAAAGTTAATGATTCATATGTTCAAGCTGCGTGGTTAAAGACCCTTTATGATTTGGTTGAAGAACTTAATTGTAAGTGTCAAACATATATTGATGAATCATATAACAGAAGTAATAAAAAATTTGATAGAATGCGAACTATAAAGATTTACGGCTCTGATACTATGTTAAGTTGGTTTAAATTAAGAATGGAAAGATATTCTCATTTTATATTTAATTTTAATGAACAACCTGACATAAAGAGCGGTTTTGTAGAATAGTTGTCAATAAAATTGTTGTTCAGTTTTAGATTAAAATTACCGAGAAATCGGTAATTTTTATATTTTTTTATCTATTGCTTCAAAAGCAATTATATGGTCATCACAAATACAAATTGAGTCTCTGTGTTCATTTTTTCGGCAACCATCTGTATAAACAACATTTACATTTTCTAAGCAGACAATATCATCATCTTCATAATCTTCGACTAAACAGCCAATTGCACAAAATCTTATAGTACATATTCGTACAGTTTTTGTACATTTATTTTTTAGAGCATTAAGTAATGATTTTTTCTTGTTACGCATATTTACTCCTTCTAAAAAATAATATATAGGAATATATCGAAAATAGCATTGTAGGATTGGACTAAAGATATTGGGCGATGAATATCTTTTAAAAATTTCCCATAATATTTAAAAATGGAGGTTATATATGTTAAATGTTATAAAACGAACCGGTGATATTCTTCTTTCAGAAGGAATCTTTTTAATTATTATTGGTGCTATTATGCTATATTTATCTCAGTCAACAACAATAATATTAGCTTTTCTTTTAAGTATAGGTTTATCTTTTATCGGGATATATAGAATTATAAATTCAATTATTGCAAGAAAGGAAATAGCTTCTCCATTTTTATCAATAATGTCGGGGTTTATACTTTTAATTATAGGTTTATATTTGGTCTTTCATCCTTTATTTAATACGTTACTTTTAACGGTTGCTACTGCATTATATTTTTTACTTGAAAGTATAAGCTCATTTTCGAGTGCAGTATCAGTAAAGGGCTTTAAGCCAATATTTTGGGTTGCTTTATTTACAGGTGTTGTACAATTACTTCTTTCTATTGTTATTTTTATTAGACTTCCATATACTGCCTTATGGTTTGTTGGGATGCTTATAGGCATAAACTTTATTTTTGCAGGAATAAAGAGTATTTTAGATTATTCATATCTTAAACAGTTATTGTCAAAAGCTTGCTAATTAATGTTCTTAATATATTGATAATATGGATTGTTCGGATATTTATCCGCAATTGCATATAATTGTTTTTTAGAAATAAAGCCCATTCGGAATGCTACTTCTTCAAGACAAGCAATTTTGAAACCTTGATTATCTTCTATGGTTTTTATAAATTGGGAGGCTTGAAGAAGTGATTCATGAGTACCTGTGTCAAGCCAAGCAAATCCTCGTCCGAGAATTTCAACGTGAACTTTTTCTTTTGCAAGATATGTATTATTTAAATCTGTTATTTCCAGTTCATTTCTTTTTGATGGTTTTTGATTTTTGACATATTCTACAACATGATTGTTATAGAAATATAATCCTGTAACTGCATATTTTGATTTTGGATTTTGAGGTTTTTCTTCAATAGAAATTACTTTTTTATTTTTATCAAATTCAACAACTCCAAAACGTTGTGGGTCTTTTACTTCATAAGCAAATAAAGTAGCACCTACTTCGTTTTCAGTTCTTTTTACTGCATCTTTCAACATTTTTGAAAAAGATGGACCATAGAATATATTATCACCCAAAATCAAGGCAACAGAATCATTCCCAATAAACTCTTTACCTAAAATAAATGCTTGCGCTAAACCATCAGGACTTGGTTGTTCTTTGTATGAAAAATGAACTCCTAATTCACTGCCATCACCTAATAATTTTTTGAAGTCAGGTAAATCTTTTGGAGTAGAAATAATTAGAATTTCCCTTATTCCTGCAAGCATTAATACAGAAATCGGGTGATAAATCATAGGTTTGTCATATACCGGTAATAATTGCTTTGAAATTGCTATAGTTGATGGATATAGACGAGTACCAGCTCCGCCTGCTAAAACTATACCCTTCATTCACACCTCAATTCTAAATATTCTTTTAATGCTGTTTCCCATTTTCTACACATTTTATTATTTTCCATAATGCTGTTATTTGGTCGTTTTGCTTTTCTTGGAAATTCATCTGTAGTACAAGGTTTTAAATTAACATTATAATTGCATAGTTCAAATATCTTTTTAGCAAAACCATACCAACTTGTATGTCCGCTTCCGCATATTTGATATATTCCAAACGGCATTTTTTCATTTATAAGCTTTACAATTCCGTTTGAAAGTTCAACAGTCCAAGTTGGGCAGCCTATTTGATCATCTACAACTTTTAATTCATCTTTATCTTTTAAACTAATCATTGTTTCAACAAAATTCTTTCCATGATGCCCGTATAACCAACTTGTTCTTGCAATATAGTATTTTTCACATTCTTGTACAGCTTTTTCACCTTCAAGTTTTGATTTCCCATATACATTTATGGGGTTTGTTTTATCATTTGGCAAATATTTATCTTTTTTTGTTCCGTCAAAAACATAATCGGTTGATATGTATATTAATGTTATTCCCAATTTCTTACAAATATCTGCAATATTTTTTGTTCCTTGAGCATTTATTTTGAATGCTGTATCTGTTTCTTCTTCTGCTTTATCAACATTAGTATATGCCGCACAATGTATGACATAATCTGGCTTATTTAACGATAAGATTTCTTCAACATTTTGAATATTTGTGATATCAAGATTATCTATATCTGTTTCTAAAACTTCGAAATTTTCGTCTTCCAATATCGGACAAAGGTCTTGACCTAGCATTCCTTTTGCACCCGTAACAAGAATCTTCATTCTATATAACTCCTGAGTTCTTTTTTTCTATACTTTCTATCCAGTTTTGATTATTCAAATACCAGTCAATTGTAATTTTAATACCTTCTTCAAATGTTAAAGATGGTTCCCATCCAAGTTGTGATTGAATTTTATCATTGCTTATCGCGTATCGTCTGTCGTGACCTAATCTGTCTTGAACATATTCAATAGAAGATTCATCTTTACCCATAGCATTTAATATTAATTTTGTAATTTCAATATTTGTTTTTTCATTATGACCGCCAATATTATATATTTCACCGATTTTTCCTTTATGTAACACCGTATCAATTGCATTGCAATGATCATATACATATAACCAATCACGTACATTTAAACCATCACCATATACAGGTACTTTTTCTCCTTTTAAAAGTCTGGATATGAAAAATGGAATTAATTTTTCAGGGTATTGGTAAGGTCCATAATTATTTGAACAACGTGTATTTAAAACAGGCATTTTATAAGTTTCATAGTAAGCTCTAACCAACAAATCAGCACTGGCTTTAGAAGCAGAATATGGACTGTTTGGGGCAAGTGGTGTTGTTTCATAAAAATAACCGGTTTTTCCTAAAGAACCATATACTTCATCTGTTGAAACTTGAAGATATCTTTCAATCTTAGCATCTTTTGCTGCTTGTAATAAATTTAAAGTTCCTTTTACATTTGTTTCTATAAATATTTCAGGACCGGTTATTGAACGATCAACATGACTTTCTGCTGCAAAATTAACAACACAGTCAACTTCCTTTATCAATTCTTGTACCAGTTCTTTGTCACATATATTTCCGTGAACGAATTTGTAGTTTGGATTATCTTTCACGTCGTTAAGGTTTTCTATATTTCCGGCATAGGTTAAGGCATCAATATTTATAACTTTATAATTTTGATATTTTTTTAGTATGTGTCTTATGAAACAACTTCCAATAAAACCTGCACCACCTGTAACAAGTATATTCATTTTAATCCTCTATTTCTTTTAATCTCGGTTGAATTTTATCTTTTTCGCTTAATATAGGCTCAAAATCTATACCCCAATCTATTCCAATATCAGGATCGCACCATAAAATGCCCCTATCATGTTCTTTTGAGTATTCATTCGATGCTTTATAAAATATCTCTGCAATATCACTTAGAACAACAAAACCATGTGCAAAACCATCAGGAATATATAGCATATGTTTGTTTTTTTCAGATAGTTTTTCTCCGACCCACTTCCCAAAAGTCGGTGAATTTTTTCTTATATCAACAGCTACATCAAAAATTTCGCCTTTTATACACCGTACAATTTTTGCTTGACCTTTTGGCGAAGCTTGGTAATGTAATCCTCTTAAAACCCCTTTTGTTGAGCGTGAATGGTTGTCTTGATTAAAATCAATATTTATTCCGTTATTGATAAAATCTGTTTTTTTGTAACTTTCCAGGAAAAAACCTCTCTCATCATCAAAAACTTTTGGAATTATAAGTTGAACATCTTCAATATTTAACTTCTTAAACTCAAACGGCATAAATATTAACGCTCCCTTTTATTATAATTATATCAGAAATGATAAAATGGTGGATTGTTAATTATTGAATTTCTAAAAGCAGATTTGTGAATTCTATATCGTCATAGTCTATAGCAGTTGTTTTATAGAGATTTCTTCCTGTTTTTATGGTTACGTTGTTATTTTGATTCTCTTTTATTAAACCTTTAGGAATATTAATTTTTTGATTATCTCCATTAATTTTAATTTCGGCTATTTTATTTCCGTTGAAATATAATTCAGGTGGACTTGAGTATGCCGTTAATACTCTTGATTGACCTATTCTTTGAGCTTCAATTGTATCTATTCCTATTATTGAGCCTATAATAAGTTTCAATTGCTCGCTAGGTTTTAAAGGTTTTATGCTAAAATCTTTTGTATAAAATGAACCATTTGAATTAGCACTAAAATCATAAGCATTTGCACTTCTCTCTGAAAAAGAATCATCACCAATATGAATCATATTCGTTTCTACAATTATGTCTTTAGGTGTTGTTTTTTCTATTCCTATACTGATAGGTGTTTGGGGTTGAGAATTTATTGTCATTGAATATGGTTTATATCCTGATTTTTCCAAAGACATTATAGTTGGGGAGTTGATTTTTGTTTCAAGTTTAAATGTTCCATCTTCTTTTGTTCTGGTCATATAGTTTTTTGATGGAATTTTTATAACAACTCCTTCGATTGGTGTGTTAGTGTTTGAATCGTAAACTTGATTTACATCTTTTCTTCGTTCTTTTTTTATTTCGCCTGTAATTGTTTTTGCAAAAGAGGGAAGTCCCAATATTAAAACTAAAATTACTAATACTTTTTTCATTTTACTCAACCCTTTTTTTGTTAGTCTAATTAGTTGTTAGAAAAAACAAAATAGCAGGTAGTATATATTCTGTTGCTTAGATTGACAATTATTAAAAGCTGTATTTAAAATTGTTAAAGATTAGAAAAAAGGATGATAGTATGAAGGTAATTGCAGTTAATGGAAGTCCACGCAATGGTGGGAATACAGAAATAATGTTGAGAAAAGTTTTGGAAACTCTTGAAAAAAAAGGTGTCGAAACAAAATTAATTCAAATCGGTGGGACAAATATTCACGGTTGTAGAGGATGTTGGGCGTGTAAAAAACTCCAAAACAGAAAATGTGCATTTAATGATGATATTTTAAATAATATTTTAGAAGATGTATATAATTCTGATGCTATAGTTCTAGGAACACCATCTTATTTTTCGGCAATGACACCCGAAATGAAAGCCTTTATAGATAGAATGGGAGTTATAGCTTTAGGTAATGGAAAATTATTAAAACATAAAATAGGTGCGGCTATAGTTGCACAAAGGAGAGGTGGCGGTTCTGCAATACAAGCATCTATTCATCATATGTTTTTGATGTCAGAGATGATTATTCCCGGATCTACATATTGGAATTTAGGCTTTGGTAGAGATAAAGGCGATGTCTTATCTGATGAAGAAGCAATGCAAAATATGGAAAATCTTGGAGAAAATATATATTGGCTACTTAATAAAATACGAAAAGACTGAAAAATAAAATGAATATTGTAAATTTTGTTAATATTCTTTAAAAAAATGTGTAAAAATAAAAAAAATAGTACATAATATATATTGTAAAAGTGATAATGGATATCAATTTATATGAATTATTCAAGACAGAGAGAAATAATTTTTGATACTTTAAGAAGACATGCCGTGCATCCCACTGCAGAACGCTTATATAATATAATAAAGGGAGAACAGCCCGATTCAAATATAGGTATTGCGACCGTCTACCGTAATCTTAGACGAATGGCTAATTCTGGTAGTATAAAAAAAATTAGCGGGTTAGAAGACGCAGAACATTTTGATCATAATACTCATACTCATTATCATTTTTTGTGTAAGAAGTGTAATCGAGTATTTGATATAGATGCCAAGGTTGCACCTGAAATTATAGAAAATACGCAAAAAGAAACAGGATTTATAATAAATTCCTATGATATAGTGTTTCACGGGATTTGCAAGGATTGTCAAACTGAAGAAAATTAGCAAATTGTCTGATTTAATTTAAATTTTATATGATAATATAGAAGAGTAGTAAAGGAGATAAAAAATGGATAATTACATTTGTACAGTATGTCACTATGTTTATGAACCGGCAGAAAACGGTAATGTTGCATTTGAAGATTTACCGGAAGATTATGTTTGCCCATTATGTGGTGTAGGTAAAGATTTGTTTGAAAAACAACAATAATTAAAAAATTCTTGTTTAAAGTTGGGAGAGGCAGGTTAGACTATGACTTATAAAAAGATAAAGGATAATATCCTATATGCAGGTATGAATGATTGTGACAGGTTGATTTTTGATGAGTTAATACCTTTGGATCACGGCACCAGTTATAATTCTTATATAGTTATAGGTAGTGAAAAGACCGCTGTTATTGATACAATGTATCCCAAATTTACTCAAGAATATTTGAAATCGTTTGATGAAAACGGGATAAAAAAAGTAGATTATATTATAGCCAACCATGGTGAACAGGATCATTCAGGAAGTATTCCTGCAATGTTAGAAAAATTTCCGCAAGCGGTAGTTGTTACAAATGCGGTATGTGCAGGAAATTTGAAGGAAATGTTATTAATTCCTTCAGACAAAATAAAAATTGTAAAAAATGATGAGGAATTATCATTAGGTGATAAAACTCTTCAGTTTAAAATTGCGCCGGGAGTTCATTGGCCTGATACAATGTTTACTTATTTAAAAGAAGATAATATTATTTGTACTTGTGATTTTCTTGGAGCACATTATGTTTTTGAAGATGTATTTGCTGTTCCTTCTAAAGAACTTGAAAGAAGTGCAAAAAAATATTATGCAGAGATTATGATGCCATTTGCTACAGTTTGCAGAAAATATATTCAGCAAATTAGAAATATGAATGTTGATATGGTAATGCCAAGCCATGGTCCAATTCATAAAAATCCTAATTATATACTTGATTTATATGAAGATTGGGCAGGGGAGAAAGGCAAAAATTTAGTTCTTTTACCATATGTGTCAATGTATCATTCAACAACAGAGATGATTGATTATCTTGCAAATAAACTTGCAGAAAAAGGAATTCCGTCTATAAAATATGACATGGTAGACGGAAATTTGGGTGATTTGGCTATAGCTTTAGTTGACGGTACAACAATTGTACTTGGAACTTCAATGGTATTAGCAGGACCACATCCGGCTGCATTTAATACTGTATATTTAGCCAGTGTATTGAAACCAAAAGCAAAGATTGCTTCATTTATAGGTTCATACGGTTGGGGTGGTAATTTATTTGGTAAAATGGCTGATATGTTGGCACCATTAAAACTAGATGTTATAGAACCAGTTCTTGTTAAAGGACGTGCTAAAGCAGAAGATTTTGCTAAAATTGATGTTATGGCTCAAGAAATATATAATAAACATCATGAACTAGGACTGATATAGAAATATAATATAAAATAAAAAGAGATGTTAAATATTAACATCTCTTTTTTTGTTTATTTAAAGAAACTATTTTTCTTCATTCCAAGAATACATTTTTCTAAGTTCTTTACCAACTTTTTCTAATTGGTGTTCAGCTTTAACTTTTCTTGTTGCTAAGAAGTGAGCTCTTCCTGCAGCTTTATTTTCTGTAATCCATTTACCGGCAAAAGTACCATCTTGAATTTCTGAAAGAACTTTTTTCATTTCTTTTTTTGTTTCTTCTGTAATAATACGTTTACCTATTTCGTAGTCACCAAATTCAGCTGTATCAGAAATAGAATATCTCATTTTTGAGAATCCGCCTTGATAAATTAAGTCAACGATTAATTTCATTTCGTGGATACATTCAAAATAAGCATTTTGTGGGTCATAACCAGCTTCAACAAGTGTTTCAAAACCTGC
>CALUQL010000059.1 GCA_944322895.1 Candidatus Gastranaerophilales bacterium
GGAATGAGCGTATTTCATCAAAATATAAGAATAGGTGAATATGTAATCCTTTCAGGTTTCTCTGCAGCAAGAATGGATATTCCTCCATTTGCAAAGGCAGCAAGTGCTCCTGCTATTTTACACGGTCCAAACGTAGTCGGGTTAAAAAGAAGAGGTTTTTCTAAAGAAGAAATAGAACATATCAGAGATGCTTATAAACATATTCAAGCAAGAACTACAACACTTACAAATGTAGTTAAAGAATTAGAAGAAAAATATCCGAACGATAAAAATGTTTTAAGAATTACAGAGTTTATAAAGACATCAAAAAGAGGAATCTATTTAGGTCGTTTAAATGCACTTGCAAATGACGAGGTATAAAAATGAATAAATTATGGGAAAAATATGCCAAAGTTCTTGTCGATTATTCTGTTAAGGTTCAAAAAGGTGAACTTACAATAATAAGAACAGATTCATACCTTTCTCAACCTTTAGTAAAAGAAATCTATAAACAAGTTCTTTTAAAAGGAGCATACCCTGTTGTCAGAATGGGTGTAGAAGGTTTAAATGAGGTATATATAAAGAATGCAACGGATGAACAGCTTGAATATATTGATCCAATGACAGAGATGGAATATGAAAAGGCTAAAAATCTTATATCTATTGGAGCACCATTAAATCTAAAAAATATGGCAAGATTAGATTCTAAAAAGTTGGCAAAGCGTTCAAGTGTAATGAAGCATTTGTCTGAAAAAATGCTAAAACGTGCTGCGGATGGAGAATTGAAGTGGGTCATTGCCGATTTCCCTACTAATGCTTTAGCTCAAGAAGCAAAAATGTCATTAGAGGAATATACTGAATTCTTGATAAAATCTTGTTATTTACATGAAGAAGATCCTGTTTCAAAATGGATTGAAATTGGAGAAAAACAGGAAAAAATAGCTGATTATCTCAATAAAAAATCAAAAATTAGAATTGTTGGAGATAAAACAGATATAACGTTTAATGTTTTCGGTAGAACTTGGAAGAGTTGTGCAGGGGAGTGTAACTTCCCGGATGGTGAAGTTTATACCTCTCCTATAGAGGATAGTGCAAATGGTCAAATATATTTTGATTTTCCTCAATTGTACCGAGGAAATGAAGCACAAAAAGTTCTTTTAACATTAAAAGACGGAAAAGTTATTGATGCGAAAGCAGAAAAAGGTGAAGACTTTTTGAATAATATGCTAGATATGGATGAAGGTTCAAGATTTGTTGGTGAAATAGCAATTGGTACAAATGATATGATTCAAGATGTAACCGGAAATATTTTATTTGATGAAAAAATAGGTGGTTCAATCCATATGGCAGTTGGTGCATCATACCCTGATACAGGCGGTAAGAATGTTTCAGGTTTGCATTGGGATTTGATTAAGAATATGAAAAATGGCGGTCAAATTTTTGCTGATGATGAACTTATTTATGAAAATGGAAAATTTTTAATTTAAAAAATTTAAAGAGGATGAATTTTCATCCTCTTTTTTTATTCTTTGTTATTTCTTATGATATTTGCCGGAATTTCAAATATTGTAATTTTTTCATCAGTCTCTTTAATTCTTTGTATGTATTTTAAATCATTTTCTCCATTGGTAATAATTGCAACAGCCGGTTTTTTTCCTGTCTTTTTAGAATAATACAAAGATTGACCAATGCTTTCTGCCCATTTCTTTGCATAATCAAATTCAATAGCATATTCATCAGTTAAGCAATCAACTCTTGTTTTATCTGCTAAGACGTATTCTTTTATTCCTGTACAATACATATTTACATAATCTTTTTCTGTTAGTTTTTTGTTTGAATTTACATTGATTGAGTTTTCTTTAAAGTTATCATTTTCAATTATCGAGAAAATTATTCCAATAGAGAAAGCTAAGTAAATAATTAATTTTATTATTTTTTTCATATTAAAACCAGTATTTTTTAAACTTAAATATACCTTTAAATTGTAAATAAATTATATAAAAATAACAAATTATTTGTTTAGTATTTTTAAACTATTGAAAGTAAAAAGAGGAATGTTATGCGTATAAATCCACTGACAAAGTATCAAAATTTTGGAAGAGCTTTTACTACTGAAGAGAAGAAAGTATATGCAGAATTACTCAATGAAGCAAAGGATGCTTTACAAATAAAAGATACTACTGCAATAGTCTTTGATTTTAATACACCATCAGAAGAAGGATATAATACAGGTATTGGCACGACATTTTCAGATTCTATGAAAAAATTTATAGCGTTTTTAAAATCAATGACAGGCATAACATCAATTCAACTACAGCCGCAAGGTAAAATAACAAGGAATAATACTTCTCCTTATTCCGGTACTAATTATGCATTTGGTGATCATATTATAGATTTAAAGAAACTTACAAAAAATGAATATGCAAATATTCTTTCAACGGAAGATATAAAAAAGGTAGATGAAGAATATCCTCGAGATAAAACTATAAGAGAATATAGAACAGATTATGAATATGTGATTGGTTCTGAAAATGAAGAAGGAATACAAGAAAAATTATTGAAGAAAGCATATGAAAATTATAAAGCAGCACTTAAAGCAAAAAAATTAGCTGCGGTAGGGTTATATAATGAATTTATGAACTTTAAAAAAGAAAATTCTTCTTGGTTAGATAAAAATGCTCTTTATGAAGTATTAACGCTTCATTATGCTACTTCTGATATATCTCAATGGGATGAAACTGACAAAATGCTATATAGTTCAGAAATCCCCAATTCTGTCCGCCAAAATAGGATTGCGGAATTAAAAAGTCAGTATCAAGAAATTGTTGATTTTGAGAATTTTAAGCAATTTATAGCTGCTAAGCAACAGAAAGAGAGTCGAATTTTCTTGAACTCTGAAAATATAAAATTATATGGGGATTGTTTAATTGGATTTTCTCAAGGTGAGATGTGGGCTAATATAGATTGTTTTAGAGAAAATTTGTATTATGGAGGTCCAGATCCGGGTTGTCCAGAAACAAATGGGATTCAAACATGGGGGCTTCCAGCATTAGATTATACGAAGTTGGGCGAATGCATAGATGATGGTGATTTATCTAAATTAGGAGAAGTTGGGAAATTTTTATATGATAAATATACTGAATTTTTCAAAAGATATGATGGCATAAGAATGGATGCTGCATGGCAATTTGTTACCCCATTTATATATCAAGCAGTTAATGGAAATTATGAAGAAGTCAAGTTACCTGAAATTAATTTTACTATTTTCAATATAATGAACGCTGCAGCAAAAAACGCTTTAGGTGATAAATTTGAGGAAAATAATCCTGATAATATAATGCTTGAACTTGTTGGGATTTCAGCAGGTAAGAGCCGAGAAATGACATTTAATAAATATCCTCATTTATATACAACTGCATATGCTGAGTATGATGAGACACCTGCAAAGTTTTTGGAAAAAGGTTATCAGAATGGTAAATTTTATGTAGGAGTTGGGTGTCACGATAATGATTCCCTTGTTAATTTATCAAAAGACAAAGAAAGAAGAAAACTTCATCTTGATGGAATGCATAGAGATTACAATATAGATGAGGCAAAGTTAAAATATTCAGTGCAAGAATATAACGGACAAACAGAAGAACAAAAAGTCGAAGAAGATTTTAGAACTGCTAAATTTGCAGAAATATTTACATCTGCAAAACAGTTTTTCACCTTGCCAGATATGTTTGGTATGTGTGAGCGAATAAATATATCAGGTAAATCAGATAAAGATAATTGGACACTCCGAATTCCAAGCGATTATGAAAGATTTTATTATACACAACTTTCAAAAGGATTTGGTCTAAATATGCCAAAGGTACTTTCTAATGCTTTGAGTATGAAGAATATAGAAAATCGTCAATTAATAGAAAAATGCAGTAAAGCTGCAGAAATTTTAAGAAGTAATGGCCCAATGACAGAAGAAGAAGCTAATAATGCATTTAAAACTGGCAAATTAGAAAGAGTTCTTTAATATTTGATTTAATTTCAGCTGTTTGATAATATTTAGCTATAATTGTGAGGATTTTATGCTAGAAAAACTGTTAAAAAATAGTTTTTATTATTGGTTTTTATTAATATTAACAGCTATACTCTCTTATGGATTTGCTTTAACTCATTCTTCTATGGGAGTAGATGATGAAATACTTGGGACTTGGTCTAATTTTTATGTGCTACTTGGTGTAAATAGATTGGGTTTGTTTTTGACAAGAAAATTATTAATGGCGTATGAATATATTCCATTTGTGAGAGAATTTTTCTTTGTTCTTATATACATGATTTCTATAAATTTATGCTCTAAGTTATTTTCTGAAAAATTTCCACAGATTTTTTGTGAAAAAGCTTCAATAATATTTTCTTGTATAATGTTATCTTTCCCCTATATAGGGTTTATATATTGTTTTATGGATACAAATGTAGAGTATGCTTTATCTTTTTTACTCAGTATTATATCTGTTTATAGTTTTTATAATAAGGAACAATCTAATAATTATAGAAAGTATATAAATACAATTATACTTTTGATTTTTAGTATTTCATTTTATGAAACAGGACTTATATACTTTTTGATGATTATCTTTACAATATCTATATTAAAGATAATAGTTAATGAAGATAAAAGTAAAGTTTATCCAGAATTATTATCTTCATTGTTGTTGTTTTTTTTAACAGCATTTATTAATTGGTGTTTTCTATTATCCTTAAGAAAAATTTTTAATTTTAATAGAGAAGAAAGAATATATGAATTAATGAAATATGATTTTTCTTCTTTAAATTCTTTTATAACATCTTTTGAGAATATAATGTTAAAATTTATAAATAATTTTATAGAAACTTGCAAATATGACATAGCATCGCAAGTAATCGTAATTTCTTGCCTTATTTTTTTTGTTATAATGATAGTTTATTCAATAAAGAAAAAAAGAAATCTGATTTTTATTAGTATAGCGGTTTTTCTATTGCCAATACTACCTTTTTTATCAACAGGAAATTATGACTTTTATTATAGAGTTTATTCTCCATATAATATTTTTTGTGCTATATCGTTTGTTCTTTTATATAAAATATGCAAAAAAAATGAAATATTGAGAAAGATTTGTATAGTGGTAATATTCTATGTTGTTTTCTCGTTGATACAAGAACTTAACAGAATATTTTATACAGAATATTTAAAATTCCAAAATGATAGATTGTTCGCATATTCATTGAACCAAGAAGTTAAAAAATTAGGAGATAAACCTATTCTTATAATTGGTGTTAAAGATAATCCAAAATTAAATCGACAATATTATATAGAAGCTGCTGAAATTAATGTTAGTATTTTTAATTGGGATAGATATGATTCTATTCCATCAGAATTATTTGTTCAGCGTCCATATGCATTTATGAAGGAACAAGGATTTGAAGTAAAAGCATATAAGGATTTTGTTCATTTTAATAAAAAAGAAGATTATGAAAACTTCATAAAAGAAGTGAGTAAAATTTCTAAAACGATGGCGATATATCCGAAGGATGGAGCAATTAAAGATTGTGGGAATTTTATATTGATTAAAATAGGTGAGTCTAAGTTGGATTCTCAATATTAGAAAGAACCCTCTTGTGAGGGTTCTGTAATGTATGTATAAGGAAAGGAAAATAATTACATATTTTGGATTTTATCACTCATACTTTCAATATCATCTTTCAACATTTTCTTAACAACATCATTTTGAGCATCTAACATTTTACAAACTGTTTCTATATTTTTTACTTTATTTTGTAAAATCGTATCGGCATTACTTAAAATACTACTTGTAACTTTTTGATATGCGGCTAGTGGAGCACTTGCTGTACCTTGTAATAAGTTACCTATTAATGTTGTACCAAGACCAAATTCACCTAAATATGGAGACATAGCCTGTAAAATACCACCAAATCCGGAAACTACACCAGCTGCAGGCAATAAGAAACTATCACCAAAACCAAAACCAGATGCCAAACCACCAGTATATGCGAGTGCATTTACACCTGCAGAATTTGCAATTTCCGTTACAGAAGTTAAAGCTGAAGCGCCGCCTGTTAAATAACCAACTTCACTGGAGGTTCCGAAACCTTGTACAACAGGACTAGCACCACCTGTGAATCCTGAGTATTGAGATAGTGAACCAATACCGAATGCAGAATTAGTACCTATTGTTGAATTTGATGGAGACCAATAGGATGTACCAGGAATGTTTATTGCAGTTCCACCACCCATTGTTGACATAAATGAACTGGGTGCAATCATACTTGCGATTTTCCATAGGAAGCTTCCTGCTGTCCCGAAACCGGCACCATCAGAGGCACTTCCGCTTACAGTGATGTCTCTTAAAAGGTCGTAAGTCTCAAATAACATGGCTTTTGCATCACCACTTAAAGAACCATATTTATTTGATATAACTAAATAACTATCGTTTTTATAACTCATTTCTTACATTCCTCAATGTGTTTATTTGTGTTTGCTTTCTTCTATAATGCCTTCATTATTAAGAGAATGTATTGAAGGTATTTTCTATGTTTTTATCTAATACTGCTTTTACTGCTTCAAGTTCTGTTTGTAATTCGTTTTGTTCTGTATCAATTTGGTTTAATCTTAATTCAAGAACTTTATCTTCTTGTTGTAGAGATTCTGTTTGAGCGTTTAAGTCAGCAACCATTTTGTCATATTCATCTTTGCTCATTGTGTAATCTCTTAATGCTGCATCATAACCTTCTGAATCATATGTTCTTGTTGTATCTACATCTAATCCTGAAACAACACCTGGAATGGTAATAGAACTCATTCTGTTATTTCCGTCAAATGTTACTTGAACATTGTCGAATGTGGTTGTTTCTGTAACTGTTTTATTTGTTTTCATATATGAATAGATTGAATTTTGTTCAGCTGCTGGATCATATCCTGTAACTTGAACATCGGGGATATAATGTGTTTTCCCATCACTATCTTTATATGTGTATAAATTTTGTGTTCCTTCCGGTAATGGTTGAATACCTGCTGTTGAGTCTATTAAGCTCTTTATTTCAGTTGGATCGCTTGATAAACTTAGTGCATAGCTTGTTTCATCTTTTATATTAACTAAACTATAAGTTCCATCTTCAGACTTAACAATTTTCCATTGATTTGATAGATCACTTTGTTCAGCCATATTTTTATCATATGTACGTTCTACATCCATATAATAAGAACCGTCATCATTTTCATAGTAATTTTTAACTATATAATTACCATCTTGATTATTTGTTTTATCTGAAATACTAAAACTATAATTTGATTCATAAAACTCTGTTGTATCAGGTGCAACAGGTACCTTAAGAGATAATAGTTTACTATATAAAGCGTTAACTTCTTCAGCTAAGGCTGTACGTTGTTGGTTTACTTGTTGACCTTCATATTCTATATTTGATTTTCTTGCGGTTATACCTAGAAATCTTGCCTGTGAAGCTGCTAAGCCCATCTTCTTTCTCCATTGTTATTTGTTGTCCTGTTTTGTATATCGACAGACTTGGTTTTTAACTTTAGTTCTGAAAAAAACATGTAAAGTTATATTAAGAGCCGATAATGGATTAGAAAATAATAATGTTAGAGTTTGTCTTATATGCAGTTATTCTTACCTTGCTTTTTATTTAATGTTAAATTATGAAAAGTCAACAAAAATAAAAGAACCTGTTTTGCCAGATTCTTTTATTTAATATGTTTGTATTCTTAGTTTACGCTTTTTTCGTTTCGCTATTTTTCTTGTTAGAGAAAAACTTAGAACTTAATTTATTTGCAATAGGAGTTACAACAACAGGTCCTAAGTATCTGTAAATAATACCGAAGATTACAAGAGTTTTAATTTTATTTATACCAGGAATTACTTTATCAGCTTCAACTTTGCCTGCTAATTTATCATAAACGTCATCAATTAAACCTGTTGCCGCTTTTTTCGCACCTTCCATATTACCTTTGTTTGCCTTAATAGCATTAGATACACCTTCTTGAACTTCTTTTAGTTTATCTGCAGAAATTTGGAATGCTTTTGTTTTATCACCTTTTGCAACAATTCCGCTTAGTTGTTCACCTATTTTCTTTGTAACTGCACCAATACCATCATCAGTTGCTTCTTTGGCTGCATTAAAGATATCATCCATAATGCCTGTTTTTTGAGCCAGATTTTTTGCTGATTCTTTTGCTTTATTAATGTAAAAGTCTTGGTTTTTTGTGAAGTAACTATTCGAAAGATTATCAACTACTTTTGTTACTTTATCATCAAGTAAATAAGCTCCTGCTGTAGATACTCCTAAAGTCAACGCATCATTTATAAGCATTTGTGGTTTTTGTTCTTTTTTTATTTTTTTGTTTCTTAAGGTATTTATCATGTAAAAGCCTGATAAGAAACAACTTTCAGCAACCATTAAATGTGTAAAGGAGTTTGTTTTGCTAAATTTTGAAATAAATTTTTGAAAACCGCCTTTTGAAGCAACTTTCTCATAAAAGTTAGAAAGAGGTTCTGTTATAGTAGCTGGTACGCCTTTAAATGATTGCGCTTTCGGGTTGTTGTAGTAATTATTATTACTTTGTTTGAATTGATATGTATTGTTAATACTATTTATTCTCATAATTGGCTACCCCCGAAAAAGCTTGAAAAATCTTTTTATCGTCACTTGTTTTGAATACATGGTAGCTTAGATAATCGTATGGCGTTATCTTTTCTTTTTCTTCAGGTTTTTTGCTACTTGTTTTTTTCAATCCAAGTGCTGCAAGTATGGTTGGAACCAATGCTACGGTTATTGTTGCTCTTATTGGCATAAATATTGGTTGGAATAACTTATCAATAACATTTTTTCCTGTTCTTGCAAAGTTGTCTATTGTTTTTTGTTCGCTAATGGCATTTCTTACTGATTCCGATATTTCTGGTGCAATATTATCTATTTTTTCTTTGAACATTTTTTCAGCACCTTTACCTGCTTTTTTAAATATTCCAAGATTTATAGATCCTTTTTCTGCCATTGGTGCAGTTAAACCTTTTATTTGTTCAACAAGTTCAGGATGTTTTCCTTCACTTGTGAATTTTTCTGCAAGTTTTGTTAAACTTTCTGCTCCTTGTTTTACTACATCCATTGATTTCTTTTTCATTTCTTCAGGCATGTTAAAGGCACCTCGTTTTTGTGCTGCTTTAGCTGCTGCGGCAATTGGTATGCCGACTAAGACCGAAGTGGCGAGACCTACAAGTCCTGTTGAAACGGATTTTGCTGCCTGATAAGAACATTTTTCTTTATCTTCATCGGTTTTGGCTGTTGCCATAATAGTCAATGGTCTTAATCCGCAAGTAATAAGAATTGCAAATAATGCTTCTGCTACTAATGGATTATCTGATGCGAAGTTTGCTGCTTTATGAAGAAGTGGGGTACCTCCCTTAAAACTCACACGACCATCAGAATTACTCTCGATGGTCGTGTTTATTTTGTCATTATAATTTTGTTTTAAGTTATGTCGCTCTTTCGCACACTCTTTTCCTCGGCTTAGCAAGCGCTCGGTTGCCCTGCCTTTCAGATATCCCGTAGTTGTTGTAATAGAATTGATTTTCATATTATCCATCCATACTCTCGTACATCTGTTCTAAATCGCAAAATAATAAAATTTGCTATCTAGTGGTTTTGATTATAACAAAAAATAACATGTTTTTTTTTCTAGTATATTCGTAAATTTCAATTTTCCCTATGGGAGTAAGTCTGGCTTTATAAAAATTCGTTTTTACAAAACTTAATGAATGTAATTTTGTTTACATCCGATATTTATATATTTAAGTCCGTAAGCGTTTAGTTTTGTTTTATTATATTGATTTCTTCCATCAAAAATTATTTTATCATTTAGCTTATCTTTTAATTTTTCTAAATCAGGCTCCCTAAATTCATTCCATTCTGTTAATAAAATTAGAGAATCAGCATTTTCAATTGCATTATAAGCTGACTGTGCGTATTCTATTTTGTCTTTAAATATTAGTTTTGCATTTTCCATTGCTTGTGGATCATATGCTTTAATTTTTGCCCCTTTATTTAGTAATGCATTTATTATATCAATTGATGGAGCTTCTCTCATATCATTCGTTTTGGGTTTAAAAGATAACCCCCATATAGCAAAAGTTTTATTATTTATATTTCCATTATAGTAATTTAAAATTTTATCTACGAACAATTTCTTTTGTTTAGTATTAATTTCTTTTACAGCTTCAAGCATATTAAATCCTGTACTATTTTCTTTTGCTACAGAAATTAATGCACTTACATCTTTAGGAAAACAGCTTCCACCAAATCCGATTCCCGGAAATAAAAATTTGTCACCAATTCTGTTATCAGTTGATATTCCTATTCTAACTTTTTCGATATCAGCTCCAACCTTTTCACATATATTTGCCATTTCATTTATGAATGAAATTTTTGTTGCGAGGAATGCATTTGCTACATACTTTGTCATTTCTGCGGATTTTACATCCATGAAAATTATTCTGTTTGATGTTTTAAAATATGGTGAATATATATCACTCATTATTTTTGATGCTTTTTCTGAGTCAGAACCTATGATAACTCTGTCTGGGGAAAGAAAATCATCAACGGCGGCTCCTTGTTTTAAAAATTCAGGGTTTGATACGACATCAAAGGGAACGTTAGTTATTTCTTTAATAATATTACTTAATTTTTCTGCTGTTCCGACCGGTACTGTGGACTTATTTACTATGACTTTATATTCATTTATATTATGTGCGATTTCTTTTGTAACATTTATAACTGCATCTAGGTTGCAAGAACCATCTGTATCTTGTGGGGTTGCAACAGCAATGAAACAAACACTGGATTCTCTAATTGCTTTTGCTAGGTCAGTTGAGAAAGATAATCGTTTTTCTTTAACATTATTTTTTATTAATTCTTCTAAACCCGGTTCATATATTGGTATAATTCCTTTTTGTAATTTTGAAATTTTTTCTTTATTGTTATCAATGCAAATAACAGTATTGCCCATATCTGCAAGACAAGTTCCTGCAACTAAACCTACATAACCTGTTCCTATAACACATAATTTCATAATAAATCTCCCAAACGCAATTTTAACATAAAATTTTCAACTTTTATCTTTATTGTTATAAAAGTATCTTTTAGTATTATTGTTAAACTTGAGTTATAATATAATCCTTAATGAAAGTTAATATTTTAAATGTGATAAAACAAAAAAAAACTTTTATAAGTATTATCAAGATATGAAAATTCTTTCGGTAAATAATAATTATAAGCATAATGCCAGTTTTAGAAGTGCGACATTAAATATAAATGCATTTTCAGATACTCATGGCGAGTTATCTTTAGCTAATCAAGCTTTAGAAGAGATGAGGAGTCGAAAAAACGATATATTCCTGAAAACGAATGAAAAAGGGACAGCAAATGTTATTTCTGTTTGTGGTGACTGGTTTATGGATGGTTCAAGGAAAGGCTATTTGACGAATCCAAGTAAAGAAGTTGCTAGATTTCAGCTTGATATTTTTAATGAATTTATTAGACAAATTAAAGGTATTGCATCAAATACAATGACTTTATTTACACCGGGAAATCATGAATTTGACGGTGGGGTTAAACTTTTAGATGATGTTTTGGCAAATTTAGATGCAGAAGTTTTATTTTCTAATTTAGATGTATCTTCTTCAGATGGTTTTCAGAAAAGTATAAGTGGTAATAAAATCATTAATGAAAAAATAGTTGCAGTTGAAGATGATAAAAATCCGGA